>JBEKZS010000066.1:0-22632 GCA_049509635.1 Roseiarcus sp.
GTTCGGTCGGCGCACGGAAGCTCGTCGCGTGGAACACCTGCGCGCGCGGCACCACCAGCTTGACAGGCCGACCCACGCGACGTGCCGCAACTGCTGCGAATACAGTGTGCGGCGAGATTGACCCGCGCTGACCAAATGCCCCGCCGACATAAGGAGATATCACGCGAACCTTCTCCAGCGGGATGCCGAGTTGCGTCGCCAGACCGCCTCGCATTGCGGAAGCTGCCTGCGTTCCCTCGTGGACGATCAGCTCATCGCCCTGCCATTCGGCGACCGTAGACAATAGTTCGATCGGGTTCTGATGCTGCGGCGCCGTCAGATACGTCTGCTCGAAGCGGACGGGCGCTGCGGCAATCGCAGCTTCCGGATCGCCAGCGACGAAGTCCTTGAAAAAGGGCGTCGCGACAGCTTGCTTCACCGAGGTTCCACCCGGAGCGTTCAACTCGACCGTCGCCGAAGCCTCCTCGGAACAGCTGACACGGACCAGCGCAGCGGCTTCCTGAGCTGCTTCCAGCGTCTTCGCGACCACGAGGGCAACGGCCTGTCCTCGGTATTTCACCTCCGGCGATTGGAGGAGCTGAAAACTCTGGATCGCGGTCCCTCCCGCGAAAGAAAACTGGACCGGCTTCAGGCGATCGAAGTTTTCGTGCGTCAAGATCAAGAGCACACCGGGCACGCGTTGGGCGCCGCGCGTGTCGATCCCCGTAATGCGGCCCTTCCGAACAGTCGCGACAACTGGAACGGCGTGCGCCATGTTTGGCAAGGTGCGGTCGGCTCCATAGATCGGCTTGCCGCTGACCTTGTCGCGGCCGTCGACTCGCTGCGCGTCTTGGCCAAGGGTCGCGGTCATGCCCGTTCCCTCGCAATCATCAGAGCTCTCTCGACCGCGGCAACGCCTAGCGGCACGCGAAAGGCATTCTGCGGTGTCGTATGGGCGTTGACGTAGGCGAGTTCACCAGCATGGCGAGCGGCGCGCTCATCCAGCCTTCCGCCGATCAGGCTCCGTTCGGCATCGCGCGCCCGCCAGGGCCGAGTCGCCACACCGCCGATCGCGATCCGCGCATCCCGAACGAGGTCGCCTTGAAGGTCGAGAGCGACGGCCGCCGACGCGAGCGCGAAGGCGTAGGAGGCTCGGTCTCTGATCTTCTGATATGTGGAAGCTCGGTAGGCGCTCTGAGTCGGGATGCGTGTCCGAACGATCAGTTCATCGGCTGCCAGGGTGTGCTCGACATCTGGTGTGCGGCCTGGCTCGACATGCAAGTCGTGAATCGAGATGGTTCTCGTGCCGCGCGGACTCACAGCATCGAACGACGCATCGACCGCGGCGAGTGCCGTCGCCCAATCGCCGGGATAGACGGCGATACAGCGCTCGCTCGTTCCCAATAGCGCGTGCCCACGGTTGATGCCGTCGATCGCGGCGCAGCCAGCTCCCGGCTGTCGCTTGTTGCAGGGGTACTGAGGGTCGCGGAAGTACGCACAACGGGTGCGCTGAAGGACATTCCCTCCCAAGGTAGCCATATTGCGTAGTTGCTGAGATGCGCCACGCCAAAGGGCTTCCGATAGAATTGGGTGCCGCTTTTTGATCTCGGGGTGATCGGCCACCGCACTCATCCGGACCAATGCGCCGAAGCGCAACTCGTCGCCATCGATCGTGAACTCGCTCAATTCTCTGATGCCGGTGACGTCAATGAGCCGCTGGGGTCTCTCGACCCCATTCTTCATGAGGTCCACCAGCGTCGTGCCGCCGGCCAGCACCTTGGCTTTCCCAGACGATGACAGTTCCAACACCGCATCTTTCACCGTCCGCGGCGCTGCATAGGTGAAGCGCTCCATCAGCCGCCCCCCGCAACGTCACGTATTGCGGCGACGATGCCGCGATAAGCCCCGCAGCGGCAAAGATTGCCGCTCATATACTCTCGCACATCGTCGTCCGTCGTTGCGTGACCCTCGGCCACGCAAGCGATCCCGGACATGATTTGCCCCGGCGTACAATAGCCGCATTGCAGTGCGTCATGATCGAGAAACGCCTGTTGCATCGGGTGCAAGCCGCCCCCGGGGCCCCTGATTCCTTCGATCGTCGTGACCTCCTTGCCGGCGGCCTGAACCGCCAGGGTGAGGCACGACAGGACGCGGTGTCCGTCGATGTGGACGGTACACGCTCCACACTGCCCGATATCGCAGCCCTTCTTCGTTCCACAGAGATCGAGCCGCTCACGAAGGGTGTCGAGAAGCGTGACGCGCGGCTCCAGATTCAAGGCGTGCTGCACGCCATTCACGTGCAGTGCGAGCGGGAGTTCGTTCTGCCTCTCCCAGACAGGAACAGCCAGAGCTCGACCCGGTCCGAGCGCTGCGAATGACGCTGCGGCCGCGCCGGCTACGATGAGCTCGCGACGGGTCATGTCGGTTTCATCCCCGGACATGCGCGCACCCCACGGTTAAATTTGACTATGTTTGTCACTGCGCATGATTGCTTTAAAGTCGGCCACTTGGCATCTTAGCGATGACTCAGAGTCACCCATTGGCCTGCCAGTTTCCCGTGGAGACAATCTGGATGAATCTCTCATCGCGCTTGCTGAGCGGCGTCGTAACGTTCGTTACCGTTGTCGACGCGGGCAGTTTCCGGGGGGCCGCTCGCCTGCTCGACATCACGCCCTCTGGAGTCAGCCGCGGAATCTCCCGCCTCGAGGAGCAATTGGGCGTTCGTCTGTTCAACCGGCACCCCCGCGCAATCGCGCTGACGGACGAGGGGCGGCGTTTCCTCGATGAAGTCCGCCCCTTGGTCGACGGAATCACCTCGGCGGCAGAGACCGCATACGCAGCATCAGGGCGCGTAACGGGCCGCTTACGAGTCCAGGCATGTCCGCCGTTTGGCCACCATGTCTTGGCTCGGAATCTGCACCCGTTCCTCGAGCGGCATCCGGCGCTATCGATCGAGATTGAGGTGCGGGATCGCTTGGGCGATCTCATCGGCGAATCATTCGACGTGGCAGTCCGCTTCGGCGAGCCAGAGCCGTCGTCATTGGTGGTTCGTAAGATCGCCGACACCGAGGTGCTTACCTGCGCAGCTCCGGGCTATATCGCGCAACACGGCGTGCCAAACACGCCGCTAGACTTGCTCGAGCACCAGTGCATCCATTTCCGTTCGCCCGCTTCGGGTCGGATTTTCAAATGGGATTTTTTCATCGACGGCTCCTGGCAGACGCTGCCCGTCAAGAGCAGAATGGTCGTCAATGACTCACCAAGTCTTCTTGCGGCATGTCTCGGCGGTCACGGAATCGCCCAACCGCTGGCGCTTTACAGTCGCGAGGCGCTCCGTACCGGAAAGCTCGTGCGGATATTGCCGGAGTGGAATCAAGAGCATTACCCCCTCTATGCCTACATGCCCTCGCGTAGGCATCCCCCGGCAAAGGTTCGTGTCTTTCTCAGCTTCATCGAGCAACTGATCGGACTCGATAGTGTTGAGGTCCAAACGTAATCGCCACCCGATACCCAATTGGTGGATGTCTTGACCACCTCGACATCGCGGCGGCGACTCCGGGCGCTCGTGGCGTGCGCGATCGAATTTCGGATACGATGCGCGGCCGAGAGTCCAGCGCCGGGCGAACAGGAATGTCCGAGACCATCGCTCATGAAGCCGCGCGCGAGGCCCCGCAGCCGCCGCGAGCCGCCGCGCCGCTTCGCTGCCGAAAGCCTCGCGGGGATATGCGCATGCGCCGCCTGACGATCGCCGTTCTCGCATTCCTCGGCCTCGGCCTCGGCCTCGCGCCGGCGGCGTCGGCGGGGCCGATTCTCGACCGGGTCAGGGCGGAGGGCCTGGTCCGCTGCGGCGGGGTCGAGCGGCCGGGGCTGATCGCGGTTGCGGCCGGCGGCGGGGCGGCCGGCCTCGAACTCGACCTCTGCCGGGCGATCGCCGCGGTCGTGCTGGGGCCGGGCGGCCGGCTCGAGTTCCGCCGCTACGATTCGGACGCCGCCTTCGCGAAGGCGCGCGCGGGCGCGGACGACGTCGCGTTCCTGACCGGCGCCGAGATCGTCGACAACGGACTGGCGGGACAGCTCATCCCCGGCCCGACCGTGTTCGAGGAATCGACCGCGATCATGGTTCCCCAGGATTCGCCGGTCCGCCATGCCGAGGAGCTCGCGGGGCAGCCGATCTGCTTTGCGCTCGGCGGCGCCGCGCAGCGCCAGCTCGAGGCCTGGTTCGCCGCGCGCCGGCTCGAATTCATCCGGATGGGATTCCAGGAGGAGGTCGAGATGAACGACGGCTACGCCGTCGGCTATTGCAAGGGCCTCGCCGGCGAGACGACGACGCTCGCGCAAACGCGCGGCGGCGGCCCCGGGCGGTCGAACCACCGCATCCTGCCGGAGCCGCTGGCGGTCTATCCGATCCTGGCGGCGACCGGCGTCGCCGACGGCGAATGGGCCGCGATCGTCGCCTGGACGATCCATACGCTGATGCGCGCCGAGGCGCCGCGCAGCGATTGGGCCGCCGGCGGCGTCGAGTCCCTGCCGATCCATGCGCCCGAACTCGGGCTGGAGGCGGGCTGGCAGGACAGGCTCGTCGGCCTGGTCGGCTCCTATGCGGCGATCTACGACCGCAATCTCGGCGCCGGGTCGCCGCTCGGCCTGCCGCGCGGAGTCAATGCGGCGTCCGGCGACGGCGGCCTGATCGCCGCGCCCTGGTCCGAGTGAGACTCGGGCCGGGGCCGCGCGTTTCAGCCGGCGCCGGTCGCGCCCGGCCCGGGCGCGCGCTCGGCCTCGTAGCGCGCGCGGGTCGCGGCGTCCGGCGGGTAGAGGCCGGGCAGGGCGACGCCGCGGTCGACCTCGCCGGCGATCCAGCGCTCCAGCCGCTCCTGCTCGGCCCCGGCGGCCGCGACATGCTCGGCCTGCGCCGCCGGCACGACGACGGCCCCGTCCTCGTCGGCGACGACGAGATCGCCCGGAAACACCGCCACGCCGCCGCAGCCGATCGGCGCCTGCCAGCCCTCGAAGATCAGCCCGGCGACCGAGGGCGGCGCGGCGGTTCCGCGGCACCAGACCGGCAGGCCGGCGGCGCGCACGCCGGCGACGTCGCGCACGACGCCGTCCGCGACCAGCCCGGCGACGCCGCGCTTGGCCATCCGCGCGCACAGGATGTCGCCGAAAATGCCGGCGTCGCGCACGCCCATCGCGTCGGCCACCGCGACGCAGCCTTCGGGCATCTGCTCGATCGCCGCGCGCGTCGAGCGCGGCGACGACCAGGCCTCGGGCGTCGCCATGTCCTCGCGCGCCGGAATGAACCGCAGGGTGAAGGCCGGGCCGACGATCCGCGGCGCCCCGGCGCGCAGCGGGCGCGGGCCGCGCATCCAGACGTTGCGCAGCCCCTTCTTCAACAGGATCGTCGTGATCGTCGGCGTCGAGATCGGCTTCAGGGCCTCGATGATCGCTGCTATGTCCATGGCGCTCCCCGTCGTACCCCGGCTGCGCTTATAGGCGATCGGCGGCGCCGGCGCATCCTCGCCGGGCGGCGCGGTGGACAGCGGCGCGTCGCGCGGCTAGCCTGAGGCGATCGTCGGCGGGATCGCGCGGGGCGGCGATGGGCGGCTTCATCAAGGCGGAGAGGACGCAACCCAAGCCATTGCCGGCGCCGCCTTCGTCGGCGCGCGCGCCCGCAGGGCTCGCCGAGGCGATGGCGAACACGCCGCTCGGCCGCACCGCGCAGATGATCCGCGACAGCCCGGTCGTGCAGGCGCGCGCGGCGGCGCTGAGGGCGGCGTTCGGTTCGGCGCTCGACCCGCTCCAGCCCGTCCAGCGCGCGGCGCAGCCCAACCGCACGGGCCTGCCCGACCGGCTCAAGGCCGACATCGAGGCGCGCTCGGGGCTGGCGCTGGACGACGTCCGCGTCCACCGCAATTCGCCCGAGCCCGCGCAATTGCAAGCGCTCGCCTATGCGCAGGGGGCGGACATCCATCTGGCGCCGGGGCAGGAGCGGCATCTGCCGCACGAGGCCTGGCATGTCGTCCAGCAGAAGCAGGGGCGGGTCGCGCCGACGCTGCAGGTGAACGGCGTGGCGGTCAACGACGATGCGGCGCTGGAGCGCGAGGCCGACGCGATGGGCGAGGCGGCGCGCGTCTCGCCCGCCGGCGGTCCCGGAGGGGCCGACCGCACCGTCCAGCGGCGGGTCAAGCGCCACTCGCCCGAAGCGCAGGACGAGGTCGTCGGGGAGCTCGCGGAGGTCGAGAAGGTCGCCGGCACGCTCGACGCTTCGGTGAAAAAGGCCGCCGGGATCATCAAGGCCGACCCCGAATTGAAGAGCCTGTCCAAGAAGGGCGGCTATCTCGACGCATGGATCAAGGTCTTCGCGAGGATGCTCGAGGAAAAAGCGATCCCCGAGTTTTTCTACGCCCGCTACGGCTACGCCGTCGAGACGCTGGCGACATGGATGATGGGCGCGACCAGTTTTGGAAAACTGCAGGTTCAATCGCAGGTCGCCGCCGGCGCGACCCGCCCGGATTTCGTCGTCTTCGACGACAAGAAGCAGCAGGTCGGCTGGCTGGACGTCACCAGCGAGGCGTCGAAGGGCCACATATTCAAGAAGCAGCACAGCGGGTGGACGACGCGGCCCTATGTCGCCGAGGTTCTCTATCCCCCGCCCGCAGTCTCCGACTTCGGCGGCGGCCAGCTTTCCGAACAGCAAAAACAGTCATTGCAGGGAATCGAAACCAAGAACGCCGAAAACGAACTCAACTACGACAATGGGGTCGAAGCCCTCGGGATCGTCATCGAGGACGCCCTCGCGGAGGCGGCCAAGCTCGGCCCGCTCGCCAAGGTTGGCGCGAAAGCTGCGGTGACCGAGGCGTTGAAGGGGGTTTTCGGCGATGAACTCACGGCGACGACAGCGGGACAGATCCTCAGATGCGTCGAGGTCATCGAAGTGAAGGGACAAAGGGACAGCGGCGCCAATTGGGCCAATTGGGCTTTCGGGCCAGGCGGCTACAAGGAGGGACGCGCGGCGATCATCACATACGGCGCCAGTCTGGCCGGGGAGAAGGAAAGCGGGGGGGACGGAAAGGACAAAGCCGAGAGCAAGAAAGAACACAAAGACGAGGAGATGAACTAGCGAGTCCGAGCCGGATCGCCCGGCGGCGACGGCCCGTCCGCTGCGCACGCGCGGCGCGCGGCGCCGGCTGCGACCGCACGACCGGCCGTTGGCCGCCTCACAGGTTCAGCACCATCTGCGAGACTCCCGCCGCCGCCCCGCCGACGATCGGCGTGTCGCGCCCCGCGCAGGGCAGCGCCAGATTGGTCTCGGCGCTCGCCGGGTCGCGGCGGATCGACAGGCTCATCGCATAGCGGCCGTTGGGGCGCTCGCGCAGGGCGATCGGCGTCTGCGAGTCGAAAGCCGCGCCGGCGAGCGGGCCGAGCGGCATCGGCGCCGGCCCGGAGAAGGCGACCGGCTGCCTCGGCGCGACCCGGCCGGTGACCGCGAGCGTCGCGCCGGCGGCGCCGAGGAAGACGTAGCGCCAGATCGTCGCGCGCGCCTCGAGCGCCACGACATAGAGCGGCGGCGCGGCCGGCGGGACGCCGCCGGCGGCGAGATCGGCGAGGCCGAACAATTCGACGACGCCCCACGGCGCCGGCGCGGCGGCGTCGCCGAGATAGAAGGCGAGCGCGGCGGCGCCGTCGATGCGCAGATCGTAGCGGCCCTCGCCGAGCGCGCGCAGGTCGAGCGTCAGCGTGTCGAATTCGCCCGCCGGCGCGGGGCCGGCCCAGGCCGTCGCGCCGTCGCGCGCGCGCACGATCGCGAGCGCGGCGCCCCGGCGCGGCGCCGGGAAGGCATGGGAAAACGCCCGCGTCTTCAGCGCCACCCGCTCGCCCGCCAGGACCGGCTCGCCCGCCGCCGCCGCGCCCAGATTGCTGTAGTAGGCGAGCGAGCCGGGCGTCCAGTCGGCGGCGGTGTAGCTGGCGAAATAGGGATCCTCGCAGGTCAGCGCGAAGGCGAGCGGCGTCGCCGCGTCGAGGCCGGCGACGTGCAGCCCCGTCTCGTCGAGGCCGGCGTGGATCGCGCCGCCGCCGCGGGCGCCGCGCAGCAGGCAGCGATGGCGGCGCATCAGGCGCCGGCATTCGGCGGTCGGCGTCATCGTCAGCGCGCGCGCGAGGCCGTCCTCGAAGTAGCTGTGCCGGCAGGCGAGCGCGGCGAGCGGGCGAAAGGAGATCCGCATGAAGGTACCCCGTTCCCGGCGGCGCCGGGCGGGCGCGCGGGCGCACAGCATGGATCGCGTCACGCGGCGGGTAAAGAAACTTTTTCTACCGTGACGTTTTGGCCTTGGCAGGAAGCCGAAGTTCGGCATAAGTTGAAGGCGCTTCCGTACCGGCGGCGTTTTGCGAACGAGGGCAGCGCGCATATGGCACAGCTCAAGACCCCCGCCGTGTACATCAACGAAATCGCCGGCTTCACCAATTCCGTCGTCGAGGTCGAGACGGCGGTGCCGGCGTTCATCGGCTATACCGAGAAGGCGACGCAGGGCTCGCGCAGCCTGAAAAACCTGCCGTTCCGCATCTCGGGCATGTCAGAGTTCCTGACCTACTTCGGCGGGGCGCCGCAGACGCAATTCGATCTCGCCGACAATCCCGTGTTCGACACCAGCGCCGCCACGCCGAACCGGTCGTCGTTCGTGTTCACCGAACCGAACGCGCAGCCGATCGCCAATGCGGAGGCCGACACCTATCAGGCGCATACGCGCCATTATCTCTATTATTCGCTGCAGCTGTTCTTCGACAACGGCGGGGGATCCTGCTTCATCGTCAGCGTCGGCTCCTACGCCGACGCGATCAAGCGGGACGATCTGGAGGCGGGCCTCACCGCGCTGATCGCCGAGCCGGTGCCCACGATGATCGTCGCGCCCGATGCAATGAGCCTGTCCCGGCAGGATTGCACCGCGCTTTCCGCTAGGATTCTCGCGCATTGCTCGACGCTCAAGAGCCGGGTCGCGATCCTCGATGTGTTCGGCGGCGAGACGCCGATCAACGCGGATCCGAGCCCGATCGAGGCGTTCCGCAACGGCATCGGCACGGTCGGGCTCGACTATGGCGCGGCCTACTACCCCTGGATCGAGACCTCGATCGTCGAGGCCGAGGACATCGACCCGAGCTTCCTGACGCCGGCCGCGCTGACCACCGTCGTCGGCAAGCTGAACGACTATGTGAAGAGCATCGCCGACCCCAAGGGCCAGGCGGTGCTGCAGAATTTCGTCACCCATCTCATGCCGACGCCGGCCCCGGCGCCGGCGCTGCCCGCCGGGGGCGGCGCCAATCCGCCCGCGCCCGGTCCCGCGCCAAATCCGGCGCCGCCCGCGACGGGCGGCGGCAATCCGCCCGCACCCGGTCCCGCGCCGGCTCCCGCCCCCAATCCGGCGCCGGCGCCAGTCGCGCCGCAGCCGCCGGCGGTGACGCCGCAGCAGGCGCATCAGGCGCTGCTGAACACGGTGCCGTTCTACCGGCCGCTGATGAACGCCCTGCTCGACCAGGTCAACCTGCTGCCGCCCTCGGGCGCCATAGCCGGCGTCTACGCGCGGACCGATTTCACCCGCGGCGTGTTCAAGGCGCCGGCCGGCACGAGCATCCTGTCGGCGGTCAAGCCGATGGTCGCGGTGACCGACGACGACCAGCAGGATCTCAACGTCCCGCTCGACGGCAAGGCGATCAACGCGATCCGCACCGTGCCGGGCTACGGGGTCATGGTCTGGGGCGCGCGCACGCTCAACGGCAACAGCCAGGATACGCGCTACGTCAACGTCCGCCGCACGTTGATCATGCTCGAGCAATCGATCAAGGCCGCCGCGCAGGCGTTCATGTTCGAGCCGAACACGGCGACCACCTGGGTCTCGGTCGAGAGCATGATCAGCAACTTCCTCACCAACCAGTGGAAGGCCGGCGCGCTGTTCGGCGCGACGCCGGCGCAGGCGTTCAGCGTCGGCGTCGGACTCGGCGTCACCATGACCGCCGACGACATACTCGACGGCTACCTGAAGGTGCTGGTCAAGGTGGCGGTCGTGCGGCCGGCCGAGTTCATCTTGCTGACGTTCCAGCAGACAATGCCGACTTCTTGAGCCGGACGAGCGCCGGCAATCAGTTCGGGAGTGATCGATGGCAGACGACGGTTCCGCCCAGGGCAGCACTTGGCCGCTTCCGAAATTCTATTTCTCGGTCGACATCGCCGACGTCGGCACCAACCTGCCGTTCCAGGAGGTCACGGGCCTCGACGCCGAAGCCCAGGTCATCGAATACCGCGCCGGCAACAGCAAGGCGTTTTCGACGATCAAGATGCCGGGCATCGTCAAGTCCGGCAACGTGACGCTCAAGAAGGGCGTGTTCGTCAAGGACAACAAGTTCTGGGACTGGTTCAACCAGCGCAAGATGAACCTGATCAAGCGCAGCGCGATCACCATCAAGCTGCTCGATCAGGACGCCAACCCGACGATGACCTGGACGCTGACCAACGCCTGGCCGACCAAGATCACCTCGACCGACCTCAAGGCCGACGGCAACGAGGTCGCCGTCGAAACCATCGAGATCGCGCACGAAGGCGTGACGATCGCCAATAAATAGGCCGCGCCGTGGCGCCGTATCCGCTCGTCAGTTTCTACTTCAGCGTCAACGTCGCCGGCACGGGGAGCCCGGACGCCGGCTTCCTCGAGGCTTCGGGCTTCAACGCGGAGCGCGAGGTCGAGGAGGTCGTCGAGGGCGGCGAGAACCGCTTCGTCCATCGCCTTCCCACCAAGATGAAATACGGCAATCTCGTGCTGAAGCGCGGGTTCGTCGGCCGCTCGACCGCGCTGTTCGAATGGTGCAAGGCGACGATCGAGTCCGATCTGGGCAAGCCGATCCGTCCGCGCGACATCAAGGTGTCCCTGCTCGACGTCAAGGACAATCCTATGGTCAGCTGGGATTTCGTCCGCGCATGGCCGGTCAAGATGGACGTCTCGAACTTCAATGCGAAGGAGAGCGAGATCGCCGTCGAGACGCTCGAATTCGCGTTCGCCTACCTTCAGCGGGGCTTCGTCGCGGGCAACGCCGGCCAGGGTCCGTAGCGGTCTGCGCCGAACGGATCGCCGCGGGCTGCGGCGCCGCCGCGACCGGAGATGGGGGTCACGATGCGTTTGTCGACAAGTTCGTGAGCGCCGCGCGGCGGCCGTCGTGCGCGCGGGGACGGCGGCAGGGGCGAGGCGCCTTGGACGGGTTTGACGCGGACCTTGGTCGCAGGCCGCGCCCGTGAGCCTACAGGAGTATCCGATGCCGGTCGAAATCAGGGAAATCAACATTGGGGCGGAGGTCGTCGACGAGCCGAAGCCGGCGCCGGCGCAGGCCGCCGACACCGAGGCGCTGCGCGCGGAGATTCTCGCCGATTGCGCCGAACTCATCAGGAAGGCGCTCGACCGCCTCGGCGAACGCTGAGAGCGCGGCCCCATGCTCAAGAAACTGGTGGTGCTCGCGTTCGAGGACGACAAGTATCGCAAGACCGCCGGCCGGTTCGAGGCGCAGATCAATCCCGATCGCTATTCCGAGTCGCTCGCCGTCGAATTCGACACCAAGCAGAAAGTGAATCCGGTCGGCGTCACCGCCCGATACACCGGCCAGGGCCCGCGCAACCTCAACCTCAGTTTCGTCCTCGACGACACCGGGGTCGTGGCGGAACCGGCCAATTCGCAAGCCATGACCGTGGTCGACCGGATCAAGGCGTTCAAGGCCGTCGCCTATGATTTCGACGGCGCGATCCATCGTCCGCGCTACCTGCGGGTGCTCTGGGGCTCGCTCAAGTTCGATTGCGTCCTCAGCCGGATGGATATCGACTATACGCTGTTCAGCCCGACCGGCCGGCCCCTGCGCGCGGTCATGAAGGCGGATTTCCTCCACTACGCCTCGGCCGACAAGATGGAATTGGAGGGGCGCAAGAAATCGGCCGACCTCACCCATGCCCGGCGCGTCGCCGCGGGGGACACGCTGCCGCTGATGTGCCATCGCATCTACGGCGACAGCACGCTGTACCTCGAGGTCGCCGCGCTCAACAACCTCACCAATTTCCGCCGTCTCGTCGCCAACCAGGTGATCCAGTTCCCGCCGAAGGCCGGACTGCGCGGCGCCGGGACGAGGCGCTGAAATGCCCGCCGCGCCCGAGCTCGGGAATATCGATCTGGTTTCGGCGGTCGTGCTGATCGGCGGCGAGGCGATCAGCGACGCGATCCAGATCCTGCGGATCGAGACGGTCAAGCACGTCAACCGGATTCCCTATGCGATCCTGACCTTCCTCGACGGCAGCGTCGCGCAGGAGACGTTCAAGCACAGCGAGGCCGACACCTTCGTCCCCGGCAACGCCGTCGAGATCAAGCTCGGCTACCACGACAGCGACGCCTCGGTGTTCAAGGGCGTCATCGTCAAGCATGCGGTCCAGGTCACGCGCGCGCGCGAGTGCCGGCTCGTCGTCACCTGCAGCGACAAGGCCGTCGCCATGACGACGGTGCGCAACAGGGGGCAGTTCCTCGGCAAGAGCGACGACGCCGCGCTGAAGAGCCTGATCGAGAGCCACGGCCTGACCGCCGACGTCGCGCGGCTCGGCGGCGAACACGAGCAGATGGTCCAGTATTTCGCCAGCGACTGGGACTATCTGGTCTGTCGCGCGGAGGCCAATGGCGCCCTCGTCATCGCGGATGGCGGCGCCGTTTCGGTGAAGCCGCCCGCGTTCGACAGCCCTGCGCTCTCGTTCGGCTTCGGCCTGACGGTCATCGACGTCGACATCGAGATGGATGCGCGCTCGCAATATGAGAAGGTCGAGGCGCAGACCTGGGACCCCGCGGCGCAGGCGCTGACCAGCCAGACGGCGAGCGAACCGAGCTGGAGCGGGCAGGGCAACATTTCCGGCGCGACGCTCGCCAAGGTGCTGAAATCGGCGTCCGGACTCCAGTCGGCGGGCCTGCCGACCGGCGACGGGCTCAAGACCTGGGCGGACGCCTCGCTCCTGAAGTCGCGGCTGGCGCGCATCCGCGGCCGCGCCGCGATCGTCGGCAACGGCCAGTTGCAGCCGGGCCAGATGGTCGAGCTCGACGGTCTGGGCGCGCGCTTCGACGGCAATGCTTTCGTCTCGGGCGTCCGGCATTCGGTCGATGGCGGGGTCTGGCGGACCGAGGTTTCGTTCGGCTTGCCGAACGCCTGGTTCGGCCAGCCGCCCGACCTGATCGGGCCGCCGCCGGCGGGCGGGCTGGTCCCGGCCGCGCAGGGGCTGCAGATCGGCAAGGTCAAGCAGATCCACGACGATCCCGCCGGTCAGCGCCGGGTGAAGGTCTCCATTCCGCTGCTGGCGACCGACGACGACGCGATCTGGATGCGTCTGGCCAGCCCCTATGCGACCTCGGGCGCCGGCGTCTATTTCATGCCCGAGATCGACGACGAGGTGGTCGTCGGGTTCCTGAACGGCGATCCCGCCGCGCCGGTCGTGATCGGCTCGCTGCACAGCGGCGCGCGCAAGGCGCCCTACGTTCCCGACCAGAAGAACGAGACCAAGGCCGTCGTCACCAACAGCCAGCTCAAGCTGATCTTCGACGACGAGAAGAAGTTCATCCGCGCGGAGACGCCGGGCGGCCACTACGTGCTGATCAATGACGAGGACGCCTCGATCACCATCAAGGACACCACCGGCAACAAGATGCTGATGAACAAGAGCGGCATTGCCCTGACTTCGCCGGGCGACATCACGATCACCGCGACCGGCGCCATGAAAATCACCGGCGACGCCGGCGTCACCATCCATTCGCCGGCGGACGTCAAGATCTCCGGCCTGAACGCCAGCATGACCGCGGACCTGAAGCTGTCCGCGCAGGCCCAGGTTCAGGCCGAACTGAAGGCCGCGGCGGGAGAGGTCACGATCCAGGGCCTCGTCGTGATGATCAATTGAGGAGCCGTCATGCCGCCCGCCGCCCGCATCACCGACCTGCACATCTGCCCGATGGCGACGCCCGGGCTCCCGCCGATCCCGCACGTCGGCGGTCCGGTCATCGGGCCCGGCGTGCCGACCGTCCTGATCGGCAAGCTGCCGGCGGCGGTGGTCGGCGACATGGCGGTGTGCGTCGGACCGCCCGACAGCTTTCCCAAGGGCTCGACGACCGTGTTGATCGGCAAGCGGCCGGCGCTGCGGGTCGGCGATATCTCGGCGCATGGCGGACTCGTGCCGGTCGGATTTCCGACCGTCATCATCGGAGGCTAGCCATGGACCAGAGTCGCCCCTTTCTGGGCCGCGGCTGGGCGTTCCCGCCGGAGTTCGACCTGCGGTCGGGAAGCGTGCGGATGGTCGAAGCGGATGTGGACATCCATCAGAGCCTCGAAATCCTGTTCTCGACCAAGCCCGGCGAGCGGGTGATGGAGCCCGACTACGGCTGCGACCTCACCGCCCATGTGTTCGACGCGATGGACGAGACGACGCTGACCCATCTGAAGACGATCATAGCGGACGCGATCCTCTATTTCGAGCCGCGCATCGTCCTCGAGGACGTCACGTTCGACACCACCGACATCGCCGACGGCGTGTTGCTGATCGACGTCGTCTACTGGATCGAGATGACCAACTCGCGCAGCAATCTGGTCATCCCCTACTACTTCCTGGAGGGAACTCTCGCGCGTCTGGAATGAGCCCATGCCCGGCGCCGTGGCCGGCCGGCGCCGGACGGGACCACCGGCCGACGACCAAGCCCGAGTTCTCGAGACTTCAGCGAAAAGGCCAGGAGATGGAGCGCGGCGAGATACGCCAGAGACCGCACAGCTGGCAGAGCGGCCGCTGGATGGCGGCGCTGGATCCCGAAACCTTCCGCCTCGACGAGCGTCGTCTGGTCGAGCTCATCGCCTTCGCCAACCGCTTCGGCAAAGTGCTGCCGTTCCCGGGCGAACCCGGCGACGGCCGCGGCTGGGAGCCCTTCTTCACCGGCGATCCCGCGCGGCTGATCCCCGGCGACATCAGCTTCATCATCGCGGAAATCGCGAGCGTCGATGCGAGCGGCGAATATCTCGACGCGGTCGGGCGGCTCGCCGAAGTGCGCCAGGAAACGCTGCTCGAACCGATCCACCATGCTCTGAAGCGGCTCAATCGCTGGCGCGACAGTCTCGGGCTGGCCCGGGTGCGCAAGGGCGAAAACAGCGTCGAGCGCGCCCTCTATGGCGTGGTCGAATCGCTGATCGAGGGCGACGACAAATTCGGCACCAGCGACCTGCGCGTGCTGGTCGGCTGTCTCGACAGCAATGGCCGCAACAAGGACTATCCGCGCTGGAACGCGCTGCGGAAGGACGACGGAATCGACAATGACTATTGGAACCCGGCGCCGGCCGGCCCGGAGCGCAATCCGTTCGCGCCGCCCGGGCCGCTGGAAATCTACGGCCTGTTCAACCGCACCACGAGGGTCATCGCGGAGCGGGCGGAGGTCGAGCTCCAGGCCTCGCTCGAGCAATCCGACCATGCGCCGCACGCCGCCCTGATGCTGAGTTTTCTCAGCCTGTTCGCGCGCGTCCAGGCCGATGCGAACCGGATCACCGGCCGGCATCTCGACTATTACTTCCGGACGGTGCTGCAGCTCTCGGAGCGGCCGTCCGAGCCGGACCGGGCCCATGTCTATTTCACGCCGGCGCCGCAGGCCGCCCCGTTCGCGCTCGAACGCGGCGCGCAGTTGAGCGCGGGCGCCGACGCGACCGGCGCGCCGATCGTGTTCGGACTCGACCATGGCGTGGAGATCAGCGCCGTCGAGGTCGCGCGGGTGGCCTCGCTGTATCTCCAGCGGCCGCCGGGCGAGGGAGGCGCGCCCGGCGCCGTCGGCTCGATCCTCGCGCGGCCGGTGGCCAATTCCGAGGACGGGTTCGGCGCGCCGCTCGCCGATCCCGCCGCGGGCTGGTCGCCGTTCGGCGTCGAGGCCGGCCGCGGTCCGGCGGAGAATTCGGTCCAGGCCGAGATCGGGCTCATCATCCGCTCGCGGTTTCTGCTTCTGCGCGCGGGCGCGCGGCGGCTGACCGTGGCCCTGAATTTCGCCTCCGGCGCCGCGCTCGCCCGGAGCGTGCGCGACTATGTCGCCGCGACCCGGAAGACGTTGAGCGGACCGACCGCGCAGGCGATCGGCGACGAGGCGATCCTCGCCTCGGCGTTCCGGTTCACGCTCGAGGGAACCGCCGACGATCGTCGGCTCGAGGCGGCCCCGGACCTGTCCGGGATCGCCGACGGACGGCTCGCCTTCGTCTTCACGCTCGACTACGCCGCGCCGCCGCTCGCCGGGCCGGCCCAGCCGGCTGCGCCGGGCGCGCCGGTCGCCTTTCCCGCGCTTCGGATCACGTTCAACCCGGCGAGCCAGACGCGTGTGTTCGCCTACAGCCATTTCCGCGGCCTGCGGATCGCCGGGGTCGGGCTCGAGGTCGCGGTCAGCGGGCTCGCGCCGCTGAGCCTGCAGACCTCGGCCGGCGCGGTCGATGCGAGCAAGCCGTTCCTGCCGTTCGGCCCGCCGGCGCCCTGCGGCGCCTGGCTGGTGTTCTCCCATCCCGATCTCTTCTGGAAGACGATCGACACGCTGACGCTCAACGTGCATTGGTCGGGCCTGCCCGTGCCGCCCGATACGGTCGAGGCCGTCTATGCGGGCTATGGCGGCGGGCTGACGGCCGAGAGTTTCCGGGGATCGCTGGGCGTCCTGGCCGATTATCGCTGGGCGCCGGTCGCCGCCGTCGGCGCGGCGCCCGGCGATTCGCCGAGTTTTCCGCTGTTCGACTTCGATGCGAACGGCCTCGCGCAGCCGGCGTCGTGGTCGTTCGGCCTCGGCGGTTTCGCCGCGGCCGCGCCGCCGGCCCGGGCGCTCGTCTACGATCGGACATGCAGGGCGGGCTTCTACCGGCTCACCCTGACCGATCCGCCGATCGGCTTCGGCCAGCAGATCTACCCCGGCCTCCTGACCGCGACGGTGATGCAAAACGCGGCCGCTCCCGACCGCAAGCCGAAGCCGCTCCCCGCCGCGCCGATCGCGCCGACGATCGCCTCGATCTCGGTGGACTATGCTGCGCGCGCCGCGCTCGCCGTCGAGCGCGCGCCGACCGGTCGGGACCCCGGACGCGACGAAGGCGTCTACAGCTTCGGTCCGTTCGGGCTGCGGACCGACATCGTCGATTTCCTCGCCTTCCCGGACTTCGGGGAGGATGGCTATCTGCTGATCGGCGTCCGGAATCTGCCCCCCTCGCGCGCCGTTTCGATCCTGTTCCACGTCGAGGCGAGCGCGGCCGATTGTTTCGTCACCGCCCGCGACAAGGCGGATGAGACCGGCGCCAACCCGGTCCTGAAGCTTCGCTATTTCTCGGGTCTCGCCTGGAAGGAGTTCCCGGCCTCGAACGTCACCCAGGACACGACGGAATCGCTGAGCCGTTCGGGAATCATCGGCCTCCAGCTTCCCCTGGACGCCGGGGGGTCCCCGGCGCCCGGGCTGGAGCCGCTGATCTGGCTGCAGATTTCGGTGAACCGGCCCGAAC
Organism: Roseiarcus sp.; assembly: GCA_049509635.1. GTDB lineage: Bacteria > Pseudomonadota > Alphaproteobacteria > Rhizobiales > Beijerinckiaceae > Roseiarcus. The sequence goes on from JBEKZS010000066.1 coordinate 17,506, forward strand.
ATTACGGGCGCATCATCGACATCCGTTGCCAGGCGGCGACCGCGACCCGGGTCGGCGCGCTGGAGGCCAGCGCGGGGTCGCCGATCCTGCCGCCGAACGCGATCGCCGGGCTGGTGCGCAAGAACGCCAACATTCTCGCCGTCGTCCAGCCGTTCGCCACCGAGCGGGGCCGGCTGGCGGAGGACGAGCGGCAGTTCCGCATCCGCGTCAGCGAGCGGCTGCGTCACAAGCAGAGGGCGGTCCTGCCGCGCGACTATGAATCGCTGATCCTCGAGTACTTCCCCGCCATCGGCGACGCCAAATGTCTGACCCGCGAGGAAGCCGGCCGTTACGGCGCCCCCTCCGGCGACGTCGTGATCGTCGTCGCGCCGCTGAGGGTCCGGGGCGCCGGCGTCGCCGAGCCGCGCGCCCCGGAATATCTGCTGCGCGAGATCGGGGCCTTCCTTCTCGACCGGTGCCCGGCCTCGGTCGAGCGCATCAGGGTCCGCAATCCCGAATACGAGCCGGTGCGAGTCTCGGCCTGGTTCGATTTCGGGCCGGGCGACCGGGCCGAACTCATCCAGCAGGTCCGGCGCGCCGTCGACCATCGCATCGCCCCCTGGCGCGAGGATCAGACGCTGGCGCTGCCGATCGGCGTCGGTCAGGTCGATCTCGCCGACCTCCTCACCGTCCTGGGCGACCTCGATTGCGACCCCGACGTGCGCGGTCTGTCGCTCGCCCATTTCTACCGCGATCCGGCGCCGCGGACCCCGCTGGAGGCCGGGACAATGGCCTTCAACCGGGTGCGGGATTCGGCGCGGCCCGGATTCGACCACAACAAGCGGATGCCCTGGTGGCCATGGTCGGTGCTGGTTCCCGCCGCCGACCACCGGCTGCAATTGCTCGACGGACCGACCGGCATCGACGCGCTCGGCCTCGAGGACGACTTCGTCGTCGGCTGGAACGCCCACGACGTCTGGCGACCTCCGGCGAAAGCCGGCATCGGCAACCTCGAAGTCGACCTCGATCTGCTCGTCCAGGCGGGAATCGGCAATCTCGCGATCCAGGATGATTTCATGGTGGGATGAAACCGGAGGATTTTCGATTGTTCAGCGGTCGTCTCGGTACATTCAAGTTCACCCTGGCCGGCTTCGGTCCCTCGTCCGAGCCCGGCGCGTCAAGGACAATTCCGTATGGTTCAGAGCAGAGAGCAGTTGAAGCACGCGTTTCGGTCGGGCGCGATTCCGACGGCGAACGATTTCGCCAATCTCATCGATTCGCTCGCCCATGAAGACGAGGTGTCGCCGCTCCCCAAGCAGATCGAGCAGCTCAGCGCCAGAACCAGCGCGGTCGAGCAGAAGACGCTGATGCCGGCGACGCTGCTGGTGGACGCCGACGGCGGCTGGAAAGTCCTGAAATCCGGGGTCGACTCGATTCTGGCGTACGAGATACTCGCCCATATCGAAAAGACCAAGGCCTCGCCGTTCGCCGCGGTGACCCATGCGATCGCGGTGATCGGCGCGACGCGCTCGCGACCTTCGGTGCGGCAGACGCGATCCTTTTCGCAATGGCGCTGGCCGTGGATCCTGGCCGCGCTGGCCGTCGCCGCGCTGGTCTGCATCGTGATCCTGACGCGGCTCGAGCTGAGCGCGTATATCGACCGCGCGCTCGCCGCCCCGGCGGCCGCGACCGCCGCCGATCGCGCCCCGGCGATCGTGGCGGGCCTCGCGCTCCTGTGCCTGATCGCGATCGCGGTCGGCCTCATCGTCCGCGATCGTCGCGCCATCACGATCAAGTGGCGGTCGAGCGGGCGTTGGTTCGATCCGCAGCGCAAGTTCGATCTGATGATCCGCAGCGGCTGCGACTACGGATCGAAGACGCAGAAGGTTCAGATCAACTGCCAGATCACCCGGCTGTGGGCCTAGCCGGCGCGGCGTCGCGCAAGCGCCCGGGTTGGCGCCGATCCGGGCCGTCGGGGATTGCTCAATGCCGATCGGAACGATGGACAACGGGCTCGATTATGCGACGCTGTTCGCGGCGGGCCTGCGCCTGACCCAGATCATGTCGGCGGACCTGTGGACCGACTACAACCTGCACGATCCCGGCGTCACCATGCTCCAGCAGCTGTGCTACGCGCTGACCGACATCGCCTATCGCGCGCAATGGCCGGTCGAGGACCTGCTGACCCGAAGGGAGGATTTGCCGCGGCCGGACCGTGCGGATGCGCCGGATCCCCCGGGGCGGCGGGACAGCCCGCTGTTCGCCGGTCCCGAGATCCTCACCTGCGCGCCGGTGACGGCGCGGGATTTTCGCAGCCTGATCTATTCGCAGGTCGAGGACCTCGAGAACGCCTGGTTCCGCAAATCCTCGGATTCCAGGGGAATCCAGGGCCTGTACGATGTCGACGTCCAGCTCTACCGGCCGTTCGTCGGCGATATCGCGGTTCCCCGCGGCGACGTCATGCGCCTCTACATGCGGACCCGGCCGCTGTGCGAGGACGTCGGCGAAATCCTGATCCTGAAGTCGCTGCCGATCGCGATCGCCGCCGACATCGACATCGACGTCAGCGACACCGCCAACGACATCGCCGCCAACATCTTTTCCCGTCTCGAGTCGAACCTCATCCCGGGCCCCTCGTACACCTCCATTCATGTGATGCGCGAGGCCGGGCGGCCCTACGACGAGATATTCGAGGGGCCGGCGATGAATGTCATGATCGACAACGCCTCGCCGGATCAGCGCCCGAGCCAGCTCGCGATCGCGCAATTCGCCAGGATCGCCCGAGGCGCGGGCGGCGTCGTCAGAATCCGCCGGCTCGCCCTGCGGGCGCCAGCCGAGGGTCAGGAGGATTCCGATTCGATCATCCAGTGGGACAGCGACGTCGTGCCGACGATGAGCGTGCCCGCGACGCTCCGCCCGAGGCAGGGCGGCGCGCCGGACTTCGTCCTCAGACAGGCGAACGCCCCGCAGAATCTGGTGGTCGAGCGCGTCATCAACAACATACTCCACCGCAAGTTCATGGACCGTCAGGACGTTCTGTCGACGACGCGCGCGATCCGTTCCGATCCCTACAACGAGCCGCCGACCGGCGTTTTCCGCTCGCCCGAGGTCTATGCGTCGATCCGCGAGCAATTTCCGATGATCTACGGCCTGGGGCGCTACGGCGCCCCGCGCGACTTCCTCGTCTCGAAGCAGCCGGTCGCCGCCGACCGGCGCGCCCGCGCCGTCAAGATCAGGCAGCTCGAGGCCTATCTGCTGATATTCGAACAGGTGATGGCCAATCACCTGGCCCAGCTCGCCAATATTCCGCTGCTGTTCTCGCTGGGCGAGGAAGCGAGCCGGGCGACCTACTTCTGGCAGCCGCTCGAGCCCGACCGGCGGGACGCGCAGGCGCCGGCGACGATCGGCGATCTCCTGCCCGCCGACTATCCGCGCTGCCTCAGCGCCCTGGTCGAGAAGCACGATACCGCGATCGATCGGCGCCGACGGCTGCTCGACCATCTGCTGGCGCGCTTCAACGAAGGCTTCGACGACAGCGAACTCGATCGCGCCTGGGAAGCCACGTGCACGACCGCCGACGACATCCGCCAGATGAAGACTCGCCGCAATACCGCGAAGGCCGAGTTCTTGCGCGACTATGTGTTCGTCGGCGGCTTTCGCGGCGCCGGCCTGGATTATTCCGCCGCTTCCGAGCGCGCGCAGCCGACGGGCGGCGAGCCGCGCGCGTCCGACACCGACCCGCCCGATCCGGCATCCCTGCCGCGGACCTGCCCCGCCGCCGGTCTCGAGCGGCGGGTGAAGTTGCTGACCGGGATCTCCGAGCTCTATGTCGTCGAACACATTCTGCTGCGCGATCGTCTCGACGTCCATGACGCCGATCTCGCCGACTTCTACTCGCTCAAGCTCAGCGTCGTATGCGCCGATTCCATCGGCGGCGGGTCGGCGATGCGGCCGCTGGTCGAGCATGCGGTCGAGGACAATTGCCCCGCCCATATCGGGACCTTTTTCGTCTACCTCGCGGAGTCCGAAATGATCGCGTTCAGGACCCTCTACGCCGATTGGCGCGGCGCCTACGCGCAGGCGTTCGAACGGGCCGGCAGCCCCGACTGCTCGGCGCTCGATGCGCGATCGCGCGCGCTGCGGGAGTTTCTCAGGGAGCCCCGGCGGGGTCGCCCGTCCTAGGGGCGCCGCGAGTCCCCTGCATCGCGAGGCCCGAGGGATGTCGAACCATGTCGTTCACCGAATCCGTTTCGATCTGAGGGTCGGATCGCGGCCGCAGGCCGCGCGCGCGCAGGAGGCCGCGAGCCGGTTCGCCGCCGAGGCGCTGCCGGCGATCCTCGACCAATGCCTCGCCGGACTCGCCCCCGACGACCGCGTTGTGGTCTTCGACCGACTCGACCTGGAGATCGGCGCCGTGCCCGAGCGGGAATTGGCCGAGCAGCTGCCGTCGCGATTCGCCCGGGCGCTCGCCGACGCGCTGTTCGCCGCGCGGCACGCGCGCGCGATCGGGGAGCCGGCGGCGGCGCATGAGACGACGCTCGCCGAGCGCCGCCGCGAACGCCTGCTCGACTTCCTCGATTTCGGCCTGTTCGCCCCGCCGGCGGAGGCTTCCGAACCCGGCACGCCCGCGGCGCTGCTCGACGCCCTGCTCGAAAGCGAGCCGGACCTGGCCGGATTGCTCGCCGTCTGGTGGCGCGAGCGGCCGGATCTGCGCGTGCGGCTCGCGCGCCAGTTTCCCGACGCGACGCTCGGCCGGCTCGTCGGCGCCGTATCGGAGGCGGGCTCGGGCGCGGCCGTCGCGATCATCGACGCCTTGAACCGGGCCCTCGGCGACGGACCCGACGCGCGGACGTCCGACGCGGCCCGCGTCGCGGCCTGGCAGCGCATCCTCGGCGCGGCGCTGGAGGGCCGGCCCGCGCCGAGCCTCGAGGATCTGGTCGCCGGCGCGATGCGGGCGGTCGCGGCCGGGCCGGGCCGGGGTCCCGAGACGGTCGAATCGGCGCTGCGCGCGGCGCGCGTCCGCACGGGCGCGCCCGCGCCGGCCGAGTTCGGGGCCGCCGCCGCGCCGACGCGCGCTCCGGGTCGCATGCCGGCCGGGCAGGGCGATACGGCGCATGCACTCGCGAGGCCGCGCGCGGCGCGCGAAAC
>JBEKZS010000067.1:0-26322 GCA_049509635.1 Roseiarcus sp.
CTCATCACATCCTGGGGCTGGAGAAGGTCCCAAGGGTTCGGCTGTTCGCCGATTAAAGTGGTACGTGAGCTGGGTTCAAAACGTCGTGAGACAGTTTGGTCCCTATCTGCCGTGGGTGTCGGAGAATTGAGAGGATTTGCCCCTAGTACGAGAGGACCGGGGTGAACGTATCTCTGGTGGACCTGTTGTGGCGCCAGCCGCAGTGCAGGGTAGCTATATGTGGAATGGATAACCGCTGAAGGCATCTAAGCGGGAAACCAGCCTCAAGACGATTTCTCCCTGAAGAGCCGTGGAAGACCACCACGTTGATAGGCCGGGTGTGGAAGCGCAGCAATGCGTGCAGCTTACCGGTACTAATCGCTCGTTTGGCTTGATTGCTCTCATTTACCAACGCTCATCCCGTCAGGATGAGAATTCCAGTTCTGCTTCATTTTCCGCCCTTTGCCGGCCTGGTGGCTTTTGCAAGGTGATTAGACCCGATCCCATCCCGAACTCGGCCGTCAAACGCCTTAGCGCCAATGGTACTATGTCTCAAGACCTGGGAGAGTAGGTCGTCGCCAGGCCTGCAAAGGGCGGAAGATTCCTCTTTTGAAAGCGGCCGCAAAGCCGCTTTTGTTTTTAACGGCGTTGGGCTAGTCTCAACGTCTGGCGCGGGGTGGAGCAGCCCGGTAGCTCGTCAGGCTCATAACCTGAAGGCCGCAGGTTCAAATCCTGCCCCCGCAACCAAATTCCGGAAGAGAATCCAAAATCAAACCCGCTTCGGCGGGTTTTTTTCGTTGACGCCGCCGCCGTCGCGCAAGGCGCCAATCGTCGAGGGCATAACAGCCGTTTGATCGATGCCCGGCGTTTCACGGATGGAGCAGGGAACCCCGAAGACGGCGACGGGTTGAAAGCCCCGTACGCATTCGGCGTGGGCCGCAGGGATCACCGGCGGGAGAGGGGACAGCTAGCCGCAATTGCCGACCCCCCGGCTTGGCATTACGAAACGGCAAACAGCGAGCGTCAACGCGGCGGCGTTCTCCCACGAATTCGGTCGAACCCCTGCTTGATTGCCGCGAACCTCGCCTCGATGTAGGGCTCGAACTCTGTGTCGGTGAAGATATACGGCCAGTCGCCCTCGATCCCCTCGCGCACGAGTTCACCGACGTAGTCGGGATCGAGGCCGTCCTCGACGCGCGCCTGCAACATCTTGATGAGCTCGTTCGGCGGCGCCTGATCTATCGCTGCCTTCAGCCTCGGCCCATAGCGCTCCGGCAAGTTGCGGTGCGAGGTGTTGATCTGCGTGTGGATGAAGCCGGGGCACAGAATCGATACGCCGATCCCGCGCGGCGCGAGGTCCACGCGCAGCCCTTCCGACAGCGCGACCACGCCGTATTTGCTCACGTTGTAGGGCATACTCGTGCGCGAGAGGAGACCGGCGATGGATGCCGTCGAAACGATCTGTCCCGGCGCCCCGGCCTTCTCGATCAGCGGTCCAAAGATTTCGACGCCCGAGATCACCGACATCAGATTGACGCCGAGCGTCCAATCCCACAGCGCGTCGTTCCACGCCCCATAAGGGCCGCCGCCGCCGACACCGGCGTTGTTGACGAGGATGTTGACGGCGCCGAAGCGCTCGATCGTCGCGTCCGCCGCCGCCTGCAATTCGCGCTTCAGCGACACGTCAGCCTTGACGCCGGCGATCTCGGCGTTGCTCGGCTTCAGCCCCTCGACCGCCCACGCGAGTGCCGCCTCTTCGATGTCGCAGAGCATGACCCTCGCGCCGGCGCGGGCGAGCGCCTTGGCTATGCCGAGCCCGATGCCCGACGCCGCGCCGGTGACAAACGCGACCTTGCCTGCGACGTCCTGCATGACTGCTCTTCTTGAGCCTACGGCATTCGGGAGAGACTACGAAGCACAGAAAAGCGCTGACGGCGAGGTTAAACAAAGCGCCCATGCGACAGCCGGATCTCTTTTCAGCCGACAGGCGCCACCCGCAAGGGCTGCGCTACCAGCCCGACTTCATCGCGCCCGATCTCGAGCGGGAGCTTGTCGCGCAGAACCGCACGCTGCCGCTGGCGCCGTTCCAGTTCGGCGCCTATGAGGGCAAGCGCCGGGTCGCCTCCTATGGGTGGCGATACGACTATACAACAGGCGGCTCGAAGAGGCGCAGGACATTCCGGCCTGGCTGATCCCGACGATCGCGGCCGTCGAGGCCTTCGAAGGACTCGGCAGGCGCGATCCGGCAGGCGCTCTGCACGGAATATGAGGTCGGCGCGGGAATCGGCTGGCACCGCGACAGGCCACATTTTGGAACCATCATCGGATTGTCGCTCGCCTCCGCCTGCAAGTTCCGGCTCCGTCGTCGAAACGGCGAGGCGTGGGAAAGGTTCACGCTCGAGACAGATCCCCGCTCGCTCTACCGCATGTCAGGGGAATCGCGGCAGATCTGGGAACACAGCATTCCTCCAGTGGAGACGCCGCGTTATTCCATCACGTTCCGGACGATGGCCGCGCGATGAGGGGCGCCGCCGCCGCTCCCCGTGCTGAAGAGGCCGCGGCCGCTCTTCCTTCGCGCGCCGCCTTGCGGCTTACGCCGAAAATATCGTCAGCTTGTCGGCGGCGCCCCGCAACGCAGCGCGGATCGGCATTTCCTCTACCGGCCCGGCCCCGAGCGCGCGCGCCAGCGTCGCAAGCTTGTCCGCGCCTTCGATGTGAAGCGCCAGCGCGCGCGCGCGCAGAATCACGCGCGCCGTCAAGGTTAGCCGCGGCTCGGGGGCGCCGGGCGCGCGCATCGGCAGCACCAGAGCGCGCGCGCCGGGATCGATCGCTTCGGCGAGATTGTCGGCGCCGGGAAACCATGAGGCGGTATGGCCGTCGTCGCCCATGCCCAATACAACGAGATCGGCGGGCAAAGGCAGGTCAGCGATGCGCGCGTTGGCCGCCGTCAGCTCCTGCTCGGGCGAGACGCGCGAATCGGCCAGCGGGATGAAGCGTGCGACGCCTGCGCGATCGCGCAGCAGCGTCTCGCGCAACAGCCGCGCGTTCGAGCGGGGATTGTCGTCGGGCACGCAGCGCTCGTCGGCGAGCGTGATCGTGACCCGCGCCCAATCGATTTCGCGCAAAGCGAGTGCGGCGAAAAAGCGCGCGGGCGTGGTCCCGCCGGAGACGATCAGCACAGCCTCCCCGCGTTCGTCGACCCCCTTCTGGAGAAGGGCGGCCGCCCATCCAGCGAACGCCGGGGCCAAGACCGCGCCATCGGTAAAGTTGAGCTTTTGGGGTACGGGCGTCGAACTCATTCGTATTCCTCGTTCCAGGTGCGCCCGTCGCGCTCGATCAGCGCGATCGCCGCCGCCGGTCCCCAGGTGCCCGCCGTATAGGGCCGCGGCGGCTCGCGCGACTGCGCCCAGGCGTCGCGGATCGGATCGATGAACCGCCAGGCCGCCTCGACCTCGTCGCGCCGCATGAACAGCGCGGCGTTGCCGCGCACCACGTCCATCAACAGGCGCTCGTAGGCGTCGGCCGAGGGGCCGGAGAACGCCTTCTCGAAACTCATGTCGAGCGGCACGTGTTGCAGCCTCATCCCGCCGGGACCCGGCTCCTTGATCATCAGCCAGAGCTTGATGCCCTCGTTGGGCTGCACGCGGATGACCAGGCGATTGGCCGGAATGCCGTCGATGCTCGAATCGAATATGACGTGCGGCACGCGGCGGAAGCCGATCTCGATTTCCGAAAAGCGCTGCGGCAGGCGCTTGCCCGTGCGCAGGTAGAACGGCACCCCGGCCCAGCGCCAGTTGGCGACGCCGATCTTGAGGGCGACGAACGTCTCGGTGTCGCTCGCCTCCTTGCCGATGTCCTGCAGATAGGACGACGCCGCCGCGCCATCGGCGAAGCCGCCGCGATACTGGCCGCGCACCGTCAGCGCGGAGACGTTGGAGCCGTCGATGCGCGACAGCGATTTCAGCACCTTCAGCTTTTCGTCGCGCAGCGCGTCGGCCTCGAGCGAGGCGGGCGGCTCCATCGCTACCAGACAGAGCAATTGCAGCATGTGGTTCTGCACCATGTCGCGGATCGCGCCCGACCCGTCGTAATAGGCGCCGCGGCCTTCGACCCCGAGCGTCTCGGCGACGGTGATCTGGACATGGTCGATATGGGCGTTGTTCCACAGCGGCTCGAACAGGGCGTTGGCGAAACGCAGCGCCATCAGGTTCTGCACGGTCTCCTTGCCGAGATAGTGGTCGATGCGGAAGATGCGGCTTTCCGGGAACACCGATCCGATCTCGTCATTGATCGCCGCCGCGCTCGCCCCGTCCTTGCCGATCGGCTTTTCCACGATGATCCGCGAGCGCTGGGTCACCAGGCCGCGGGCGCCCAATTGCTTGGCGATCGGCCCGAACAGATTCGCCGGTGACGTCGACCGCGACATAGTTCATCCGGTTGAGGAAGCGGGCGACGGTCGGCGTCGAGGCGTCGTCGACGCCGCCGAACTTCAGCAGCGCATCCTTGACCACCGCGCGAAACGCGTCGCGCTCGTAGTGGCGGCGGGAGACGCCGACGATCCGGGTCGGCTCCCTGAACTGATCGTCCTTGTCGCGGTGGAACAGCGCCGGGAACAATTTGCGATAGGCCAGATCGCCGGTGCCGCCGAACACGACGAGGTCGAACGGTTCGACTTTGATGATCTGCGAGGTCATGCGCGCTTCTCGAACTGCGTCAGGGCTGCGGCCACCGGAGCGGCTGGGTCGGGTTGAACCCGGGAGCGTCCTTAAACAACACTTCCCGGTCGCGCGCAAAATTGGCGATCAGCGGCAACGCCGCGCCGCCCAGCGCGCGCGCATCGGCGCCGACGACGCCGGGCGCGATCGTCACCTCGGAGAGGCCGCGCCGGTCGAGGCCTTCGACGCGCTCGGCGACGCGCGCGGTCAGGCGGTTGCGCACCCTGGCCGGCATCGCGCCGTCGATGACGATCGCCGCGACGTCGATGACCGAAATCGCCGCGACGCAGGCGTAGGCGAGCGCATGCGAGGCCTCCTCGATCCAGGCGTCGAGATGGACGCCGAAATCGTCCCAGGCGGTCGGCGTCCGCCAGATCGAGGACGGGTCGAGGCCGGTCGCCTCGATCCGCCGCTCGAGCTGATAGATCGAGGCGCAGGCGATCAGCTGCGCGGGCCCCGCGCCGGAACGGCCGAGCGGCGTGACCGGCATCGAGCCGAGCGCGCCCGCATTGCCGGTGCGGCCGGGAAACAGGACGCCGCCGATGACGAGGCCGCCGCCGACGAACGAGCCGAGAAAGAAGTACAGAAAGTCGCGATGGCGCCAGGCCTCGCCGAAGAAGAATTCCGCGGCGCAGGCCGATGTCGCATCGTTGCACAGGGTGACCGGGAACGCGCACAGGCCGCCGATCTCGCGCTCGATGTCGATCGTGCGCCAGCCGTCCATGGCCCCCGCCGGCGCGCCGATTTCCGCGCTCCAGTTCCATAGCTGGAACGGGGCGGCGACGCCGAGGCCGGCCACCCGGCGCAACTGCCGGGGCGACAGCGCTCGCGTGAACTCGGGCAGCGTCGCGCCGACGAAATCGAGAATCGTCGGCGGCGTCGGATAGGCGAACGTCCGTTGCGCGCGGTTGCGGATCGCGCCCTTGAAATCGACGAGCACGAGTTCGCAGCTCCGCCGCCCGATCTTGAGGCCGAACGAAAACGCGCCTTCGGCGTCGAGCGACAGCGGCACGGTCGGCTGGCCGACCCGGCCGCGCTGGGGCGCCTCGCGATGCAGCAGTCCATCGAGCTGCAGCCGGTTCATGATCGCCGAAGCGGTCTGCACGGACAGTCCGGTCAGCCGGGCGACCTCGATTTTGGAGAGCTGCTGATAGCGCCGCACCAGCGACAGGATCAGCCGTTCGTTGTAGAGCCGGACGCCGGCCTGGTCGGCCCCGCTGGCGACCGCCGGCGCGCCGCCGGGCGGGTCGAGCCTCGCCTCCTCCCCTGTCATCGCGGCGCCCTTGTGATGGCCGTTCTCAACGGTCGCGCCCTTCGGCCGGCGGCGCTCTGCTCGGCGCGGCGCGGTCGGAGGCCCGACGCCAAGACCATGCCGCCGCGAGCGCCGGCCTGTCAACGATAATTCAGACCGATTGATTTATCGATTGACATCACGCGCGGACTTTGCGCTTATGGCGCCCGCGACGGCGCCAGCCGATTTGACCAAGACCGGCTGAGACGATCGCGACAGGTTCTGCGCAAAGCGCGGCCATCGCAGCAAACGCGCATATTCATCGGGAGGAAGTCAGTGTCCAGGAAGCTCGCCATTCTATCCACCGTCGCGGCCGCCGCGATTTCGATCGCTCTGTCGAGCGGCCCGTCGTTCGCCGCCGACACCATCATCGGCCTCATCACCAAGACGAACACGAATCCGTTCTTCGTCAAGATGAAGGAAGGCGCCCAGGCCAAGGCCAAGGAACTCGGCGTCACCCTGCAGGCCTATGCCGGCAAGGCCGACGGCGACAACGACGGCCAGGTCGCCGCCATCGAGGCGCTGATGGCCGCCGGCGCCAAGGGCATCCTGCTGGTGCCGAGCGATTCCACCGCGATCGTGCCGACCGTCGAAAAGGCGCGCAAGGCCGGCATCATCGTGATCACGCTCGACACCCCGCTCGATCCGATCACCGCCGCCGACGCCAATTTCGCCACCGACAATTTCAAGGCCGGCGAACTGATCGGCCAGTGGGCGAAGGCGACGCTCGGCGACAAGGCCGGTTCGGCCAAGATCGCGACGCTCGATCTGGCCGCCAACCAGCCGACCGTCGATTACCTCCGCCACAACGGCTTCCTCACCGGCTTCGGCATCCCGGTCAAGGACCCCAAGCATTTCGCGCAGGCCGACAGCCCGCAGATCGTCGGATCCGACGTGACCGCGGGTTCGGACGAGGGCGGCCGCAAGGCGATGGAGAACATCCTGCAGAAGGCGCCCGAGATCAACGTCGTCTATGCGATCAACGAACCGGCCGCCGATGGCGGCTATGCCGCGCTGAAGGCGGCGGGCAAGGAGAAGGGTCTGCTCGTGGTCGCGGTCGACGGCGGCTGCCCCGGCATCAAGAGCGTCAAGGCAGGCGTCATCGGCGCGACCGCCCAGCAATATCCGCTGCTGATGGCCGCCGACGGCGTCCAGGCCGTCGTCGACTACATCAAGACCGGCAAGAAGCCGGTCAGCATCGACACCGGCGAGAAGCTCGTGACCGATCACCCGGTCCCGGGCGTTCCCTCGATCGACACCGCCGAAGGCGCCAAGCTCTGCTGGGGTTGATTTCCCCCGCGATTGATCGCTTAATGACGTGAATGGCCGGCGCTCGGGAGTTTCGTCTCCGGGCGCCGGCTTCATAATGGCGCGAGCCAGCCAAACCAGAGGGGGAAGCGATGAGCGAAGCCTCGCAGCGGCCGGCGCCGCAGGAATTCGAACGCGTGCTCGCCGCGGCCGCCGCCACCCAGGCTTCGTTCGAGGACGAGACCCTCTCGCTGCTCAAGCGCGCGCAGCGCTTCCTCCATCTCTATCCGACCGTCGTCCCGTTCGTCGTGCTGGTGCTCGGGCTGCTGCTCGGCGTGACCGTCAATTACGCGCGCTTCGTCACCGCGAGCAACCTGTCGACCGTCCTGACCCAGGTCACCATCATCGGCACGCTCGGCATCGCCCAGACGCTGGTGATCCTGACCGCCGGCATCGACCTGTCGGTCGGCGTCATCATGGTGATCTCCTCGGTCGTGATGGGACGCCTGGCGGTCATCGACGGCGTGCCGATCGCCGTGGCGTTTCCGCTCGGATTGCTGTGCGGCGTCGCCTTCGGCTTTCTCAACGGCTCGCTCGTCACCCGGCTGAAAATGCCGCCGTTCATCGTCACCCTGGGCACGCTCAGCATCATCGGCGCCCTCAACACCTTCTATTCGCGCAGCGAGACCATCCGCTCCCAGGACCTGGAGGACAATGCGCCGTTCCTCCAGTTGATGGGCGATCCCGTCAACATCCTCGGCGCGCGCATCATATTCGGCAGCTTCCTGCTGATCGCGCTCGCCTTCGTCGTCTGGTACGTCCTCAACCGGACGGCCTATGGCCGCCACCTCTATGCGACCGGCGACGATCCCGAGGCCGCGCGGCTCGCCGGCATCAACACCGACCGCATCCTGCTGAGCGTCTATGTTCTGGCCGGGCTCATCTCCTCGATCGCCGGCTGGGTGCTGATCGGCCGGATCGGCGCGATCAGCCCGACGGCGGGCGAGAACGCCAATCTCGACTCGATCACCGCCGTCGTGATCGGCGGCACCAGCCTGTTCGGCGGCCGCGGATCGATCGTCGGCACGCTGATCGGCGCGCTGATCGTCGGCGTGTTCCGCTCCGCGGTCTCGCTCGCCGGCCTCGACGTGCTGTGGCAGGAATTCGCGATCGGCGTGCTGATCATCGTCGCGGTCGCGCTCGATCAATGGATTCGGAGGGTGTCCAAATGAGCGTCGAACCCATCCTGCGGGCGCGCTCGCTGGTCAAGCGCTACGGGCGCGTCACCGCGCTCGACCACGCCGATTTCGACCTCTATCCCGGCGAGATCCTCGCCGTCATCGGCGACAACGGCGCCGGCAAGTCGACGCTGATCAAGGCTTTGTGCGGCGCCGTCGTCCCGGATTCCGGGGAAATCAAGCTCGCCGGCGAGGTCATTCATTTCCGCTCGCCGATCGACGCGCGCGAGGCGGGGATCGAGACCGTCTACCAGAACCTGGCGCTGTCGCCGGCGCTGTCGATCGCCGACAACATGTTTCTCGGCCGCGAAATTCGCTCGCAGGGGCCGCTCGGCCGGCTGTTCCGCAGCCTCGACCGCGCCGCGATGCAGAAGTTCGCGCGCGAGAAACTCAACGAACTCGGGCTGATGACGATCCAGAACATCAGCCAGCCGGTGGAGACCCTGTCGGGCGGCCAGCGCCAGGGCGTGGCGGTCGCGCGCGCCGCCGCCTTCGCGCGCCGCGTCGTGATCATGGACGAGCCGACCGCCGCGCTCGGCGTCAAGGAATCGCGCCGGGTGCTCGAACTCATCCTCGACGTCAAGAAGCGCGGCCTGCCGATCATCCTGATCTCGCACAACATGCCCCACGTGTTCGAGGTCGCCGACCGCATCCACATCCACCGTCTCGGCCGGCGGCTGACCGTGATCGATCCCAAGAAGCTGTCGATGTCCGACGCGGTGGCGATGATGACCGGCGCCCTCGCGCCGCCGGTCGAGCAGGCCGCCTGATCGACTCGATCAGGCCGCCTGATCGACTCGATCAGGCGGCCTGACGGGCGCGGCCGCGGCGGCCCGGACGCGGTAACTCGTTTGTGCCTTGCGACGCCGGCCGCCGGCGCCTAATTCAACGCGAGCGCCGGGCTCCCGCCCGCCCGATCCGTTCGAAGGGATCCGCCGATGAAATATCGCCCGCTCGGCCGCACCGGCCAGTTCGTCTCCGAAATCTGCCTGGGCACGATGACCTTCCACGGCGGGTCGAGCTTCTGGCGCAATGTCGGCACGGTCGAACAGCAGGGCGCGACCGCGCTGGTGAAGCGGGCGATCGACGCCGGCGTCAACTTCATCGACACCGCCGACGTCTATTCGGAGGGCCAGTCGGAAGTGCTGCTCGGCCAGGCCCTGCGCGACCTCGCCGTCAGGCGCGAGGATGTGATCGTCGCGACCAAGGTGCGCGGCCGGACCGGGCCCGGTCCCAATGCGGTCGGCCTGTCGCGCGGCCATATCATGGACCAGGTCGCCGGCAGCCTGAAGCGCCTCCAGCTCGACCACATCGACCTCTACCAGATCCATGGCTTCGATGCGGCGACCCCGATCGAGGAGACCCTGCGCGCGCTCGACGATCTCGTCTCGCGCGGCCTCGTGCGCACGATCGGCTGCTCGAACATGGCCGCCTGGCAGATCATGAAGGCGCTCGGCCTCTCCGACGCGAGGGGCTGGGCGCGCTTCGAGACGGTGCAGGCCTATTACACGATCGCCGGGCGCGATCTCGAACGCGAGATCCTGCCGCTGGTCGAGGACCAGGGGCTCGGCGTGATGGTCTGGAGCCCGCTCGCCGGCGGGCTGCTGTCGGGCAAGTTTTCGCGCAACGGGTCTACGCCCAATGACGCGCGCCGCGCCGTGTTCGACTTTCCTCCCGTCGATCGCGAGCACGCCTATGACGTGATCGACGCGATGCAGCCGGTCGCCGAGGCCCATGGCGTTTCGATCGCCCAGATCGCGCTCGCCTGGCTGCTGCAGCGCAAGGGCGTGATGAGCGTGATCGTCGGCGCCAAGACGATCGAGCAGCTGAACGACAATCTCGCCGCGGTGAAGATCGTCCTGACCGCCGACGAGCTCGCCGCGCTCGACGCGGCGAGCGCGCTCGCGCCCGAATATCCCGGCTGGATGCTCGAGCGCCAGGGCGCCCAGCGGCTGCCGACGCCGGTCGCGTGAGCGGCGCCCTGCTCGGCCACGCCGGAGCGGGGCAAGACAGGGGGGGAATCCATGACGAGGAGACTGGCCTGGGGCGTGCTCGGCGTCGCCAAAATCGCCACCGAGAAGGTGATCCCGGCGATGCAGCGCGGCGCGCTGACCCGGGTCGACGGCATCGCGTCGCGCGAAATCGCGCGGGCGCGCGAGGCCGCCGACCGGCTCGGCATCGCGCGCGCCTATGGCTCCTATGAGGCGCTGCTCGCCGATCCCGCGATCGAGGCGATCTACAATCCGCTGCCCAACGAACTCCACGTCCCCTGGACCATCCGCGCGCTCGAGGCGGGCAAGCATGTCCTGTGCGAGAAGCCGATCGCCCTGAACGCCGAGGAGGCGGATACGCTGCTCGACGCCCGCGCGCGCTCGGGCAAGCTGGTCGCCGAGGCGTTCATGGTCCGCTTCCATCCGCAATGGCGGCGCGCGCGCGAGATCGCGCTGTCGGGCGAGATCGGCGCGCCGACCGCGATCCAGACGTTCTTCTCCTATCGCCTGCTCGACCCCGCCAACATCCGCAACAAGCCGCCCGGCGGCGGCGCGCTCTACGACATCGGCTGCTATGCGATCCTCACCGCGCGCCATATCTTCGGCGCGGAGCCCGTGCGGATTGCGGCGACGATGGACATCGATCCCGCCATGGGCACGGACCGCCTCGTCGGCGCGCTCGCCGAATTCCCCGGCGGGCGACAGCTCAGCTTCGCCTGCGCAACCCAGACTTCGCCGCACCAGCGGGTGACGATCGCGGGCGACAAGGGCCGGATCGAGATCGCCGTCCCGTTCAACGCGCCGCCCGACCGGCCGACCGCGATCACGATCGACACCGGCGCCGATCTGTTCGGCGGCGGCGCCCGCCGCGAGGAGTTTCCCGTCTGCGACCAGTACACGCTTCAGGGCGACGCCTTCGCGCGCGCGGCGTTCGGCGAGGCGAACTGGGACTATCCGCTCGAGGACGCGATCGCCAACATGCGCGCGATCGACGCGGTGTTTCGCGCGGCCAAGAGCGGCCGGTGGGAGACGGTCTAGGGCCGGGCGCCCAAGTCCGCGCGTCGCTTGCCTCGGAGGGCCCCCGGGAGCGGCGCCGATCGAGCCAGGCCGATCGGCGCCACGGCGCCCGTCGCCGCCATAGGCCCGCGATCCCGCCGCATCGCCCGGGCCAGAGGGCGTTGAAATTTCTTGAAATCTTTTGAAATTCTTTTTCCGGGGCTTTGTGTGAATTCAAGGGGCTGCGAGAAAAAGGAAGCCGATTTGGGGCGGCGGGGCGACGGGCCTGGTCGGCGCGCGAAGGACCCGAGCGGGCGCGCGTGAAACCCCGGCGCCACGACGCCGCGCGTGGTCGGCCGTGCGGGCGGCGAGGTTAGGGCGCCGACTGAGGCCTTCTGCGATGCTGAGCCGGGACTTGCGGGTCGCTTGGCAAGCGGGGTCATTCAGGATTTCTATAATCTGGTGACGATTTGTTCTATATAACAGAAGTTTTGATCCTTGGCAAGAGTTTTGTCGCTCCTATCGATCGCGTCGGGTTTTGGATCCGATCCGCGCCTTCGCCGTCATCGCGAGCGCAGCCCGGACGAACGCTACGCGTCCGCCCTGGGAAGCGACCCAGCGGTCGTGTCCTCTATGGCTGGCGTGAAGGCGGGCGACGGCCATCCGCCGCGCTGCCAGGGCCGGACGCGCGCCTCGAGGTCAAGCCGCCTCCGGCGGTCGCTTCGCGCCAAGAGGCGCTCCGCGAACCTTGACCCGCGCGCCCGGCCCTGGCCCGTCGCTTCCATGTCCTTTTGGTGCGCAGCGCGGCCTCGAGGGCCGCGCTGCGCACCAAAAAGACATGGAAAGGGCCACGCTGACGGCGCGCAGTCACCCCAAGGCGATCGCTTGCGATTGCCTGGAGTGCCGGAACGCATCGGAGCAGCGGCCTCTTTGCCTCGGGCGATGGCGCAGCGATCGCCCTGACTTGACAGCGCGACCGTCGCGTTTCTCCTCCCCGGTCCTGCTGAGAGGGGCCGGGGTGGGCCGGCGGAGGCGTTCTGCGCTTCTCGGGGCGAGCGCAGAGCCTTCGTCCGGGCTACGCTCGCGATGCCCGTCAGGGCCGGGCGCCGGCGCGCTCAGGCCGCCGCGCTCGCCGCTTCGACGAAGGCTCGCACGAAATCGGCGACCTCGCGCGGCGCCTCCTCCTGCACCGCGAGCTTGCCCCGCGCGAGCACATGCGTCTCGACGTTCGGCAGCGCCGCCAAAGCCTCCATTTCGGCGCGCGACCGCCGCGGCGTGCCCGCGCCATACAGCAGCAGGACGGGATCGCGGACGCGGGCGGCGTCGGCGAGAAACGCCGCGCGGTCGGCGGCGGGGTCGAGCAGGCCGGTGACGAAACGCACCGAGGCGTGGCGGGCGCCGGGCGCCTGGGTGACCTGCATTTTCTCGACCAGCTTCTCCGGCGTCAGGAAGCCGGCGTCGGCATAGACGTGGCCGCGCCCCATCATCCGCAGCACCGGCTTGTTGACGTTGAGGCCGTAGACGAGGGCGCCGATCCCCGGCGCGTCGACGAGCCGGGCGAACCATTCGAACGTCGCCGGCGCCTTTTTGCTGACGGTCGGCAGCGGCCCGCGCCAGGTCGGCGCGATGAGGCAAAGAGCGCCCGCCGATCCCGGCTTCGCCGCGGCCTGCTGAAGCAGATAGGCCGCGGCGTGGCCGACCGCGATCGTCGCGCGCGGGGCGGGCGCGACGGTGGCGAGGACTTCGGCGAGAAAGGCGCGATAGGCGGCGGGCCGCCAGTCGACCATCGGCTTGGGCCGGTCGCCGAAGCCGGGCCAGTCGACGCTGACCGTCGCATAGGAGTCCGCGAGCAGGGTCTGGAGCGGGCGCATTTCGGCGCGGGTCGAGATCGAGCTCAGCGCCGGCAGCAGCAGCAGGCTCGGGCCGGCGCCGAGACGGGTGACGCCGAGGCGCAGCGCTTTGCCCTGCCATGACCAGTCGATCGCAGTGGCGGAATCGTCCATGGGGCTTCCCTCGGGCGCCGCCCCGGCGGCGGGCGTCGCGCTCGCCTGCCGCGCGAAGGCCGACGGCCAGCCGACGCCTGCGATCAGAGCTTGAACATGCCGCGGACGATCTTCATCTGCGTGCGATAGCCGAGCCACCGGCGCAGCGGCCAGATTTGCTTCGCGTCGCGCCCGACGAGATAGCGCAGCCGGTCGCTCGGATCGGTCGCCGCCTCGTGGATGACGCCGGCGACCAGTTCGGGCGTCGCCGAATTCCTGGTGAACTTCTCGCGCGTCGCCTTCACCTTGGCCATGAAATCGGCATAGGCGGGCAGGGCCGAAATATCCCAGGCGTCCAGCGAGCGGCCGCCGAAATCGGTCTTGATCGCGCCGGGCTCGATCAGCTTCACCCGCACGCCGAACGTGCCGAGTTCGTACCAGAGCCCTTCCGAAAGGCCCTCGACCGCGAATTTCGAGGCGTTGTAGACCCCGTAGGCGGGCACGGTCAGCAGGCCGCCGATCGACGAGACGTTGATCAGCACGCCGGCCCGGTTGGCGCGAAAATGCGGCGCCACCGCCTGCACGCAGGCGACGAGGCCAAAAAAATTGACGTCGAACTGGCGCTGGATCTGCGCGCGGGTTCCCGCCTCGACCGGCCCGAAGGCGCCGTAGCCGGCGTTGTTGAGCCAGACGTCGATGCGCCCGAACGCGTCGATCGCGGCGGCCACCGCCGCGCGCGGGCTCGCCTCGTCCTGCACGTCGAGCGCGACCCGTTTCAGCTTCGCCGTCTCGCGCAGATCCGGCTCGCCCGCCGGATTGCGCATGGTGGCGACGACGTTCCAGCCCTTGTCGGCGAACAGCCGCGCGGTCGCCTTGCCGATGCCGCTGCTGGCGCCGGTGATGACGATGGTCTTGGCGCCGGTGTCGGGCATGGTCACTCCGCCGCGGTTCTGGCGCCCTGGCCGAAGCGCTTCTCGATATAATCGACGACCATCGCCTTGAATTCGTCGGCGATGCCCGGCCCGCGCAGCGTCGCGGCCTTGGCGCCGTCGATGAAGACCGGGGCGACCGGGGTCTCGCCGGTGCCCGGCAGGGAAATGCCGATGTCGGCGTGCTTGCTCTCGCCGGGGCCGTTGACGATGCAGCCCATGACGGCGACGTTGAGCGTCTCGACGCCGGGATAGCGGGTCTTCCACGCCGGCATTTCGTCGCGGATATAGGCCTGGATGTCGCCGGCGAGCTCCTGGAACACGGTCGAGGTCGTGCGCCCGCAGCCCGGGCAGGCGGCGACCAGCGGCACGAAGGTGCGAAAGCCCATGGTCTGGAGGATTTCCTGCGCGACCTTGACCTCGAGCGTGCGGTCGCCGTTCGGTTCGGGAGTCAGCGAGACGCGGATCGTGTCGCCGATCCCCTCCTGCAGCAGCACGCCGAGCGCGGCCGACGAGGCGACGATGCCCTTCGACCCCATGCCGGCCTCGGTGAGGCCGAGATGCAGCGCATAATCCGAGCGCGCCGCGATCATCCGATAGACGGTGATGAGGTCCTGCACCGCCGAGACCTTGGCCGACAGGATGATCCGGTCGCGGCCGAGGCCGATCTCCTCGGCGCGCGCGGCCGACAGCAGCGCCGACTGGACCATCGCCTCGCGCATCACCGCGCGCGCGTCGATCGGCGCGGGGCTCGCCGCGTTCTCGTCCATCAGATGGGTCAGCAATTCCTGGTCGAGCGAGCCCCAGTTGGCGCCGATCCGCACCGTCTTGCCGTGGCGGATCGCCAATTCGACGATCTGCGAGAACTGCTTGTCGCGCTTGTTCTTGAACCCGACATTGCCCGGATTGATCCGGTATTTGTCGAGCGCCTCGGCGCAGGCCGGATGCTCGGCGAGCAATTTATGGCCGATGTAGTGGAAGTCGCCGATCAGCGGAACCGCGACGCCCATCCGCGCGAGCCGGTCGCGGATATGGGGCACGGCGGCGGCCGCCTCGTCGCGGTCGACCGTGATCCGGACCAGTTCGGAGCCGGCGCGCGCCAGCGCGGCGACCTGACGCGCCGTCGCCTCGATGTCGGCGGTGTCGGTGTTGGTCATGGATTGCACGACGATCGGCGCGCCGGCGCCGACGGTCACCGCCCCGGGGCCGGCGCCGACGCGCACCCCGATCGCGCGGCGGCGCGCGTCGGGTCCGACGCGGGATTCGGATTTGCTCGAACTCATGGAGGTCTCGCCTGCTTCGCGCCGGGGCCCGCAGATCGAGCGCAGCGGCCGGATTGTCCGGCGACGTTTCTATTGCACCGCCCATTCTTTGTCATTAGCCTCGATGAGGCCGCGGGTCGACCGGGGATCCGCCACGGGAAGGACCGCCAGGGCTGCTTTCGAGATGCGCGGCGCGCGACGGGGTGAATTGTTGTCTCATGCGTCGGTTCCGGGCGTTGCGCCGCGGCCGGTCGCCGGGCCGGCCGCGCCGGGTCGGCTCGAACCGGCGCCCGCCGCCAAGCGCCCGCGCGGCAACGCCAACGATTTTCTGGCGGCCGCGCTCGGCGGCGAGATCATCGCCGGCGTCTATCCGCCCGGCTCGCGGCTGCCCGGCGAGGCCGCGCTGCTCGAGCGCTTCGAGGTTTCGCGGCCGACCCTGCGCGAAGCGTTTCGGGTGCTCGCCGCCAAGGGGCTGATCGTCTCGCGCCAGAAGGTCGGCACGTCGGTGCGCCCCAAGGCGGACTGGAACCGGCTCGACCCCGATTTCCTCGCCTGGCACCTGCGCGCGGCGCTCGACGAGGATTTCGTCAACGACCTCTTCCAGCTGCGCCAGATGATCGAGCCCCAGGCCGCCGCGCTCGCCGCCTCAGCGCCCGCGCCCGCCGCGCTCGCGCGCATCGCCGCGGCGTTCGAGGACATGGCGCGCGCGGAGGGCACGACCGACGCGGTCACCGACGCGGACCTGCGCTTTCACCGGGCGATCCTCGACGCCACCGGCAATCCGTTCGTCGGCGCGCTCGGCGGGCTGATCGAGACCGCGCTGGCGGCGACCTTCCAGCTCGGCTGGCGCGGCGCGGCGGCGGCGCGCGAGGCGCGCCTCGACCAGCATCGCGCCGTCCTCGACGCGATCCGCGCCGGCCAGCCGAAGGCCGCGCGCCTGCGGATGGCCGAACTCCTGCGCGCCTCGGTCGCCGACGTCCGCCGCGCGATGGCCGAAAGCGGATTCTCGCGGCCGGCGTGACCGGCGCCTGCGACCGCGCCGCCGAGCCGGCGCTTGACGGGCCGCGCGATCAGTCTATTTGATTACTGGAGATTGCCAGCGCGGGAGCCGGCCGGTGGAAGCGAAATCCTTGCACGCGCCTGGCCGCAGGCAGGTCCTCGGCGGTCTCGGCGCATCGGCCGCGTTCGCGCTCGTCGGCCGGCCCG
This sequence comes from Roseiarcus sp., assembly GCA_049509635.1. Lineage (GTDB taxonomy): Bacteria > Pseudomonadota > Alphaproteobacteria > Rhizobiales > Beijerinckiaceae > Roseiarcus. The sequence goes on from JBEKZS010000067.1 coordinate 16,838, forward strand.
CCTTCGCCGGCGGCGCGGATACCGACGCGCTGCGCGCCCTGGTCGACGGCCCGCAGCGCGGCGCCGGCAATCGCGCCCGCGATCCCTTTCGCCATCCGCTCGAAGTCCTGACCTTCTTCGGCGTTCCAGACGAGGCGACCGTCATCGAGATCCTGCCCGGCGCCGCGGGCTACTGGACCGAGATTCTGGCGCCCTACCTGCGCGCGCGCGGGCGCTACATCGCCGCCAACAGCGACCGGGATTCAGCCTCGGCCGAAGCGCAGAAGGACAATGCGGGTTTCGCGGCCAAGATCGCCGCCGATCCCGCGCTCTACGACAAGGTCGAGACCGTCGACTTCCATCCCGGCGCCAAGCCGCTGGGGCCCGACGGCGCGGCCGATTTCGTGCTGACGTTCCGCAACATCCACAACTGGATGGCGGCGGGCACGGCCGAGCTCGCCTTCGCGGCCTTCTTCAAGGCGCTCAAATCCGGCGGCGCGCTCGGCGTCGAGGAGCATCGCGGCCGGACCGACCTGCCGCAGGACCCGCTCGCCAAGAGCGGCTACGTGCGCCAGGACTATGCGGTCGCGCTCGCCCAAGCCGCCGGCTTCGAGCTCGCCGCCGCTTCGGAGGTCAACGCCAATCCGAAGGATGCCAAGGACTATTCCGTCGGCGTCTGGGCCCTGCCGCCGACCTACCGGCTGAAGGACCAGGACCGCGCCAAATATGCGGCGATCGGCGAGAGCGACCGGTTCGTGCTGAAGTTCGTCAAGCCCTGAACGGCCCGCCTCACTTCTCCCCGAGATCCCCGCCGAACCCCTTCTGGCCGATCTGCGCGGGCAATTGCACGATGCGGCGGAACTTGGTCGGGTCGTAGCCGAGCGCGGCGAAGCGGGCGAGCAGCGCCTGGTAGGTCGGCTCGTCGATCGTCTGCCGGCGCGCGAAGATCCAGCCGAGCGAGCGGTCGGGATAGCCGAACAGGATATATTGGTCGTCGGGATCGACCCACAGCACCCAGAACGGGAAGTTGAGCGGCCACATCACCTGGACCCGCCATTTGGCGTTGTTGGAGCCCGGCTCGACCCAGTCGTGAACCTGGTAATGCTTCAGCGGGCTGCCGAACGAGCCGGAATGGGTGTAGAAATCTTCGGCGATGTCGCCGTCGGGCCGGCGCGAATAGATGTCGTAGAGACCGACCAGCGGCGCCTCGAACCAGTTGGGGATATTGGCGAGGATATACCAGGCGCCCCAGATTTTCTCGAGGTCGACGCGCGCGGCGACCGGCAGCGGGTCGGGCGAGACCATGCTGGCGGCCGAACTCGCGGTCGCGCCGAACAGGACCGCCGCCGCCGCGCGGCCGAGCAGGGCCGGGACCAATCCGAGACCGCGTCCGCTCATGCGACCATTCTCTCCCTTCGCGCCGGCGCGCCACTGTCTCGCCTTTCCTGTTGCGATGCAATACAACGCCGGTCGCCGCCCAGCGTTTGCGGCGCCAGGCGGCCATTTTCAGGAGCGGCAAATGTCCCTTTCCAAACGCAAGGCGCTCGTCACGGGATCGACCAGCGGCATCGGCCTCGCCATCGCGCGCGCCCTCGCCGGCGAGGGCGCCGATATCGTCATCAACGGGATGGGCGAGCCGGCGGCGATCGAGGCCGAGCGCGCGAAGATCGAGACCGAATTCGGCGTCAGGGCGCTCTATGACGGCGCCGACATGCTGAAGCCGGCCGAGATCGCCGCGATGGTCGCCGGGGCGCAGGAGAAGCTCGGCTCGCTCGACATTCTCGTCAACAACGCCGGCATCCAGTACGTCTCGCCGATCGAGGATTTCCCGATCGACAGATGGGACGCGATCATCGCGATCAACCTGTCGGCGGCCTTCCACGCGATCCGCGCCGCGGTCCCCGGCATGAAGGCGCGCAAATGGGGCCGGATCGTCAGCACCGCCTCGGCCCATTCGCTGGTCGCCTCGCCGTTCAAGTCCGCCTATGTCTCGGCCAAGCACGGCATCGCCGGCCTGACCAAGACGGTCGCGCTCGAACTGGCGACCTTCGGCGTCACCGCCAATTGCATCTCGCCCGGCTATGTCTGGACGCCGCTGGTCGAGCGCCAGATTCCCGACACGATGAAGGCGCGCGGCCTGACCAGGGAGCAGGTGATCAACGACGTGATCCTCGCCGCCCAGCCGACCAAGCAGTTCGTCGCCGCCGACCAGGTCGCCGCGCTCGCCGTCTATCTGTGCTCGGACGCCGCCGCGCAGATCACCGGCGCGAACCTGTCGATCGACGGCGGCTGGACGGCGGGCTGACCCGGTGGACGCGGCGCCGCGCCGGAAGCGAATCAATGTCGCGCTGCAGGGCGGCGGCTCGCACGGCGCCTACAGCTGGGGCGTGCTCGACGCGCTGCTCGAGGACGATCGGCTCGACATCGGCGCGATCAGCGGCGCCAGCGCGGGCGCGATGAACGCCGTCGTGGTCGCCGAGGGCCGCGCCCGCGGCGGCCTGGCGGGCGCGCGCCGCGCGCTGCACGACTTCTGGCTGTCGATCAGCGAGGAGGGCGCGCTGTCGCCGATCCAGCGCAAATGGTTCGACCTGCTGTTCGGCAATCTCCACTTCAGCGGCTCGCCCGCCTTCGAGCTTCTCGACGGGCTCGCCAATTACGCCAGCCCCTATGATCTCAACCCGCTGAACCTCAACCCGCTGCGCGACCATCTGGTGAAGATGGTCGATTTCGACCTCCTGCGCCGCACCGACGGGCCCGCCCTGTTCATCGCCGCGACCAATGTCCACACCGGCAAGGGCGCGATCTTCCGCCGCCCGATTCTCACCGCCGACCACGTCATGGCCTCGGCCTGCCTGCCGCGCCTGTTCCAGGCGGTCGAGCTCGACGGCGCGCCCTACTGGGACGGCGGCTTCGCCGGCAATCCGCCGCTATGGCCGCTGATCTACGAGACCGACTGCCTCGATGCGATCATCGTCCAGATCAACCCGATCGAGCGCCGCCTGACGCCGCGCACGTCGCGCGAGATCGTCGACCGGACCAACGAGATCACCTTCAACAGCGCGCTGCTCGCCGAATTGCGCGCGGTGAAGTTCGTCATCAAGCTGCTCGACGAGGGCGCGCTGGACCGCACCCGCTACAAGCGCATGCGCATCCATCGCATCGGCGGCGACGGCAGGCTGGAGGCGTTCGGCGCGGCGACCAAGGTCGACACGTCCTGGCCGTTCCTGAAGACGCTGCGCGATCTCGGGCGGCAGTCGGCGCAGGAATGGCTGGCGGTCAATTTCGCCGCGATCGGCGAGCGGGGGACGCTCGATCTGGACGCCGAAGTGAGTTGAGCGGCGTCCGCCGCTCCCCCCGGCTCCGGCTCCGACTCCGCGCCCTAGCGTCCCTTGAACGCCGGCGCCCGCTTCTCCACGAAAGCCGCCATGCCCTCCTTCTGGTCCTCGGTCGCGAACAGCGAATGGAACACCCGCCGCTCGAACCGCACGCCTTCGGCGAGCGTCGTCTCATAGGCGCGGTTGACGCATTCCTTGGCGATCATCACCGAGGGCGCCGACAGCGCGGCGATCGAGGCGGCGACCTTCAGCGCCTCCTCGACCAGCTTTTCGGCGGGAATCACCCGCGAGACGAGGCCGGCGCGCTCGGCCTCGGCGGCGTCCATCATCCGGCCGGTCAGGCACATCTCCATCGCCTTGGACTTGCCGACGAAGCGGGTCAGCCGCTGCGTGCCGCCGGCGCCCGGAATGACGCCGAGCTTGATCTCCGGCTGGCCGAACTTGGCGGTGTCGGCGGCGAGGATGAAGTCGCACATCATCGCCAGTTCGCAGCCGCCGCCGAGCGCGAAGCCCGCGACCGCGGCGATGATCGGCTTGCGCAGCCGCGCCACGCCCTCCCAGCTGGTGATGAAATCGTCGAGATAGGCGTCCATGTAGGTCCTGTCGCGCATCTCCTTGATGTCGGCGCCGGCGGCGAACGCCTTGTCCGAGCCGGTCACCACCACGGCGCCGATGTCGCCATCGCGCTCGAAGCCGCCGAGCGCGGCGTTGAGTTCGTCGATCAGCGCCTGGTTGAGGGCGTTGAGCGCCTGCGGCCGGTTGAGCCTGACGAGGCCGACCCGGCCGTGCGTCTCGACGATGATGGTCTGGGTGGTCATGGCGCGCTTCCCCTCGAGGCCTGGACGCCGACAGGACTAGCCAAGCGGGGCGCAAATGAAAAGCGCCGGGCCGGCCGGCGCCTCAGCTCGGCGCCGGCCCGGCGTCGCCGGCGCTGTCGAGTATGGTCAGCGGCAGGCGGACGATGAAGGTCGTCCCGGTGTCGGCGGAGGCCTTGGCGAGCTTGCCGCCGAGCTGGCGCGCGAAGGCGTCGATGAACCGCGATCCCATGCCGTCGCCGCCGCCGGTGTGGCCCATGCCGGCGCCGTCGTCGGCGACCGTCAGCGCGACCTCGCCGTCGCGACGGCGGAACCCGAGGACGATGTGACCCTCGCCCCTGGGAAAGGCGTATTTGATCGCATTGGTCGCCAGCTCGTTGACGATGAGGCCGAACGGCACCGCCTGGTCGGCGAGGATCCGGCACGGCTCGGCGTCGACCACGATCCGGATTCTCGAATGCGCGCCGATCAGGCTCGCCCGGATGCTCGAGGCGATGCCCTCCAGATAGGCGGGCGCGTCGACCGGCCCGAACGCGCTCGACCGGGCGATCACGTCATAGAGTTCGGCGACCGCGCCGATCCGCGCCTGCATCGCCCGGAAGCCTTCGAGGCAGGGCTCGGCGGCGCGGCGCAGTTCGAACGAGACGAACGACGAGATCACCTGCAGGCTGTTCTTGATCCGATGGGCGAGTTCGACCGCCAGAATGTCGCGGTGGCGATCGAACAGCGTCGCCCTGGTGGCGTCCTCGAACACCAGCAGCAGTTGGCGCACGCCGTTGCCGGGCGCGCTGAGCTTGCGCGCATTGAGCTTGAAGATGCGCCGGCCGAGGCCGGGGAAGTCGTCCTCGATCAGGAAATCGTCGAACGGGCGCTCGTCGGGGACGACGCGGTCGAGCCGGGCGCGCAGCGCCGCGACATCCCATTGCCCCTCCATCAGGTCTTCCAGCCGCAACCCGGCGACGTCGTCGACGCCGCCGGCGAACATCAGGCGGAAATTGCGGCTGGCGTCGACGATTCGCATGGCCTCGTCGAGGATGACCAGCGGGTCGCGGGCGGTGTCGACGATGGTCAGCGCGAGCCGCTCGTGGCGCGCCGCCTCGCGTTCCTTGCGGCGCAGATCGGTGACGTCGTCGATCGCCAGCAGCACGAATCCGGCGCCGCCGGGGCGGTGGACCCGGCGCGCGTTGAGCAGCATCGTGCGCAGGCCGACGCCTTCGAAATCGTGTTCGATTTCATAGCCCTCGACCGTGTGCTGGCGCGGGATGATCTCCTCCAGCAGCCGGCGCAGCGCCGGAATGTTCCACTGGCGGTCGCCCAGATCGTAGAGCCGCCGGCCGATCGTCTGCGCCGCGTTGGTCGTGAACATCGCGAAAAACGCCCGGTTCGCCGAGACGACCGTCAGCCGGTCGTCGAGGACCAGCAGCGCGTCGCGCGCGGTCTCGACGATGTCGTGAGCGGAAACCTCGCTCACCGTGAAATGCGAAGCTGAGCTCACGACGCTTCCCGCGAATCCCCGCGCCAGCCATAGCCCCAATCGCCGGCCATGCAAAACGCGCGCCGGGCGCGCCATGCGCCGGCGCCCCGGCCGGGCGCGCCGGCAAGCGCTCGTCCGGCCCCGAGAATCCCCGGCGCGGCCAGACATTGACAAGCCCGCGCGCCCGCCCTTAAGAAACCGCCGTGCCCAGGTGGCGGAATTGGTAGACGCACTGGTTTCAGGTACCAGCGGTGCAAGCCGTGAAGGTTCGAGTCCTTTCCTGGGCACCACATAAGCGTTTTAGGACGTCCGAATTCGTCCAGAAAATCACTAAAATCAACAGCTTAGACGGAAACCGCGTCTGGGGCCGTCCGGGAGCATGCGGTTGCGTCCAGCGTGGTTGTTGGTAGATTCGTTGGTATGCGGCGACGGCGCCGCGCGGTGATACCAACATGGCCCTTACAGACCTCGCGATAAAGCGCGCCCTGCCCGGCGCAAAGCTTTCCGGTGAGCGGGATCGAGCCGTCAACCGACACGTCGAGGACCGCGTGCGCAACTTCCTGCGCAGACGACACAAAACGCCAGGCCGTGGCACACGAACCTTCTCAGCGAACCGAGTGTTCGGGGAACTCGGTGTGCTACGCCTTCAACGCGGGCGTGAAATGTCCCCGACGTGAGCTTTGTGGTGAAGACAGTCGGAAAGCCGGATGCGGGAAATCCGCACGTCCGGTTTGACGAGCGGGGAAGGGAAACGGGGCGATTGGCAAAGCCTCGAGCTACCGCGCCCTTCCTCGACTCTACAGACAATTTGGCGGCCGGCTTATCTTTTTTGTGGATTTTCCCTCGCTTCGATGCGCGACCAAATTGAGAGCCGGGAATTAGGTGACTCAGGAGTTGCCAGAAGTGCCGTCGAACGCATAGCCCGCGCTGCGCACCGTCCGGATCGGGTCACGCTCGCGCGACCGGGAAAGCGCCTTGCGCAGACGTCCGATGCCGACGTCGACAGTGCGATCGTCGATTTCAGCTGCATCTTCCCAAACGCTGTCGAGTAACCGGAACGCCGGGGGATCGTCGCAGCGGTCACGACGAAATAAGTCGCCATGTAATTGTTCCTCCCGTCGCAGAGCGATCAAAAACCGCGGCAGGCGTAGCGGAGTTGCGAGACGGTGTTGCCGGTCTTCAGGAGTTGAATTGCGGTTACGAAGGAGCGCGCGGGACAGTTGATGGTGGGGTCGTCCATCGCCAGCGGGCCCGGCTTTGCATTTCCCTCGCCCATGAATACCGGATCGACCGTGCGAACCTCACGCATCGCAGATGAGGCGCCGAGACTCTCTAACCGGCGGCTCAACTCCGTGATCCGGTTCTCTAGCTGATCGACTCTTTGTTGAAGAGACGTGAGATCCTCGGCGTTCGCAACCGAAGGCGACACCATGGACACCACGAGGACGAGTGTCGTGAGTTTCATGTCGGTCTCCGGCTCGTAGACATGGAAAGATCCCTCCCGGAAACGGAGGCGAAGGGGTCAGGCGCCGTACCCCTCTTCTCAGATGAGGAACGCAGTCCGTAATTCGCCTGGGTTCTCGAATTGTTACTCGAGACTGTTAGCTATTAGGTTGCGGTCGTATCGAAATCCGCTCCGACGCCCGTGATCAGGCGAACGCCGACCTTGAATGTGAAATACGACCAAGCCCATCCGAACATGACCGACAACCGATTGCGCATTCCGACCAGGAACAGGATGTGCGCCGCGCCCCAAAGCCACCAGGCGAGAGCACCCGTGAGCTTTATCCGACCGAATTCGGCGACCGCGCTCTTGCGCCCGATGGTCGCGAGGCTGCCCTGGTGGCGGTAGCGGAACGGCGGGGGTTTCGGGGCGCCGCGCACCCTTGCGCGCAGCACCGAAGCGACGTAGGCTCCGCCCTGTTTGGCTGCGGGCGCGAGCCCCGGTGCCGGCTTGCCATCCCAGGCAATTGCCAGCGCGGTGTCGCCGATCGCGAACACATCGGGCAAACCGGGCACCGACAGGTCAGGCTCGACTCGGAGACGCCCGGCCTTGTCAGCCTCTCGGCCGAGCCATGCCGCGGCCGGAGAAGCAACCACCCCGGCGGCCCACAGCACCGTGGCGGCGGGGATGCGCTCGCCATTCACGATGACGCCCTTTGCGTCGATCTGCTCCACCCGGCTGTTCACCCTCACCTCGACGCCCAGCGCTTCCAGCGAGACTTTGGCGAACGTAGATAGCTCCTCGCCGAACTGAGGCAGCACACGGGGGCCCGCCTGCACCAGTAGAATTCGCGCGGACGCGGGGTCAAACGTGCGGAACTCCTTTTCCATGCCGTGGCGCGCGAGTTCGGCGATCGCGCCGGCCAATTCCACTCCGGTCGGTCCGGCCCCACAGACGAGGAATGTCAGCAGCGTGATTCGGTCCGATGGGTCGTCTGTCGCCTCCGCCCGCTCGAAAGCGGCGAGTATGCGGCCCCTGATGCTGGTCGCGTCCTCTATCGATTTCAAACCGGGCGCGTATGGGGCCCAATGCTCGTTGCCGAAATAGCCGTGGCTCGCGCCTGTTGCGAGCACGAGTGAGTCATAGCGCAGCCGCCGCCCGTCCACCATGATACAGCGAGCCTCGACGTCCACGCCGGAGACGGAGCCGCACAATACGCGCAGCTTCGCATCCTCGCGGAATACGTTTCGCACAGGGGATGCGATATCGGCGGGCGACAGGCTCCCGGTCGCCACCTGATACAGCAGCGGCTGGAACAGGTGATAATTGCGCCGATCCAGCAACGTCACGCGCGCTGGCGCATGCCGCAGCCCCGCCGCACAGGCCATGCCGCCGAAGCCAGCGCCCACGATGACGATATGCGGGGCGTCGTCGGGCAACGACGCTCGCCGACGAATCCGTCGCCCGATCAGATGGTCCAGCGAATAACGACCGGCACCGGAGGCGCCCAGCAGCGCGAGAAGCAACGGGGCGTAGAGCGACAGGAAGGGACTCTGGGCCATCAGAGTCAAACTCGACGCAGCGAGCAACAATAAAGCCGCGGCGACCGGGGTCGCGAGTCCTACAGCCAGCATCATCGCGGCGATCACGCTAGAGAAGCGCGGCAGCGTACCCATTCCCATCGCGGGCAGCATCGCCGGCGCGACGCCGGTTCCGACCAGCGCCGCCGCGAGCCATAGCCGCACGAGGAGACGATATATTGGGCTGGCATGCCGATCGAACCAAGTCGCCGCCGCCATAGCTCGCTCGGCGAACGGTAACGGGCTCATGCCCAGTCCCTTGGCCAGCAAGTGATCGAGCGAGAGCGGGCCCGCCCCCTGCGCCACATACCAGCCAAACAAAACTGCCCAGAACAGGTGCTCATCCTGTGGCGGTCCGGAATTCCGCGCGAGAAGCGTCAACAAGAGCATCAGCAGCGAGATCGGCCGCACCCAGAGGCCGAGGGCCAACAGCGTCGGCCCGACGACCTGCACGATGATCGTAGGCCATCCGGCCGGACCGAATTCGAAGAAAGAATTGCTCGGTAGCATTCCAGGCGCGAAGAACGCCTTCGCCAACGAGAGCCGCACCAGTAGATCGACCATCGGCGCCGCGACACGCAACACGACGCCGCACGCATCCAGCCACTGCGTGATGCGCGATAGTCGTTCGCTGCTCACATCAATCGCCGGCGCGCTCATCGTTCCCCCGCAATCTCGGCTGTCATCGGGAAAACGAGTGCGGACACTCGGAAGCAATCATTTCGGGCTCCGCTCCTTCGGAGAGGTCCGGCTGTCGAGCAGGGCGAGGACGGGCCGCAACACCCCCTCGAGCAGTTGGCGTTCGGGCCGGCTGCGCGCGAGGACACGGAGCCCCAGAAGCGTACTCAAGAGGAGACG
>JBEKZS010000068.1:0-21902 GCA_049509635.1 Roseiarcus sp.
GGTCCCAGTTCGACATCGGGCGGCTTGTCGAAGACGATCTTGACCGGAATCCGCTGCACGACCTTGACGTAATTGCCGGTCGCGTTCTCGGCCGGCAGCAGGCTGAACGCCGTGCCGCTGCCCGCCTGCACGCTGTCGACGTGGCCGGGAAACGTGCGGTCGAAGGCGTCGATCTCGATGTCCACCGGCTGCCCGACGCGCAGGTCGTAGAGCTGCGTCTCCTTGAAATTCGCGGTCACCCAGAGGTCGAGCGGGACCAGGATCATCAAGGCGGCGCCTTGGGTGGCGAGTTGGCCGACCGCGCCGGTGAGGCGGGTGATGCGGGCGTCGACCGGCGCGCGCAGTTCGGTGCGCGAAAGGTTCGCGTCGGCGGTTGCCTTCTGGGCCTGCGCCGCCGCTTTTTGCGCCTCGGCGCTCTTGCGCTGCGCCTGGATCACGTCGATCTGGCGCACGGCGACGATTCGCGCGCCCTGGGCGGTCAGCAGCGCCGCCCGCTTGGCCTCGAAGTCCGAAGCCGACTGCTGGGCGCGCTGAACCGTGCCGGCGCCCGTCTGCACCTCCTGCTGATAACGCTTGTTGTCGTCCCTGGAGAAATCGAACTGCGCCTGGGCGACGACGATCTGGCTGTCGGCCTGTTGCACCTGCGCGCGCTGCTCCTCCTCCTGGGCCTGCGAAGTTTCGACCGCGGCCGCAGCCACGGCGATCTGCGCGTCGGCCTGGGCGACAGCGGCGAGATAGTCGCGCGGATCGATGCGCGCGAGCAGATCGCCGGCGTGAACGATCTGATTGTCGGTGACGGGCAGGAGCGTGATGTCGCCGACGACCTCGGGGCTGATCGCGACGACGCGGCCGTCGATGAAGGCGTCGTCGGTGCTCTCGAACTGGCTCGCATACGTCCAGTAGAGCAGGCCGCCGAGCGCGGCGACGATCAGCGCGAGCAGCACGAGCCCCGCGACCAGCGGATGCGCCTTCAGCGTGCCGACGACCCCGCCCGATTGAGCCCCGGGATCGTCTTTGGACGGCGGGTCCGGCTTTCGCGCGTCGATCTCTGGAGCCGGGCGCTCCGCCTGCGGGGGCGGCTCCGGCGCCTTCGCCGTGTCTTGTCGTTGATCGCTGATCTCGTCGAGCATGGTCGTCTTCCCAGGTCCGTTTCAATGCGCGGCCGGCGCCGCGTTGGTGGTGTCGACGTTGCGCAATGTCAGTGCGAGCGGAACGAGCAGCGCGGCCATCAGGCCGAGCGTGGCGAACACGTCGATGTAGGAGAGGAACGCGGCCTGCGCCTGAACGCTCGCCCCGATCGCGGCGACCGCGGTCCGCTCCGGGCCGCCGCCGAGATGGGGCTGGGTGGCGATATAGGCCTGCGTGGCGTGCAACGTCTGCTGGTAGACCGGGTTCCAGGCGCCGACGTGTTCGGCGAGCCGGCTCTGGTGGAACTGTTCGCGACGCGCCAGCGTGGTCTGGGCGATCGAGACGCCGATCGAGCCGCCGAAATTGCGCGCGATGTTGATGACCGCCGAAGCCTGGTCGGTTCGGTCCTCGGGCATGCCCGCATAGGAGGCGGTGGTGAGCGGCAGGAACAGCAGAGGCAGCCCGGCGCCGACGATCATGCGCGAGAGCGCGAAGAACCAGAAGTCCGAGTCGCCGTAGAGCCGGGTCGAATAGAACATGCCGGCCGCCACCAGCGCGGCCCCGATCGCAATCAGATAGCGCGGCTGAATGAAGCCGAGGCGGCCGCTGACGATCATCACGATCGCGGTGACGACCCCGCCCGGCGAGAGCGCCTCGCCGGCGAGGGTCGCCGTGTAGCCGTAGTCCGCCTGCAGGAGCTGGGGCACGAACTGGGTGGTCGCGATCAGAATCGCGCCGGTCGCCAGCATCGCCACGAAGCAGGAGGCGAATTGCCGGTTGCCCAGCAGTCTGAGATCGATCAGCGGGTCGCGCTTGAGCAGCTCCCACGGCACGAAAATGAAGATCGCCGTCGCCGAGATCACGGCGAAGGTGACGATGAAGCCCGATCCGAACCAGTCGTCCTCCTGACCCTTGTCGAGCACGACTTCGAGCGCGCCGAGGAACGCGGCGATGAGGATGAAGCCGACATAGTCGAAGCTGACGCCGCGCTGCCATAGTCGCGCGCGCTCCTCCTTGCCATAGTCGGGGAGCATCGCGATCATCAGCACGAAGCAGATCGCGCCGACCGGCGCGTTGATGAAGAAACACCAGTGCCACGACCAATTGTCGCTGAGCCATCCCCCCAGCACCGGGCCGACGACGGGCGCGACCACCACCGCCACGCCGTAGAGCGCGAACGCCTGCCCGCGCTTTTCCGGCGGGAAGCTGGCGGCGAGAATGGATTGGGCGACCGGCGTCATCCCGCCGCCCGCAAGCCCCTGCAGCACGCGGAACACCAGCAGCGAGGGCAGGTCCCAGGCGAGGCCGCACAGAACCGAGCTGATCGTGAACAGCGCCACGCAGACGATGATGAACTGGCGGCGCCCGAAGGTCGTCGCGATCCAGCCGGAGGCGCTGAGCACGATGGAATTGGCCACGAGATAGCTGGTGACCACCCAGGCCGCCTGATCCGGCCCCACCGCGAGACCGCCGGAAATATAGCGCAGAGCGACGTTGGCGATGGTGGTGTCGAGAACCTCCATGAAGGTCACGACCGCGACCAGCACGGCGATGGCCCATGGATTGACGTTCCCCCACGCTCCGCGAGGGGCCATCGCGTCGGAGATTTCGGGCATGAAGTCCTGGGGGAAAGGGACAGCGCACGAGCGTGCGTCGAACAGAAGACGCCGAACGGCCCGAGAGGTTCCCGGTCGCGCCGCGCAGTCCGCCGCCGGGCCTGGCGGGACCCGACGACCCGGCGATCCTTGCGGCGGCGATCGCGGCGCGAAACTGTTCCAGGCGCTGCGGACTCGCCGAACTGCAGATGACGAATGAGCGCGGCCTCGCCGCTGGCGGCGCCGATCGGGGCGACCTACGTGAAGGGGCGGCGGCGCGATCTTCGGGGCGCGGGGCGATGCGCGCCGGAGCCGGGCGAACAGGAGAAAGCGCGACGAGGCCGCTTCCGACCCTGCGCCGATCGACGTGCGTCGCGCTCGCGCTGCTCGCGCTGTCGGGCGCGGCGCCGGCGCGCGCGGAGCCGCGGGACGCCGCGGCGAGCGCGCCGGAGACGCTCGATGAGACCGTCTGCCGCCTGATCGAGGCGTCGGCGCAGGCGCGGCGCCTGCCGGTCGCGTTCCTGACCCGGCTGATCTGGCGCGAGAGCGGGTTTCACGCTGAAGCGGCGAGCCCGGCCGGCGCTTTGGGCATCGCCCAGTTCATGCCGGGGACGGCGAGCGAGCGCGGGCTGAAGGACCCGTTCGACCCCGAGCAGGCGATTCCCGAGGCCGCCGCGCTGCTCGCCGACCTGCTCGCCCGGTTCGGCAATCTCGGCCTCGCCGCCGCCGCCTATAATGCCGGTCCCGCCCGCGTCGCCGCCTGGCGCGCCGGGGCGGGCGGGCTGCCCGAGGAGACCCGCGCCTATGTTCTGCTCGTCACCGGGCGAAGCGTCGAGGACTGGACCGCCGCCGCGACGCCCGCGCTTGCCGACGCCGCCCTGTTTCCCGAACCCTCCTGCCTGAAGGAGACCGCGGCGCTGCGCGGTCCGGAACCGGCGGCGCTCGCCTGGTCGGCGGAGGGCGCGGCCCCGGCGCCCTGGGGCGTCCAGCTCGCCGGAAGCTTCTCCAAGCCGGCCGCGCTCGCCGCCTATGCCCGCGCCCGCGCGCGCTTCGCCGCCGCGCTCGGCGACGCCGAGCCGATGGTGCTCGGCGCCCGCCTGCGCAGCCGCGGCTTCGGCCGCTTCTGGACGGTGCGCGCGCCGGCGGCGTCGCGCGCCGAGGCCGAGGCGCTGTGCGCGCGGATCCTGCGCGGCGGCGGGGCCTGCGTCGCGCTGCGCAGCTGACGCAAGCGGCCGGACGCGCGGCGCGAATCGGGCCGGCGCGAATCGGCGCCGGGGGCGCTCGGCGACGAGCGTCCCCGCCACGATCCGCAATCGGAGGGATCATCTCTCGAAGCCTCGTCTGGTGAGCATCTCGTAAACGGGATTTCGTCGGCGCGCGCTCCGATCGCGGCTCGCCGGGCTAACGGGCGATTAGTCTTTGCGTGCGAGCTTCGCCGTCTTCGTTGCGCGGAGCGCCGATGGTTTCGACCTTGTTCGCCTCGGCCCGCTCGCTCATCGCTCCCCTGCTGGCGCTCGCCGGGTGGTGGCTGTGTTTCCACGCGCCGCTCGGACGGCGGAAATTCCGCGCCTCGCTGGTCATTCCGGCGCCCGCGTCGGCGGTCTGGCGGATTCTCGATCCGCGTTCCCACCCGAGCGCCTGGAACCCGGTCAGCGACGTGCGCGGGCGCAGGATCATCGGCGAGGCGCCGCTGACCGTCGAATTCGAGTCGCGGCCGCGCGAGAGCGGCGGCGACTTTCAGAAGGTCGTCACGACCTTTCCGGTCGTCGAGCCGGGCCGCCGGCTGGTCCAGTGCGTGCGCTCGCGCGCCGGCCGGGCGATCCCCGAGGAGCGGCTGCATTTCGAGACCATCGAACTCGTCGACGGCCCCAGAGGCGCGCGCACGACCCTCAGCGTCGTCACGCCGGTGCGCGGGCTGATCGCCTATGAATTGACCCGGGTCGGCGTGGCGCGGGCGCTCGAGGCGATCCGGCGGGCCGCGCTCGGCCAGTCGGCGGAGCGGGCGCCGTGGATCCGGTTCACCGGCTGGCGCCTGCTCGCGGCGGCGACCGCGACCGCGTTCGCGCTGCTGGCGGGATATCCGCTGGCCTGGTCCGGCAAGTGGATCGGCTTCGCCGCCGCGCTGGCGATCCCGCTGACGCTGACGCTCGCCGTGCTCGCGCACGAACTCGGCCACGCGCTCGCCTTCCTCGCCTTCGGCCATCGCGGCGTCACCGTCAGCCTGGTTCCGTTCGTCGGCGGCGCGACATGGAGCCGGCGCCGCTACGCCAACGGTTTCGAGAGCGGCTTCGTGGCGCTCGCGGGCGCGGCGTTCAGCGCCCTGGTCTGCCTGCCGTTGCTGCCGGCGCTCGGCGCCGTCGACGCCCTGCTGACGGCGTCCCTCCACGATCCCGCCGCGCTGGTCGCGCGCGGGGCCTGGCTGGCGAAATTCCAGCTGTTCGCCGCCGTCATCGGCGTGCCGCTGATCGCCTGGCAGACCGCGCTCAACGCGATCAATCTGCTGCCGCTTCCCGGCCTCGACGGGGCGCGGGCGCTGGAGGCGATCGTCACCGACCGCCGCCTGCGCCTCGCCGGCGCCGGCTGCTGCCTGGCGATCTTCACCCTGCTGACCGGATCGGCGCGCGCGACGCTCGAAATCGCCCTGTTCGCCGCGCTGCTTCGGCTGCCCTCGATCTTCCGCAGGGCGCCGGCGCCGCTGGCGCCGCCGACGTCGCCCCAGCGGCTGGTGCTGATCGCCATGTTCGCGCTGACGCTGCTGTGCGTCGGCTACCAGGCCCAGCGCGTGCTCGCCTTCATCGGCGAAATCCAGTCGGCGATGACGGCGGGCCCGGCGGCGCACCCGCCGGCGCCCGACGCCGGCGACGCCGACGCGGACGGCGGAGCGGCGGACCCAGGGCGATGACCGACGGGATTTGAGCCCGGCGCTCCTCGCGACCGGGGCGCCGGCGAATCGAGATTGCGCTTGCGTTTTGAACCCGGTCGCCCTTGGATGGTTCGAGACAGGGGAGGCGGGCGGCGATGAAGATCGCGACTTATCGCGTCGGGGGCGAGCGCCGCGTCGGCGTCGTCGACGAACGGCGCCAGACGGTCTCGGCCTTCGACATTCCCGAGGCGGAGGCGATTCACGGCGTGCTGGCGTTGATCGACCGGTCCGAACCGCCGCGCACGCTCCAGCCGACCCCTCTGCGCGAAGTCGTGCTCGAGGCGCCGATTCCGCGCCCGCGGCGCAACATTTTCTGCGTCGGCAAGAACTACCACGACCACGCCAGGGAATTCGCGGCGAGCGGTTTTGATTCCAGCGCGGGCGCCGGCGCCGTGCCGAGCCATCCGATCGTGTTCTCCAAGGTCCCCGAATGCGTGATCGCCCATCGCGCGCCGGTTTCGATCGACCGCCGGGTCTCGGAGGCGATCGATTACGAGGCCGAGCTCGGCGTCATCATCGGCAAGGGCGGACGCGGCATCGAGCCGGCGGCCGCGCTCGACCATGTCTGGGGCTATACGATCATCAACGACGTCACCGCGCGCGACCTGCAGGGCCGCTACAGCCAGTGGCTGATCGGCAAGTCGCAGGACACGTTCTGCCCGATGGGGCCGTGGGCCGTGACCCGCGACGAACTCGATCTCGGCGACGCCAGGATCCAATGCTGGATCAACGGCGAATTGCGGCAGGACGCCAATACCCGCGATCTCGTCTTCGACGTGCCGACCATCATCGCGACGATTTCCGCCGGGGTGACGCTGGTTCCCGGCGACGTCATCGCCACGGGCACGCCCGCCGGCGTCGGCATCGGGTTCAAGCCGCCCCGATACCTCGTCCCCGGCGACCTCGCGCGCATCGAGATCGCCGGCGTCGGCGTGCTCGAGAACGAATTCAAAGAGTATCGCGCGTGACCGGGGCGGCGGTCGGGCGCACCATGATCGAGATCGACGGCGCCGGGCCGGCGATCGTGTTCGTCCATGGTCTCGGCGGCACCTCCAATTCGTTCCAGGCGCTGCTCGGCGCGCTCGGCGGGTTTCGCTGCATCCGCCCCGACCTGCCGGGATCGGGCCGTTCGCCGCGGCCGTTCGGGGCGCTGACGATGGATGGATTCGTCGAGTCGATCGCCGAGGTCGTCCGGACGGTCGGCGGCGCGCCGGCGCATCTGGTCGGCCATTCCATGGGGACGCTGGTCTGCCTGCGCCTCGCCGCGGAAAGGCCGGAGCTGGTCGACGGCCTGACCTTGTTCGGCCCGATCGTCGAACCCACCGACGCGGCGCGCGAGCGGCTGCGGGATCGCGCCCGCGCCGCGCGGCAGGACGGCATGATCGGCGTCGCCGAGGCCGCGACCGCGGGCGGGCTGGCGTCGGCGTCGAGGAGCGCCAATCCGCTGCTGGCGCCTCTGGTGCGCGAGAGCCACATGCGCCAGGATCCCGAGGGCTTCGCCCAGTCCTGCGAGGCGCTGGCCGAGGCGCGCGGCGCCGATCCCAGGTTTCTGCGCTGCCCGACGCTGATCGTGACCGGCGACGAGGACGCCGTCGCCCCGCCGGGCGCGGCGCGGGCGCTCGCCGACAAGGTCAGGGGGGCCCGGCTGAGGGTGCTGGATCATTGCGGCCACTGGACGCCGCTCGAGCGTCCGCTGGACTGCGCGCGGCTCCTGTCGGACCATGTCAGGGCGCGCGAGGCGGTTTGATCGGGGATGCGCGCGCCGACCGTCCGAACGGGGGCGGGGGGCCAGGAGGAGGGATGCAATGGCGGACGATCACAACGGGACCAATGGTTCGGGCGGCGTCATCTTCACCAACGTGCGGATTCTCGACGGCACCGGCGAATATCCCTACACCGGCGACGTCGCGGTGCAGGGCAATCGCATCAGGCAGGTGACCAAGGGCTCCTCGCGGATGAACGGCGGCGCGGGGCTCGGCGGCCAGACTGTCATCGACGGCATGGGCGCGACGCTGATGCCGGGCCTGTGCGACGCCCATCTCCATCTCTCGTGGAACAATGCGCCCGGCATCGACCCGATCCAGATGATGCCGCCCGAGGAGCACACGCTGGTCACCGCCGAGATGGCCAAGCTCGTGCTCGATTCCGGCTTCACCATGGGCTGCGGCGCCGCCGCCGCCAAGCCGCGGCTCGACGTCGTCGTCCGCAACGCGATCAACAAGGGGATGATCCCCGGCCCGCGCTACCGCGCGGCCGGCCCCGAGATCACCACCGTCGGCGGCCTCGGCGATTCCGCGCCCTCGCACATCCCGCACGAGGGCCTCAATCTCGGCATCGTCGTCTCCGGCCCGGAGGAGGTGCGCCGCACGGTGCGCACGCTGATCAAATACGGCGTCGATTCGATCAAGCTCAACCTCTCCGGCGAGGAGATCACCGGCATGAAGGCCGAGGAGACGCCGATGGCCGAGGAGGAAGTCGCGATGGCGGTCAAGGAGGCCAAGGCGCGCGGCAAGACGCTCGCCGCCCATGCGCGCTCCTCCGGCTCGGTCGTCCAGTGCGTGCGCCATGGGATCCAGAACATCTATCACGCCTCGTTCGCCGACGAGCAGGCGCTCGACATGCTCGAGGCGGCCAAGGATCGGCACTTCGTCGCGCCCGGCCTCGCCTGGCTCATCAACACCGCGCGCCACGCCGGCGAATGGGGCATCAAGCCGGGCTCGCCGATCAGCGTCGCCTATGAGCGCGAGCTCGAGCACGCGGTCGCGACCGCGCGCAAGATGCACCGGCGCGGCATCCGCGTGCTGATCGGCGGCGACTACGGCTTCGCCTGGACGCCGCAGGGCACCAACGCCAAGGATTTGGAGACTTTCGTCGACCTGCTCGGCTTCTCGCCGATGGAAGCGATCCTCGCGGCGACCAAATACGGCGGCCAGATCATGCAGATGGGCGACGAACTCGGCATGATCAAGCCTGGCTATCTCGCCGACATGCTGCTCGTCGACGGCGACCCGATCGCCAACATCCGCATCCTGCAGGACAAGAGCCGGCTGCTCGCGATCATGAAGGACGGCCAGTTCCACAAGGCGCCGAAGCTCAACGAGCAGCGCCGGCGGCTGACCGCGTGAGCCTCGCCGCCGCCAGCCCCGCCGAAGGCGTCAGCGCCCGCCAGGGCTGGACCGCGCTCGGGCTGCTGGCGGCGGCCCTGTTTGTGTGGATGGTGTTCGGCGTCTGGCCGGACTGGCTCGACTGGCTGCTCGACAGCAAGAAGGCGTTCGTTTCCGCGGTGTTCAACGGCGTGACGCTGGCGGGGCTGTATTTCGTCGTCGCCAGCGGCTTCACCCTGGTGTTCGGCCTGATGCGCAACGTCAATCTCGCCCATGGCTCACTCTATCTGCTCGGCGCCTATGTCGGCTATGCGGTGACCCAATGGTCGGGCAGCTGGTTCCTCGGCGTGCTGATCGGGACGCTCGTGCTCGGCGCCGTCGGCGCCCTGCTGCAGGCGCTGGTGTTCCAGCGGCTCGCCGGCGACGAACTGCGCCAGACGCTGGTGACGATCGGCATCTCGATCGTCGCCGCCGATCTGATGCTGGCGGTCTGGGGCGGCAAGACCTACCAGTTCACGATTCCCGAATGGCTCGATGGCGCCGTCGCGACCCCGATCGTCACCGCGATCAAGGCCAACGGCCAGATCGTCACGCTGCGCTATCCCCTGTACCGATTGGTGGTGCTGGCGGCGGCGATCGTGATCGGCCTCGGCCTCTGGCTCGCGCTCAACCGGACCCGAATCGGCATGATGATCCGCGCCGGGGTCGACGACCGCGCGATGCTTTCGGCGACCGGCGTCAACGTCCGCCTGCTGTTCGTCGGCGTGTTCGCGATCGGCGGCATGCTGGCGGGCTTCGCCGGCGTCGTCGGCGGCTCGGCGCTGTCGGTCGCGCCCGGCGAGGACGTGCGCTATCTCCTCGCCTCGCTGGTCGTGGTCATCGTCGGCGGCATGGGCTCGATCACCGGCGCGGCGATCGGCGCGCTGCTGATCGGCCTCGCCGAGCAGCTCGGCCTCGTCTATTTCCCGACCTATGGCGTCGTGCTCACCTTCGTCATCATGGTCGTCGCCCTCGCGCTCCGCCCGCAGGGAATCATGGGCAATGCGCGCACGCGGCTCACCGATCCGCCGCGCGTCGCCCCGCCCGGCGACATCGTGACCGCCGAGTTCAATTCCGCGACCGCCGTGCTCGCGGTCGCGCTCGCGCTGTTCCCGCTGGTCGTGTCGCCGTTCGTCGCGTTCCAGCTCGGCGCGCAGGCGCTGATCCTCGGCACGATCGCGCTGTCGCTGATGGTGCTCGCCGGCTATGGCGGGATGGTCTCGCTCGCCCAGCTGACGGTGGCGGGCGTCGCCGGCTATTGCGTCGCGATTCTGGGGACCAACAGCGCGGGCGTGCTCGGCCTCGGCTGGCCGTGGCAGCTCGCCGTGCCGGTCTCGATCCTGATCGCCGGCGTCGTCGCGGCGCTGATCGGGATGATCGCGGCGCGCACCGCCGGCATCTACACGATCATGATCACGCTCGCGGTGGCGACCGCCTTCTTCTATTTCGCCCAGCAGAACTATACGCTGTTCAACGGCCATTCCGGCTATCGTGGCGTGCAGCCGCCGGTCGTGTTCGGCATCGACTGGCGCAATCAGATCCCGTTCTACTACCTGTCGCTCGGCGTCGCCGCGCTCGCCTATTGCGCGGTGGTCTATGGCGCGCGCTCCACATTCGGGCGCGCGCTGATGGCGACGCGCGACAACCAGCGGCGGATGCGCGCGGTCGGCTACGACGTCACCCGCCATCGCGTCGCCGCCTATTTCTTCGCCGGCCTCATCGCCGGCGCGGCGGGCGTGCTGTACGTGTGGTTCAACGGCCGCATCTCGCCGGGAACCGTGGGCGTCGGCGAGGTCATCGGCATTCTCGTCATCGCGGTGATCGGCGGCCTGCGCCATCCGATCGGCCCGTTCATCGGCGCGGCGCTCTATGTCGTGCT
This sequence comes from Roseiarcus sp., assembly GCA_049509635.1. Lineage (GTDB taxonomy): Bacteria > Pseudomonadota > Alphaproteobacteria > Rhizobiales > Beijerinckiaceae > Roseiarcus. The sequence continues at coordinate 10,669 of JBEKZS010000068.1, forward strand.
GAAGACCTTCGCGATCGACGTGGTCGGCGCCGACCGGTTCAACACGCTGATCGGCCTCGTCTTCCTCGTCATCGTATTCGCCTCGCCGGACGGTCTGTCCGGCCTGTGGCGACGGCTCGCGCCCAGGCTCGCCGCCAGGCCCCTGCGCGAATTCTAGGGGGCGTCGAGGAAGTCGGCGTCGGCCGCGAAATTCCCTCCCCCCTTGCGGGGGAGGGTTAGGGAGGGGGCGAAAAGCCGCCGCAATATGTGTGACCCACGCCACTGCAGGCGCGGCGCAAGGTTCAACAAAGTCCCGATACGGGCGTCAAACGGAGGAAATGATGAAGGGCTACAGGATCTCAATGCTCGCCGCGGCGCTGCTCGGCGGCGTCGCCATGGCGCCGCACGCCGCGCAGGCCGACGGGACGATCAAGGTCGGCCTGCTCGCCACGCTCGAAGGGCCGTTCACCGTGCTCGGCCAGGACGGCGTCCGCGGCGCCGAACTCGCCCTGAAGGAGGCGGGCTACAAGGCCGGCGGCAAGACGATCGAGATCGTCAAGGGCTCGTCGGACGCCTCGCCCGACAGCGCGGTCAAGGCGGCGCGCAAGCTCGTCGAGCAGGACGGCGTCGCGATCCTGATCGGGCCGCTCTCGGGCGACGAGGGGCTCGCGGTCAAGGACTACGCCAAGACCCAGCCGAACGTCACCTTCGTCAACGGCACCTCGGCGGCGCAGGACACCACTTTGCGCGATCCCGCGCCGAACTTCTACCGCTTCTCGACCGACGGCGCGCAATGGATGGCCGGGCTCGGCGACTACGCCTACAACGTGAAGAACTACCGGACGGTGGTGACGATCGCCGAGGATTATTCGTTCCCCTACACGCAGGTATTCGGATTCATGGCGGCGTTCTGCAAGGACGGCGGCCATGTGCCCAAGAAGTTCTGGGTGCCGATCGGCAACAAGGACTTCTCCTCGGTGATCGGCGCAATTCCCGACAAGGTCGATGCGATCTATGTCGCGCTCGGCGGCGCCGATGGCGTCAACTTCCTCACCCAGTACCAGCAGGCGGGCGGGACCGCGCCGCTGATCGGCGGCTCGATCACCGTCGACCAGACCGTGCTCGGCACGAAGGGCAAGCAGCGCGACTATGTCGTCGGCACCCCTTCGGCCGGCCCGATCGCCGACAATTCCGACGATCCCGCGTGGAAGAAGTTCGTCGCCGACTACAAGGCCGCCTACGCGGACGGGTTCCCGTCGCCCTCGCTGTTCGCGCAGGGCTATTACATCAACACCAAGGCGGTGCTGCTGGCGCTCGACAAGGTCGGCGGCGATCTGTCCGACAACGAAGCCAAGTTCCGCGAAACGCTCGGCAAGCTCGAGTTCGACACCCCGACCGGCAAGGTCAGGCTCGACAAGAACCGCCAGGCGATCGCCGACAATTACCTGACCGAAGTCGCCAAGGCCGACGACGGCCATCTCTACAACAAGGTGATCAAGGTCGTCTCCGGCGTCAACCAGACGCTCGGCATTCCGGAAGCCGATTTCCTCAAGCTCGGCGTCGCCGGGCGCGACAATCCGGACTGCAAGTGAGCTGAGCCGGAACGGGCGCCCGCCATGGCCGGCAGCAAGGCCGCCGAACGTCTCGCCTCCAACAGCGCCTATGCGCTGGAGCTGGAGGGCGTCGGGCGCCAGTTCGGGGCGCTGGTCGCGCTCGCCGACGTCGACCTCCGGGTCGGCGCCGGCGAGCGGCGCGCCGTGCTCGGCTCCAACGGCGCCGGCAAGACGACTTTGTTCAATGCGGTGACCGGCGACTTTCCGCCGACCTCGGGACGCATCCGCTTCTTCGGCGAGGACGTCACCCATTTCCCGGTCCACGAACGAATCCGGCGCGGCCTGCGCCGGACCTATCAGATCAGCCAGCTGTTCGGCGGCCTCTCGGTCATCGACAGCATTTTCGTCGCCTGCCGCGGCGTCTCGCGCAACCGCCTGTCGCTGCTTCGGCCGGCGCAGAACGACGCGACGATGGCGCAGGCGCGCGCGATCGCCCATTCCGTCCATCTCGACGAGATCCTCGAGACTCCGGTTTCGGTGCTCAGCCACGGCCAGCAGCGCCAGCTCGAAATCGCGCTCGCGCTGTCCGGCGCGCCGCGCTTCATCCTGTTCGACGAACCCGCCGCCGGCCTCTCGCCCGCCGAGCGGCGCGACCTCGTCGCGATCCTCAACGCGCTGCCCGCCTATATCGGCTACATCATCATCGAGCACGATCTCGACGTCGCGCTGCGCGTGTCGACCTACGTGACAATCATGCACAACGGCCGCATCTTCAAGGAAGGCGCGCCAGAGGCGATCGAGGCCGACGAGCAGGTCCAGGCGATCTATCTGGGAGCCGGGCATGGCTGAGCCGCGCGCGAACGCCGGCCGCACGGCCAGGCCGATCCTGCAGGTGCAGGATCTGCAGGTCTATTACGGCGAATCCCATGCGCTGCAGGGCGTTTCGCTGACGCTTCCCAGCGGCGTGCTCTCGGTGGTCGGACGCAACGGCATGGGCAAGACGACGCTGTGCAACGCGATCGTCGGGCTGCTCCGCGCGCGCTCCGGCTCGATCCGGTTCGACGGGCGCGAGATCGCCGGCCTCGAGCCCTACGCGATCGTGCGCGCCGGAATCGGCTTCGTGCCGCAGGGGCGGCGGCTGTGGCCGAGCCTTTCGGTCGACGAGACGCTGCGGCTGAGCCTGCGCACGGGCGCCGGCGGCCGATCCTGGACGGTCGAGCGCGTCTATGCGACCTTTCCGCGCCTCGCCGAGCGGCGTGGCAATGGCGGCGGCCAGCTCTCCGGCGGCGAGCAGCAGATGCTCGCGATTTCGCGCGCGCTGCTCAGCAATCCGCGCCTGCTGGTGATGGACGAGCCGACCGAGGGGCTCGCGCCGGTCATCGTCGCCCAGGTCCGCGACCTCTTGATCCGGCTTTCGAGCCAGGAGGATCTCTGCGTGCTCGTCGTCGAGCAGAACATCGGGGTGGCGACCTCGGTGTCGGATTCGGTGGCGATCATGGTCAACGGCCGGATCAACCGGATCATGGACGCCGGCGAGCTCGCGCGCGATCGCGATCTCCAGCAGCGCCTGCTCGGCGTCGGCCGCCACGGCGAGCCGGAAGCGCCGGCGCCGGCCGCGGCGCCCGAAACCACGGACGGCGAAGCCCGCGTGTTCCGCGTCGCGCGGCTCGGCGGCGAGGCCGCCGACGGCGCGCCGCCGGTCTACCGCGCCGACCGGCTGCCCAACCGCTGGGGCCTGCGCCGGCCCGCGGCGCGCCCCGCCGAAGCCGCGGCCGGGGCGGCGGCGCCGGAGGGCGCGGCCTTTGCGATTCCGTTCGCCGAGCGGATCGGCCGGACAGCCTATGTCGTCGGGACCTTCGACACCAAGAGCGCGGAACTGCGCTTCATCCGCGACCGGCTGCGCGCGCTCAACATTCCGGTGCGGACGGTCGATCTCTCGACTTCGGGGAAGATTTCCCGCGCCGACGTCACGCCGATGCAGGTCGCAGCGCTCCACCCGCGCGGCTCCGCGGCGGTGTTCTCGGGCGATCGCGGCGAATCGGTCAGCGCGATGGCGGAGGCCTTCGGGCGCTGGATCGCGCGCGAGCGCGGCGTCGGCGGCGTCATCTCGGCGGGCGGCTCGGGCGGCACGACTCTGGCGACCGCGGGCATGCGCCGCCTGCCGCTCGGCATCCCCAAGATCATGGTCTCGACGGTCGCCTCGGGCCAGGTCGGCGCCTATGTCGGGGCGTCCGACATCGCGATGATCCATGCGGTCGCCGACGTGCAGGGGCTGAACTTCATCACCGAGCAGGTGCTCGGCAACGCCGCCCATGCGCTCGCCGGCATGATTTCCGCAATGCCGACCGCCGAGGCGCGCGAGGCGCGCCGCCGGCTCGCGCGGCCGGCGGTCGGCATCACCATGTTCGGGGTGACGACGCCCGCGGTGCAGGCGATCGCCAAGCGCCTCGAGGGCGATTTCGACTGCCTGGTGTTCCACGCGACCGGCGTCGGCGGCCGGTCGATGGAGGCGCTCGGCGATTCCGGCCTGCTCGCCGGCTTCATCGATCTCACCACGACCGAGGTCGCCGACATGCTGGTCGGCGGCGTGTTCCCCGCCGACGCCGACCGGTTCGGGGCGCCGATCCGCACCGGCCTGCCCTGGGTCGGCTCGGTCGGCGCGCTCGACATGGTCAATTTCGGGCCGCGCGAGACCGTGCCCGAGCGATTCGGCAACCGGCGCCTCGTCGTCCACAACCCGAACGTCACCCTGATGCGCACGACGCGCGACGAGAACCGCGCGATCGGCGAATGGATCGGCGCCCGGCTGAACCTGATGGAAGGCCCGGTCCGGCTGCTGCTGCCCGAAGGCGGCGTTTCGATGCTCGACGCGCCGGGCAAGCCGTTCCATGATCCCGAGGCGGATGCGGCGTTGTTCGAGGCGCTGGAGAAGACGGTCCGGCAGACCGCGCGGCGCCGGATCGAGCGGGTCGACGCCGCCATCAACGACGAGAGATTCGTCGCGGCGGTGGTCGAGGCCTTCCTCGCCAGCGTCCCGCGCCGGGAACGGAGAGCCTGATGGCCCGGATCGAACGCGAGACGATCCTCGCGAAGCTGCAGCAGATGAAGCGCGCACGCCAGCCGATCATCGGCGGCGGCGCCGGGACCGGCCTTTCCGCCAAATGCGAGGAGGCGGGCGGGATCGACCTCATCGTCATCTACAATTCCGGCCGCTACCGCATGGCCGGCCGCGGCTCGCTCGCCGGGCTGATGGCCTATGGCAACGCCAACGAGATCGTCCGCGACATGGCGCGAGAGGTGCTTCCCGTGGTGCGGCGCACGCCGGTGCTCGCCGGCGTCAACGGCACCGATCCGTTCTGCCTGTTCGATCCCTTTCTCGACGATCTCAAGCGGCTCGGTTTCTCCGGCGTGCAGAATTTCCCGACCGTCGGCCTCATCGACGGCCTGTTGCGCGCCAATCTCGAGGAGACCGGCATGTCCTATGCGCTCGAGGTCGAAATGATCGGCCTCGCGCGCGCCAAGGGCCTGCTGACGACGCCTTACGTCTTCTGCGCCGACGACGCCCGCGCGATGGCGGGCGCGGGCGCCGACGTGATCGTCTGTCACCTCGGGCTGACCACCGGCGGCGCGATCGGCGCGCAGACCGGCCGCGCGCTCGGGGAATGCCCTGATCTGATCGACGAATGGGCGCAGGCGGCGCTGGCGGTCAATCCGGATGCGATCGTCCTCGCCCATGGCGGCCCGGTCGCCGAGCCCGCCGACGCGGAGTTCATCCTGCGCAACACCCGGCATTGTCACGGCTTCTACGGCGCCTCGTCGATGGAGCGGCTGCCGACCGAGCGCGCGATGACCGAGCAGACGAGGATGTTCAAGGCCATCGCCTTCGGGTGACGGCCTCATCGAGGGGAATGAATCATGGCCGCGGAAACCCTGGGCTCCCTGATCCTCTGGCTGATCCTGCTGGCGATCGTCGTCGTGGTCGCGGTCTATCTCCTGCGCTGGCTCTACCAGCGCTCGACCAAGGAGACCGCCTTCGTGCGGACCGGCTTCGGCGGCGAGAAGGTGATCGTCAGCGGCGGCGCCTTCGTCATCCCCGTGCTGCACGACATCACGCCGGTCAACATGACGGTGATGCGGATCGCGGTCGAGCGGCGCGAGACGCAGGCGGTCATCACCAGGAACCGCATGCGCGTCGACGTGATCGCCGAATTCTTCGTCAAGGTCGGCTCCTCGCGCGAGGCCGTCGGCCGCGCCGCCCAGACGCTCGGCCGGCGCACGCTGCAGCCCGAAGGCGCGCGCGACCTGCTGGAGGGACGCTTCGCCTCGGCGCTGCGCACCGTCGCCGCGCAGATGACGCTCGAGGAAATGCACGAGCAGCGGCAGGACTACGCCCAGCGGGTCAGGACGGTCGCGCTCGAGGGCCTCGCGCTCAACGGCCTCGATCTCGAGGCGGTCGCGATCGTCGACCTCGACCAGACCAATCTCGAATTCTTCGACAGCGCCAACGCGTTCGACGCGGAGGGCCTCACCCAGCTCACCGAGACGATCGAATCGCGCCGGCGGATGCGCAACGAGATCGAGCAGCGCACCCAGATCGAGATCCGGACCCAGAACCTCGACGCCCAGCGCAAGGCGCTCGACATCGATCGCGAGAGCGAATACGCGCGGCTCGCCCAGGAGCAGGACATAGAGGTGCGCCGGACCGCCCAGCGCCTGCAGCTCGCGCGCGACCGCGCGCTGCGCGATCAGGAGAGCGAGCAGGCGCTGCTCGCGGCGCGCGAGGAGGTCGAGAAGTCGAAATTCGCCCAGGAACGCGCGCTCGCCGAGGCGCGCATCCGCAACCAGGAGGAGATCGAGCAGCGCGAGATCGCGCGCCGGCGGCTGGTCGACGAGGCCGAGATGAAGTCGCGCGAGCTCACCCACCGCGAGCAGATCGGGGTGGAGCTGGCGCTGGAGAAGGCGCGGATCGATCGCGAGCGCGAGCAGAGCGAGCTCGAACTGGACCGCCGCCGCGTGCTCGAACTCGCCGAGATCGGCCGCCAGATCGTCGTCGCGGCCAAGAACGCCGAGCTGGTCCAGGCCGAGGCGGCCAGGAAGCGCGCCGAGATCGCCGCCAACCAGGACGTCGAGGCGACGCGGATCGGCCAGGATCGCGCGCTCGACCAGGTGCGGCTCGAGCGCGAGCGGCTGCTCGACGCGCTCAACATCGCCAAGCGCCAGGCGTTCGAGGAGGCCGAAATATCCTCCGGCGAGGAGATCGAGCGCGCGCGCATCGCCACCGAGCGCGGGCTCGCCGAGGCGCGGGTCGCGCGCGACGGCGACCTGCGCAGGCTCGAGGTCGAACGCGACAAGGCGGTCGAGGTCGCCCAGATGCAGAGCGCGATCGAAATCGCGCTGAAATCGGCGGAACGGTCGGCGGCGATCGCCGCCGCCGAGGGCGCGCGGGCGAAGGCGGTCGCCGCCGAGGAGCAGGCGCTCACCGTCCGCGAGCGCGAAATCGCCGAGCGGCGCAAGCTCACCGATCTCATCGCCGCCGCGCGTGAGTCCGAGCGCGAGGCGATCCGCCTGACCGGCAAGGCCGAGGCGGAGCGAACGGCGGCGGCGAGCTTCGCCGAGGCGGTCAGGATCGCCGCCGAGGGCGAGGCGGAGGCCGAGAAGCTCAAGGCGCTGGCGGCGGCCGCGCGCTACGAGGTCGACGCGCGCGGCGCGATGCAGCTCAACGAGGCGGAGAACACGCTGACCGACGCCTCGCGCCTGTCGCGCTTCCGCGGCAAGCTGCTGGAGCGGATCGAAGGCATCGTGCGCGAGAGCGTCCGGCCGATCGAGAAGATCGACGGCATCAAGATCCTCCACATCGACGGCGCCGGCGGCAATGGCGAGGGCAAGCGCAACGTCACCGACGAGGTCATCGATTCGGCGTTGCGCTACCGCGTGCAGGCGCCGATGATCGACAGCCTGATGAAGGAGATCGGCATCGAGGGCGGCAGTCTCGGCCGGATGACCGAGGTGCTGCGCGACGCCAAGGACATCGAGAGTCTGACCGGCAAGCGCGCGAAGGCGAACAATGGATCGGCGCCGGCGACCGACGAGTCCCACGACGACGATCGCTGAAGGAGCGCGGGCGATGGCGAAGGTCTACGCCTCGACCGTGGTGCCGGCCCCGGCGAGCGAGGTCTGGGCGGTCGTGCGCGATTTCAACGGCCTGCCGAACTGGACGAAATTCGTGACCGAGAGCCGGATCGAGCACCACAAGTCGGCCGACCAGGTCGGCTGCATCCGCAATTTCCGTCTGAACGACGGCGGCCGCATCCGCGAGCGCCTGCTCGCGCTGTCGGACTACGAGATGTCGTGCACCTATGCGATCCTGGAGAGCCCGATGGGGGTGGAGAATTACCTCGCGACGCTGCGGCTGATCCCGGTGACCGAGACCGACCACACGTTCGCCGAATGGACCGCCGAATTCGACGCCGCGCCGGAGCGCGAGGACGCGCTCGCCGCCGACATCGGATCAAACGTGTTCGCGGCGGGACTCGCCGCGCTGAAGTCCCGGTTCGCGCGCTGAGCCGCGTGGTCGCGATCCGCCGCAGCGCCGTCCTCGCCGCCCCGGTCGCGGATGTCTGGGCGATCCTGCGCGATTTCAACGGCCACGACCGCTGGCATCCCGCGGTCGCGGCGAGCGCGATCGAAGCGGGCGCCGCGGGCGACGCGGTCGGGGCGGTGCGCGCCTTCCGGCTCGCCGACGGCGCGCGGATTCGCGAGCAGCTGCTCGCGCTGTCGGACGCCGAGACCAGCTTCGCCTATTGCATTCTAGAGGCGCCGGTCGCGCTGCGCGACTATGTCGCGAGCGTGCGGCTGCGGCCGGTGACCAGCGACGGCGGCTGCCTGTGGGAGTGGCGCGCCACATTCGATCCGCCCGCCGCCGAGCGCGACCGGCTGCGCCGCTTCGTGACCCAGGACATCATCGAGGCGGGCTTTACGGCCGTGCGGCGGCTGCTGGCCGGCGCCGGCGCGCCGCGCCCGGCGCCGGTCGCGAGCGCGGCGCCGGCGAGCGCCGGGGTCGAGGCGACCGCGATCGTGCTGACCCGCTATGGCGGGCCGGAGGTCCTCGAAGCCAGGAGCGTCAGGGTCGCCGAACCCGGGCCCGGCGAGGCGCGCATCCGCCATGCCGCGATCGGGGTGAATTTCATCGACGTCTATTGCCGCCGGGGCAGCTTCGATCTGGTCGCCCCGCCGGGCGTGCTCGGCATGGAGGCGGCGGGCATGGTCGAGCGCGTCGGGGCGGGGGTGACCAATGTGCGCGCCGGCGACCGCGTCGGCTACGCCTGCGCGCCGCCCGGCGCCTATGCGACGATCCGCACGATGCGGGCCGATCTGCTGATCCCGCTGCCCGAATTCCTCGGCGACCAAGCCGCCGCCGCGCTGCTGCTGAAGGGGATCACCGCGAGCTTCCTGCTGCACGACGTCTATGCCGTGCGGCGCGGCGACGTCGTCCTCGTCCATGCCGCCGCCGGCGGAGTCGGCCAATTGCTGTGCCGCTGGGCCAAGGCGCTCGGCGCGACCGTGATCGGCGTCACCTCGAGCGGGGCGAAAGCTGCGCAGGCCGAGCGGGCCGGCTGCGATCACGTCATCGTCTCCACGCGCGAGGATTTCGCCGACGCCGCGATGCGGCTGACCGCGGGCGCAGGCGTCCAGGCGGTCTATGACGCGGTCGGCAGGGACACGTTCGAGGGCTCGATCCGCGCGCTGGCGCCGCGCGGCCATCTCGCCAGCTTCGGCCAGGCCTCGGGCGATGTCGGCGACTATTCGATCGACGCGCTGGCGAGCCGGTCGGTCACCCTGTCGCGCCCCAACTACGGCCATTACACCGACACGCCGGAACGGCTGAGGATTCAGACCGACCGGCTGTTCTCCGCCTTGCGCGCCGGCGTGCTCGTCGCCGATCCGCCGAGACTCTACCCGCTGGGCGAGGCGCGCGCCGCCCACGCCGATCTCGAAGCCCGCCGCACGACCGGCGCGCTGGTGCTGATTCCATAGCTCTGCCGGCTGTTGCAGAAACGATGGGCCGGCTCTAACTTCGCCTCAGCGTCGATATGCGGCGCCGGGAGGTTCGGATGACGGTTCCGCACGAGCAGTGGCTCGTCGTGCTGTCCATTTGCATCGCGATTCAGGGCAGTTTCGTCGGGCTGCTGCTGGCAAGGGGTCTCGATCGGGCGGAGGGACTGCGGCGCCGCGTCCTGCTGGCGGGCGCCTCGCTGACGCTGGCGACCGGCGTCTGGTCGATGCATTTCGTCGGCGTGCTCGCGGCCGATTTTCCCTCGGCGGTCGACTATCTGGTCCTGCCGACCCTGCTGTCCTTCCTCATTTGCGTGATCGTCGTGGGAATCGGCGTCTACGCCGCCCACGCCGACGGCGCGCCGATCCTGCGGATCGGCGGCGGGGCCGCCGCGATGGGCCTCGGCATCAGCCTCATGCACTACGTCGGCATGTCGGCGGTCCACCTGGCCGGGCCGACCCGCCAGGAGACGCCGTTCGTCATCCTGTCGGTCGCCATCTCGGTCGCCGCCAGCGGAATCGCCCTGTGGACGCTGGAGCGGCGCGCGACCCGAACCCGCGTGCTGGGCGCTGCGGTCGTGCTCGGCCTCGCGATCTCGGGCATGCACTACACCGCCATGGCCGGGATGCGGCTCGATCCGACCTGTTTCGACGTCAGCCGGTTCGTCGCCGCCGATTCCGCGCTTTCGCGCAACGCGCTCGCGCTGCTGACCACGATGATCGCGTTCGGAGTCTCGGCCGCCTTCCTGCTGTCGCTGGTGCCCGACCGCAAGCGCCGGTCGCCTCCGGCGGCGGCCGATTCCGTCCCGCGAGAGCCCGCCGCCGCCGACCGCGCCGGTTCGGCGGCCGCTGCGCCGCTTGCGCAGCCGGCAGGGTTCCCGCGCAGGGACGACCGTCGGCCGATGACCAGCGCGATCTCGGTTGAAAAGGACGGCCGCGCGCGGGAGATTCCAGTCGACGACATATTCGCCGTGCGGGCCAACGCCCATTATTCCTACGTCCACGACGGCGCGCAGGAATATTTCTGCGGGCTGACGATCGGCGCCATCGAGGCTCGACTCGATCCCGCGCGCTTCATGCGCGTCCATCGCAGCCATATCGTCGCGATCGACCGGGTCGCAAGCCTCAAGCGCGCGGGTGAGAACGGGGTCGCCGAGCTCGCCGCCCCCGTGCGCTGCACCATTCCGATCGCGCGATCGCATTTTCGTCAGGTCAAGCGGCTCGTCGAGGCGAGGATGGCGTAGCGGGCCCTTCGAGACGCCGTCGTTCGTGCAGATCGTCAGCGATGCTGACACGATTCATGCGGCCTGCCGGACCTTTCGTGCGTTTTTTCTCCGCCCATGCACCGCTGGTTGATGCTGCGCCGCAAAGCGGAGGATTCTTGCGCGTCGCCGCGCGCCGCCGAAGGTCGGGCGGCCCCGAAATCAGGGAGGCCCGCTTGATCCCCGGCTCGTTCGATTACCACCGGCCGACCAGCCTCAGCGAGGCGGTCGGCCTGTTGGCCAGCCTCGACGCCGAGGCCCGGGTGATCGCCGGCGGCCACAGCCTGATCCCGATGATGAAGCTGCGCCACGCGAACCCGAGCCAACTCGTCGATCTCGCCGCGCTGAGCGAACTCGGGGGCGTGCGCGAGGAGGCCGGCGAGATCGT
>JBEKZS010000069.1:0-21876 GCA_049509635.1 Roseiarcus sp.
TGGCCGCAGCGCAGGCTGCGCACTTCGAGCGCCGGCGCGCCGGGCGCCGGCGCGCGCTCGGGGCGCGCGTGGGTCGCGCGCGGGATCGCCTTGGCGATCTCGGTCCCCAGCATCATCGTCACGATCCGCTCCTCGCTGCCTTCGGCGGTGTCGGTCACCCCGACCGTGATCCCGTCGCGCAACACCGTCGCGCGGTCGCACAGCGCCGCGACTTCCGCCATCCGATGCGAGATGAAAATGACCGCGTGGCCCCGCTCGCGCCGGCGGCGCACCATCGCGAACACCTTTTCCGCCAGATCGGCCGACAGAGCGGCGGTGATCTCGTCGAGCAGCAGCAGCTTGGGTTCGGAGGCGAGCGCGCGGGCCAGATCGATCAGCCGCAGCATGGGATAGGGAAGGTCGCGGATGTAGGATTTCAGGTCGAGGCCGTCGACGCCGAGTTCGCTCAGCCAGCCGACGACCGCGGGCAGCGGAACCTTGGCGAGCCTCAGGTTCTGCGCGACGGTGAGGTCGGGCACCAAGGCCGGGTCCTGGTAGACCGAGACGATGCCCGCGCGCCGCGCCTCCGCCGGCGAGCGGAAGGCGCGCGGCTGGCCGGCGAGCGTGATGGTTCCGCCGTCGGCGGGAAACACGCCGGTGAGAATCTTGACCAGCGTGCTCTTGCCGGCGCCGTTGGCGCCCATCAGCGCATGGACTTCGCCGGCGCGCACGCTGAGCGAGGCCGCGCGCAGGGCGACGACCGACCCGAAATTCTTGGCGATGTCGCTGATGTCGAGCAGGGACGAAGGTTCGCTCATGGATGGGGAGGCGCCGTTCCGCTGGTCGACTGATCGGCGGGAGGCGGCGCGCCGCCTCCCGCGTCGGTTTTTCGGCCCCGATTCCGGCTCAGGGGCCCTTGCAGGCGAGGATCTGCGCCATCGAATAGGTCGTGTAGGGCTTCACCTCGAACGCGACCCCATAGAAGGGATCGAGTTTGGAATCATAGACCTTCTTGAGGTCGGCGATGTGGGAATCGCTGGTGTTGTCCCAGACCGCCGGCGTGATCTTGATCACGTGCGGATGATCCTTCTTCTGCAGCACGTCGAGCGCGACCGCGAGCCCGGCGCCGCCGACCGAAGGCGGATTGGTCACCGCGGCGCCGGTGAAGCCCTTCGCCTTGAGGTCGATCAGCTGGCCGACGAAGCCGTTGTTGTCGGCGCCGACGACCGGCACGAACGGCTTGCCGGCGGTCTGGTAGGCGTCGACGACCGTCGAGTCGATGCCTGACGTCCAGATGCCGTCGATCGGCTTGCCCGAGCCGAGCAGGTCTTTCGTCGCCTGCGCCGTCTTGTTGAGCGCCCAGCCGGTGAAGACCGAAGAGGTCACCTTGATGTCGGGGAAGTCCTTGAGCGCCTCGGTGAATCCCTCGTGGCGATCGGCGTCGGCGGGAACCCCGTCGATGCCGCGCATCTCGACGACATTGCCCTTGCCGTTGAGCTGCTTGAACAGCCAGGTGGCGCCCTCCTTGCCGTAGGCGACCTGGTCGTTGGACAGGACATAGGCTTCCGGCGCCGATACCGCCTGGTCGACGGCGACGACGACGATGCCCTTCTCCGCGGCCTGCTTGATGACCGGATTGAGCGCGTCGCGATCGGAGGGGTTGATGATGATCGCATTCACCCCGGCCGAGATCAGATTGCGGATGTCGGCGATCTGCTCGGCCGGGCCGCCGTTGCGATTGGCGACGATCACTTTCGAGACGACGCCCGAGGCTTCCGCCTGCGCCTTGATCGAACAGATCATCTCCTCGCGCCAGCCGTTGCCGATCAGCGTGTTGGAGACGCCGACGACGAACTTGTCGGCCGCCATCGCGCCGGTGGCGAGCGCCGCCGCCGAGACGAACGACAGCAGCGACAGGCCGGCGAGTTTTTCCAGACGTTTCATGAAATGCTCCCTGGTGGTTTGGTGTGAGCCCGATCGTTCTGCGACGGCGTCCGCGCGCTTGGCTAGCGCAACCTCGCGGACGTCCATCGCCCATCCGTGCGGCTCGATTGCACGGCGGCTTCAACGAAGCGAATGCCTTTGGCGCCGTCGACCACCGTCGGCACGGCGGCGCGCGCCGCCGGGTCGGCCGGCAGGCCGGCGCGACGCGCGCGGATCAGCGCCGCCGCGTCGCGATAGAGATTGGCGAAGCCCTCGATATAGCCTTCGGGATGGCCCGGCGGCATCCGCGAGCCGCGCGCGGCCTCGGCCGTGGCGCCGGCGCCGCCGCGCGTCAGCAGCCGCGTCGGCTCGCCATAGGGGGTGAAGCGCAGATGTTCCGGGCTTTCGCCGTGCCATTCGAGCCCGCCCTTCGAACCATAGACCTTCAGCGACAGGCCGTTGTAATTGCCGGGCGCCACCTGGCTCGCGGTCAGCACGCCCCTGGCGCCGCCGGCGTAGCGCATCAGGACATGGGCGTTGTCGTCGAGCCGGCGGCCGGGAACGAAAGTCGTCAGCTCGGCGGCGACCTCGTCGAGCTCCAGCCCGGTCACGAAGGCGGCCAGATTGTGGGCGTGGACGCCGATGTCGGCGAGGCACGCCGAGGCGCCGGCGCGTTCCGGATCGGTGCGCCATTCCGCCTGCTTCTGGCCCTCGGCGTCGATCGGCAGGGTCAGCCAGTCCTGGATATAGGCGGCATGGACGACGCGCAGCGCGCCGAGCGCGCCGGCGGCGATCATCTCGCGCGCCTGCCGCACCATCGGATAGCCGGTGTTGTTGAGCGTCACCGCGAACACCAGGCCGCTGCGTTCGGCGAGGGCGACGAGTTCATGGGCCTGCGCCATCGTCGTCGACAGCGGCTTGTCGCAGATGACGTCGATGCCGGCGGCGAGGAACGCCTTGGCGACGGGATGGTGCAGATGGTTCGGCGTGACGATGACGACCGCTTCGATCCCGTCGGGCCGCGCCGCCTCGCGCCGCGCCATCGCCTCGAAATCCGCGTAGACGCGGTCGGGCGCGAGACCGAGGTCGAGGCCCGACAGGCGCGCCCGCTCGGAATCCGCCGACAGCGCGCCGGCTTCGAGCGCATAGAGATCGTCGAGCCGGGCGGCGAAGCGGTGGACCGCGCCGATGAACGCGCCGCGGCCGCCGCCGACCATGCCGTAGCGGATGCGCCGCTGGCCGCCCGCGCCGTCGGCTGTCGCGTGGACCATCCGCTCAGCCCTTGATGCCGAGCAAAGCGCGATTGGTCGCGGGATCGGCGTGGGTCGCGGCGAAATCGTCGAACACCCGGTCGGTCACCTCGATGATGTGGTCGGCGATGAATTTGGCGCCGTTGCGCGCGGCGACCTCGGGATGCTCGAGACAGCATTCCCATTCGTAGACCGCCCAGCCGGCGAAATCATAGGCGGCGAGGCGCGAGAACACGCCCTTGAAATCGACCTGGCCGTGGCCGAGCGAACGGTCGCGCGCGGCGCGCTCCAGCCAGCCCTTGTAGCCGCCATAGACGCCCTGCTTGGCAGTCGGATTGAACTCGGCGTCCTTGACGTGGAACATCCGGATGCGCTCGTGATAGGCGTCGATGAAGCCGAGATAGTCCATGCCCTGCTTGATGAAGTGGCTGGCGTCATAGTTGATGTGGCAGCGCCGGTGGTTGCCGACCCGCTCGAGGAACATTTCGAACGTGTCGCCGTCGAACAGATCCTCGGTCGGATGGATTTCGAAGCACAGGTCGACGCCGGCCTCGTCATAGGCGTCGAGGATCGGCGTCCACCGGCGCGCCTGTTCGTCGAAACATTCCTCGATCAGCCCGGCCGGCCGTTGCGGATAGGGATAGAAGAACGGCCAGGCGAGCGATCCGGAAAAGGTCACGTGTTCGGTGAGGCCAAGGCGCCGCGACACCAGCGCCGCCTTCCGCACCTGGTCGGCCGCCCAGTGCCGGCGCTTCTCGGTGTTTCCGCGCACGTGCTCGGGCGCCTGGCCGTCGAACATCAGGTCATAGGCGGGATGGACCGAGACCATCTGGCCCTGGAAATGGGTGGAAAGCTCGGTGATCGCGATGCCGATGTCGGCGAGCCGACCTTTGACCTCGTCGCAATAGGCCGCGCTCTCGTAGGCCTTGTCGAGATCGAACAGGCGCCGGTCCCAGGTCGGTATCTGGATGCCCTTGTAGTGATAATTCTTCGCCCAGCGCGCGATGTTGTCGAGCGTGTCGTGCGGGGCGGAATCCCTAGCGAACTGGGCGAGAAACAGGCCCGGGCCCCTGATGGTCCTCATCGCGTCCTCCCGGCGGGCCGCCCGGCTGTCGGCGCCGATTCGGACCCGCGATCTTCATTGGCGGCCAAAATGGCACAAGCGTTCCAGTTGTCAAATATAAAATAAAAATTCCATTTTTCGCCCCGCTCGCTAGGATCGGCGGCCGGCGCGGCCGCAAGAGCGCGCGCCGCGGAGAGAAACGCCATGGCGCAGGACGACGCGTCCGAAAACCTTCACGCGGCGCTCGGCTACCGGCGGCCGGGCAGCTACGAGGAATTGCGCGCGGTGCTGTCGTCGGGCTCGATGCGCCTGCCACGGCAATTGCGTCAGGTGGCGATCCATCTTTCGCAGAATCCGAGCGACGTGGCGCTCGGAACGGTCGTCGAAATCGCCCAGAGCGCCGGCGTGCAGCCGTCGGCGCTCGTCCGTTTCGCCCAGAATCTGGGCTACCCCGGCTTTTCCGACCTCCAGGAGATTTTCAAGGACTACGTCAAGGTCAACTGGCCCGACGCGCGCGAGCGGGAGGCGGCGAGCCGGTCCCCGCGCAGGAGCCGGGATCCCGACCTGCGCATCCTCGCCGGGCTGGTCGAGGCGTCCGCCGCGTCGCTGACGCGCCAGCCCGAGCGGATTGAACTGGCCACTTTCGCGCGGCTCGCCGACGCCATGGCCGAGGCCGAGACGATCTACCTCATCGGCAGCAAGCGCGCGTTCCCGGTGACGGTCTACATGGGCCTCGCCCTGTCGCAACTCGACGTGAAGAATGCGCTCGTCGACAATGTCGGATCGACCGCGTTCGAGCAGATCGGCTTCGCCGGCCCGCGCGACGCGGCGCTCGCGATCAGCTTCAGCCCCTACAATTCGATCACGCCGGCGCTGGCGGCGACCGCCAGGCAGAAAGGCGCGGCGGTGCTGGCGATCACCGACAGCCCGCTGAGTCCGCTCGCGCCGCTGTCGCGCGCCTGGCTCGCGATCGAGGAATCGGAATTCGGCGGCTTCCGATCGCTGGCGGCGACGATGGCGGTGGGCATGGCGCTGGTGCTCGCGGTCGCGCAGCGTCGGCAGAAAGTGCGGCCCGCGGCCCGCAAACCGCCGGGGATCGCGCCCGGCGGCGGGGAACCAGGCTGACCCGCCGCGATTATCGCCGCGGGCGGCAGCCGCCCGGCGAGCGCGCCGGACGCCGATCGCTCCATGGCCATCCCGAACCGCCGACGGCCCGGCGCAGGCGAGCGACGAATCGATGAAACTCTTCAAGTGTCCGGCCTGCAGCCAGGTCCTGTTCTTCGAGAATACGCGATGCGAGAATTGCGGGCGGCGGGTCGGCTATCTCGCCGGCCCCAACCGGCTCACCGCCGTCGAGCCGAACGGCGGCGCGTGGACCCCGTTCGGCGACGGCTCGGCGTCCTTTCGGTTCTGCGCGAACGCGGATTACGATTGCTGCAACTGGCTCGTGCCCGCCGACTCGCGCGACCGCCTGTGCGCGGCCTGCCGCCACAACGAGATCGTGCCCGATCTCTCGCAGGGGGGCAACGTCGCGCTGTGGCGCAAGATCGAGCTCGCCAAGCATCGGCTGTTCTACAGCCTGCTCCGATTCGACCTGCCGCTGCGCACGCGCCAGGAGAGTCCCGAAGGGCTCGCCTTCGACTTTCTCGACGATCGCGGCGCGTCGGCCGGCCCGAAAGTGCTGACCGGCCATGACAGCGGCCGGATCACGATCGCGCTGGCGGAGGCCGACGACGCCGAGCGCGAAAGCCGGCGTTCGGCGATGCGCGAGCCCTATCGCACGCTGCTCGGCCATTTCCGCCACGAGATTGGCCATTACTACTGGGACCGGCTGGTGCGCGACTCGGACCTGCTGGCGCCGTGCCGGGCGGTGTTCGGCGACGACGCGCGCGATTACGACGAAGCCCTGCGGACGCATTACGAGCGGGGCGCCCCGGCCGACTGGCGGGAGCATTTCGTCAGCGCCTACGCGACCTCCCATCCCTGGGAGGATTTCGCCGAGACCTGGGCGCATTATTTCCACATCGTGGACACGCTCGAGATGGCGCGGGCGTCCGGCGTCGACATCCATCCCTCGCTCGGCGCGCGCGGCGATCTCGACGCGCACATCGATTTCGAACCCTACCGCGCGGCCGACGTCGAGCAGCTCGTCGGCGCCTGGCTGCCGCTGACTTTCGCGCTCAACAGCATCAACCGCTGCATGGGCCAGCCGGACCTCTATCCATTCGTGCTGACGCCGGCGATCGTCGCCAAGCTCGGATTCATCCATCGCCTGGTCGGCTCGGCGGAACTGGGGCGAGCGTCGCGGGCCTCATCCCGACCAACCATCGGCGGGGGCGCCCAATCGTCGTGGGAAAGCGCAGAACCCCGGCGGCCGGCGAGTCGCGACGGTCAATTGTGGGCGCCGCCCGCCCCGTAGGACACGCCCCTGGCGTTGCCCGCCTCGACCCCGGCCGAAACATAGCCGCTGATCCTCACGCAGGTCGAAGTGCCGGGGATCACGTAACCGTTCATGCCGCCGACGTTGCATGCCCTGGCGGGCCGGGGCGGCGGCGCCCGCATCGTGGGAAGCTCGGCGGCCGAAGCGGCGACGGCGAATCCGGCCGCCGCTGCACAGCTCGCCAGCGCCCCTGCAAGACCGGGCCCGGCGCTCGATTTCGTCCGCTCATCGCTTCGGGAGGGCTCGCCGCTGCGGTCGCCGCCGCGGCCTGTCGAGCCGCAAACTCGATCGAGGCCGACGATCGGCGCAAGCGGGCGCCTCATCCGTTCAGGCGCCCATGGCGCCGGGGGTCGCGCCGTCATCGGCGCGCAGACCGCCGAAGGGCGAGGCCGGATGCAAATCGGCCGCCGCCGCAATCTCGACGATTCCCTCGGCGTCCGCGACCGCGCACAGCCGGTCGACGGTGACCTCGTCGAGCGTGTCGAGAAACCTGTCGACGGCTCTTCGCACGCTGGGTTCGACGACCTTGGTCATGAGTTCGGAGTTGCTGCCGATCCCGCTCGGCGCCGCCACGCTCAGCGCGAGGACGGTCCGCACGATTTCGCCGGCGGTGATCTTGCCGGGCTCGCGGGCCAGGGCGTAGCCGCCGCGGGGTCCGCGGACGCCCTTGAGAATGCCTGCGTGAACCAGCCCCTGCAAGACCCCCTCGAGATGGCGCGGCGGCAGATCATGGCGGGCGGCGAGCGACTTGACGCCGACGGGCATGTTGCGGGCGAACAGCGCGACGTCCACCACGGCGGCGATCGCCAGCGTGCTGCGCTTGGACAGAATGTTCATGCCTTTCCTCCACGCCCGGTCCAACTGATCGCGAATCGCCCGCTTGCGCCATACGACTTTCGTCGTCCGTCCGGCTGGCCGGGCGCATGGCGCGAGGGGCGCCGCCGGAACCGCCCCGCGATCTCCCGGCGAACCGGGCCGCGGTCGGCGGCCGCCGCGCAGCCTCGCCGATTCCCGGCGGATTTTGGCCATGGACGCCGCCACGACGGAGGGGTACTGTCGGCCCGACAAAGTGTCGCGGGCGACGCCGCGCCAGTGGGGAGGACCGTGCGATGAGCCGATGGCTCGGGCGCGTGGCGGCGCTGGCCGTCGCGAGCGGCTTGTTGGGCGCCGCGACGGCGCAGGCGGACGAGGCCCGCCGTTACAGCTTCGCCTATGATCAGCCGCACACGACGGGCTACGGCATAGCCGCGGACATTTTCAACGCCAAGCTGACGGAGCTCAGCCACGGGTCGATGGCGGTCGATCAGTTCCCCGGCGCGCAACTGGGCCAGGAGCCGCAGATGCTCCAGAAAATCCGCACCGGCGACATCGACTTCATGATCAGCTCCACCGCCAATGCGGCCACCGTCGCGCCCGAATCCGGCGTGCTGTCGATCCATTACCTGTTTCGCTCCGAGGACCAGCTGATCCGGGCGATCGCCGACCCCCGGCTGATCGCGGCGGTGCGGGAGATGTTCGATGCGACCGTCAAGGACGGCCATGTGCTCGCGCTCGCCACGCTCGGGCTTCGCAACATGTACGGGAAGCGGGCGGTGACGTCGGTCGCCGACCTCGGCGGCCACAAGGTGCGCGTCCAGGCGACGCCGACCGAGGACACGCTGTTTCCCGCCTATGGCGCGCAGACCATCCACATGCCGTTCGGCAGCGTCTACACTTCGCTGCAGACCGGCGTCGTCGACTTCGCCGAGAACGGAGTCAATGTCTACGACAGCAACAAGCATTACGAAGTCGCCCCCGTGCTGTCGATGACCGAGCACGAGGGCAACAATAGCGTGATCTGGGTCAGCGACAAGCTCTGGGTCTCGCTGACCGACGAGCAGAGGGGCTGGGTGCAGGCCGCGGCGAACGAGGTCGCCGCCAAGCAGCCGGCGCAGGCGATCGAACTCGACCACAAGTCGCTCGCCAGGCTGCAAAAACTCGGCGTCAAGGTCGTGACCGCGATCGACAAGGCGAGTTTCATCAGGATCGCCGAGCCGCTCCAGGAGCAGCTCGCGCGCAGCCTCGGCCCGCATGCGGAAAAGATTCTGCAGATTTGCCGCGCGATCGAGTAGGCCGGTGTCGAAGGGGGGCGTCGATCTCGTGCTCGCGGCCGATCGCCAGCTGAAGTGGCGCGCGCTGGATCCGCTCGAACGCCTGCTGATGCGGCTGTGCGGCGTCTGTCTGGTCGGCTTCACCTCGACGACCCTGCTCGATGTCGTCGCGCGGGTCTTGGGCCATCCGCTGCTGTGGCCGCAGGAGGTGACCTCGACCTTCTTCATCTACGGCGTCTTCGTCGGGGCGTCCGTGGCGACGCGGCGCAACGATCACCTGCAGCTGTCGGCGGTGACCGAGGCGATGGGCCGACGGGCGCGCCGGCTGTTCGAGGTTTTCAACCGCACCGTCGTCATGGCGGTCGGACTCTGCCTCGTCGTCTATGGCTGGCGCAATTTCCTCACCGGCCTTGGCAGCTTCCGCATGCCCTCGATGCTGCCGATCGCCTATCTCTACGCGCCGATACCGATCTGTGGCGCCCTGGTGGCGCTGTTCAGCCTCGAGCAGATCGTCAACGGCCTGCGCCACGGCTTCGCCCGCGAGCCCGCCCGGTCGGAGGAAATCGGCTCGTGACCCGCGCCGGCCTGTGGTCGCGAGCGGGCGAACGGGTCTGACGCGATGCCGAACAGCCTGATCCTCGCGATCATGACCCTGCTGTTTCTCGTGTTCGGCTATCTCGGCGTGCCGGTGGCGTTCTCGCTGATGGCGGGCGTCATCGTCGGCACGTTGCTGACCCCGATCACGCTGCAGTCGATCGTCGGGCAAATGTTCAATGGAGTCGATTCGGAAGCCCTGATGGCGATCCCGTTCTTCCTGCTGGTCGGCGAGTTGATGACCTCCGCGGACGTCGTCACCCGGATCGCCGAGCTCTCGCAGGCGCTGGTCGGCCACGTCCGCGGCGGCCTCGCCCAGGTCACGACCGTGTTCAGCATGTTCTTTTCCGGCATGTCGGGCTCGTCTTCCGCCGATGTCGCCGTGCTCAGCCGCACGATGGCGCGGCCCATGGCGCGGGAAGGCTACTCGCCCGCCTTCGTCGCGGCGCTGATCGCGGCGGCTTCGACGATCGCCAATCTCGTGCCGCCGAGCATACTGGCGGTCGTCTATGGCGCGGTCGGCAACGTCTCCATCGCCGGCCTGTTCCTGGCCGGAATCGCGCCGGGCGCGATGGTCGGCGTCGGCCTGATGCTGTTCTGCTATTTCTTCGGACCGGTCGGCTTCCGCCGGCCGCGATCCAGTTTCGGCAATCTGGTCGCCGCGGCGCGGGCGGCGGCGCTGCCGATGCTGATACCGGTCATCCTGCTCGGCGGCATCCTGTCGGGCTGGTTCACCCCGACCGAAGCCGGCGTCGTCGCGGTCGCCTATATTCTCGTCGTGGTGATTCCGCTGCTCAATCCGCGCCATCTGCGCCTGGTGGCGGGCGACTTCGTCCAGGCCGGCCTGATCTATTCGCTGCCGCTGATCACCATCGCCGCCGCCTCCGCGTTCGGCTGGCTGCTCGCCTATCTGCGCGGGCCGATCGTGGTCGCCGGCTGGATCGGCGGCGCCGCCGGCGGCGATCCGCACGCGATCATGTTCCTGCTCGTGATCGTGTTCACGGTCGTCGGCGATTTCATCGAGCCGATCCCCGCGATCATCATCTTCATGCCGGTGGTCAATCAGCTCACCGAGCAGGCCTCGATCAACGGCGTCCACATGGGCATCGTGCTGATCATCACACTGGCGTTCGGCCTGATCACCCCGCCCTACGGCCTGTCGCTGCTGATGGCGTCGAAGTTCGTCGGCGCCCGCTTCTCGGCGGCGCTACGCGCGTCGCTGCCGATCTACGTGATCTTCCTGGCGACGATCGCCTTCGCGATCTTCTTTCCCGAGGTGGTGCTGTGGCTGCCGAAGACGCTGTTTCCGGAGTCGGTCGGCTGCTTCCGCGCGCCCGACGGAGGCGGCTACGTCTGTCCGTGAGCGAGGCGGGGGCGATCGAACTCCGGCGCTGCGGCGGGGTCGGGGCGAGCCGCTTCCGCATTCGGTTGGCGGCCTCGCGTCGAGCGGCCGTTGGCCGCGCTCACCGCGATTCCATCGCGGCGGCGTATTCGCCGCGCCGCGCGGCCCGGTTGCAGTCCGCCCTGTGCTGGAGCGCCCGCTGCGCGGCGGCTGCATGGGCGTCCTCGCCCCGCCAGATCTCCAGGGCCGGCTGCTGGATCGCGCGCGCATAGGAGAACGCCAGCGGCCACGGCGGCCGCGCGCGCGGCGGCTGGAACCGGAGGTTCATCGCGTTGAGCCGAGCGGAGGCGAGTTCGCCCGACTGGCCGCCCGAAAGGAAGGCGATTCCGGCGACGGCGGCCGGCACGTTGCGCAGCAGGCAGGTCACCGTCGCGTCGGCGACTTCGTCGACCGGCTCCTGTTTCGGGCAGGCGAGGCCCGGCAGGACCATGTTGGGCTTGAGGATCATGCCCTCCAGCAGCACCCCCTGACAATACAGTTCCTCGAAGACGCTCTGCAGGACCTCCTCGGTCGCCGCTCCGCATCGAGCCATCGAATGCGCGCCGTCCATCAGCACTTCCGGCTCGACGACCGGGACGAGCCCGCTCTCCTGGCACAGCGCGGCGTAGCGCGCCAGCGCATGCGCATTGGCGGCGATGCAGCCCCGGCCGGGCAGCCCCTCGCCCAGGGCGATGACCGCGCGCCACTTGGCGAACCGGGCGCCCATCGCGAAATATGCCGCCAGACGCTCCCGCAACCCGTCGAGACCCTCGGTGATCTTCTCGCCGGGGCGGCCGGCGAGGTCTTTCGCGCCGAGGTCCACCTTGACGCCCGGGATGATTCCGGCCTCGCGGAGGATCTCGACCATGGGCACGCCGCGCCGCGTCTTCTGGCGGATCGTCTCGTCGTAGAGGATCGCGCCGCTGATGCATCGGCCAAGGCCCGGAGTCGAGACGATCAATTCGCGCCAGGCGCGGCGGGCCTCCTCGGTCTGGGGAATTCCCGCCTTGGCGAATCGCCTGTTGCAGGTCCCGTCGCTCTCGTCCATCGCGAGCAGGCCCTTGTCGTCGGCGACCAGCGCCCGCGCGGTCTCGATCAGCGTCTGCGGGATCATTTCGCGGCGGCCCATTTCCAGTTGCGGATCTCCGGCAGATCCTCGCCGTGCTTGTCGATATAGTGCTTGTGCTGGATGAGCTTGTCGCGCATCGCCTGCTTGAGATAGGCGCCCTTGCTGCCCAGATGAGGCAGATTGTCGACCACGTCCTGCACGAGATGGAACCGATCCAGCTCATTCTGCACCCGCATGTCGAAGGCGGTCGTGATCGTGCCCTCCTCCTTGTAGCCGCGAACGTGCAGGTTGCGGTTGGCCCGACGGTAGGTCAGGCCGTGGACCAGCGAGGGATAGCCGTGAAAGCCGAACACGACCGGCTTGTCCCTGGTGAACAGCGAGTCGAAGTCTGTTTCGCTCAGTCCGTGCGGGTGCTCGGCGCACGGCTGCAGCCGCATGAGATCGACGACGTTGACGACGCGAATCTTCAGGTCGGGCAGATGGCCGCGCAGGATCGACACGGCGGCGAGTATTTCGAGCGTCGGCGTGTCGCCGCAGCACGCCATCACCACGTCCGGCTCGCCGCCCTGGTCGTTGCTCGCCCATTGCCAGATGCCGATGCCCTGCGTGCAGTGGATGACCGCCTCGTCCATGGTCAGCCATTGCGGCAGCGCGTGCTTGCCCGCCACCACGACATTGACGTAGTGCCGGCTGCGCAGGCAGTGGTCGAACACCGACAGCAGGCAGTTGGCGTCCGGCGGCAGATAGACCCGCACGATGTCGGCCTTCTTGTTGACGACGTGATCGAGGAAGCCGGGATCCTGATGGGTGAAGCCGTTGTGATCCTGCTGCCAGACGTGGGAGGCGAGCAGATAGTTCAATGACGCGATCTTCCGGCGCCAGGGCAGCTCCAGCGTGACCTTCAGCCATTTCGCGTGCTGGCTGAACATGGAGTCGACGATGCGGATGAAGGCCTCGTAGCTGTTGAACAGGCCGTGCCGGCCGGTCAGCAGATAGCCCTCGAGCCAGCCCTCGCACTGGTGCTCGCTCAGCATCGAATCGAGCACGCGCCCGTCGGGCGCGAGGAATTCGTCATCGCTCGCCTCCGCGGCGTCCCATTGCCGATTGGTGACCTCGAATACGGCGCCGAGCAGATTCGACAGCGTCTCGTCCGGCCCGAAGATGCGGAAATTCCGCTGCTCCTGATTCAACGCGGCGACGTCGCGCAGAAACTTGCCGAGCACCAGCGTATCCTGGGCGTCGACGCCGCCGGGCGAAGGCACCGTCACCGCGTGGCGGTGGAAATCGGGCATCCGCAGGTCGTGCAGCAGCAGCCCGCCATTGGCGTGCGGATTGGCGCCCATGCGCCGGGCGCCTTCGGGCGCCAGCTCGGCGAGTTCGGGAAGCAGCCGCCCCTTGTCGTCGAACAATTCTTCGGCCTTGTAGCTCTTCATCCAGCTCTCGAGCTGCTTGACATGCTCGGGATGTCCGGAGTCGACGAGCAGCGGCACCTGATGGGCGCGAAACGTGCCCTCGACCTCGAGGCCGTCAACGGTCTTGGGCCCGGTCCAGCCCTTCGGCGACCGCAGCACGATCATCGGCCAGCGCGGCCGCGCGGCGTCGCCCTTGCCGCGCGCATGCTCCTGGATCCGGCGGATCTCCGCGATCGCTTGTTCCATCGTCGCGGCCATCAGCTCGTGCATCGTGTCGGGGTCGTCGCCCTCGACGAACAGCGGCGTCCAGCCGCAGCCGCGAAAGAACTGTTCGAGCTCCTCGCGCTCGATGCGGGCGAGCACCGTCGGATTGCTGATCTTGAATCCATTGAGGTGGAGGATCGGCAGCACGGCGCCGTCGGTGATCGGATTCAGCAGCTTGTTGGACTGCCAGGAGGTCGCCAGCGGACCGGTCTCCGCTTCGCCGTCGCCGACGATGCAGGCGACGATCAGGCCGGGATTGTCGAACGCGGCGCCGAACGCGTGGCTCAGCGAATAACCGAGTTCGCCGCCCTCGTGGATCGAGCCCGGCGTCGTCGGCGCGACATGGCTCGATATGCCGCCGGGAAACGAGAATTGGGTGAACAGCTTCTTGAGACCGGCCTCGTCCTGGGTGACGTTCGGATAGACCTCCGTCCACGTCCCTTCCAGATAGACGTTGCCGACCAGCGCCGGGCCGCCGTGACCGGGGCCGGCGATGTAGATCATGTCGAGGTCGTGGCGCTTGATGATTCGGTTGAGGTGGACGTAGATGAAATTCTGGCCCGGGGTCGTGCCCCAGTGGCCGACCACCAGAGGCTTGACATGGGCGAGCTTCAGCGGCTCGCGCAGCAGCGGATTGTCGTAGAGATAGATCTGGCCGACCGAGAGATAGTTGGCCGCGCGCCAGTAGGCGTCGATCCTGCGCAGTTCGTCGGACGCCAGGGTCGCCTGCCTGGCGGCGGGGCCGGCCGCGATTCGGTTTCGCGACTCCAGCGTCGAGGCGGCTGCATTCATGATCGTGAACCCTCTTCGTGCGACTTGACCTGCGTGCGCCTCGGCATGCCGCGCCCGGCCGCCGCCGAGAAGGCGCGAAGCGAGAACGCCCGCAAACGACGGCGCGCTCACGCCGCTCGACGCGAGACATAGCGGAACGAGGCCCGGTTTGGGCAGGCTCGGGAATTACCTACGCGATCCCAGGACCCCGCCGCATCGGGGCGGAGTCATCCGCCGCGCCGCGCGCGACGAGTCGCCGGATCGGCATCCGCGCCGACGCCCGCGCGCCGGAGACGAGGCAGCCCAGCCGCGAGGACGACCGTCATGCGACACGCGATCCGACTGACTTGCGCATGTTTCGAGGCGGCTGACCTTCGCGCCGGCGCTAGGTAGTTTCCGATCCTGTCGCTGACGCAGGCGGGCGCCTAGATTGGTCGCGCCAGGAGGCAGAACATGGAACGCTCCGACGCCGTCACCGTCATACTCGCCCGGATCATGAAGATGATGAGCCTGTTGGGCGAGACTCCGCTCGAGGGCGTCGGATCGCTCGAAGAGTCCGGGCGGCTGGGAGAGCCCATCCCGATTCCGCTGCGCGCCGGCCGCGCTGCCGGTGCATCGATGCAGGATCGGATCGCGATCGGTCGGAACGAACGACACGGCGGCGCGCGTCGGTCGGCCTCGCGGCGGTGATTCATGGCCGCCGGGCGGCTGGGCGCCGGGGGCTCGGGCGGGCCACGGCGTGAATCTGCTGGCGTCTTGACCGCTGCGATCTTCGACGTCGACGGCGTTCTGCTCGCCTCGCCTCACGAACGCGCGTGGCGGGAAGCGCTCGAGGGGCTGGCCGACCCCAAGCGTTTCACCACGGCGATGTACCAGGCGGTGGTGGCCGGCAAGCCGCGGCTCAGCGGCGCGCGCGCCGCGCTGGAGGCGCTCGGGGCGCCGGACGCCGAAAAGCGCGCCCCCGCCTATGCCGAAATCAAGCAGAAGCGGCTGCTCGCGCTGATCCAGGCCGGACATGTCAAGGCCTTCCCCGACGCGCTCCGTTTCATCAAGGCGATCCGGTCGCTCGGCTGGTCGATGGCCGTGGCCTCGTCGTCGAAGAACGCCAACCAGATGATGCAGACGATTCCCGTCGGGGCCGGACGGACCCTGTTCGATATGTTCGACGCCAATGACTGCGGCCGCACGTTGACCCACGGCAAGCCCGCCCCCGAGATTTTTCTTCTGGCCGCCGCAGCGTTGGGCGTGGAACCGGCTCGGTGCTTCGTCGCCGAGGACGCGCCCGCCGGCGTCGAGGCCGCACGCGCGGGCGCCATGTCGGCGCTCGGCGTCGCCCGGCTCGACGACGCCGCCGGGCTGCGGGCGGCGGGCGCTGACCTCGTCGTGACGAGCCTCGACGAAGTCGCGATCGACGCGCTTCGAGAAGGGCGGCTCCGCCGGCGCGCGCCATGAATGATCGCGCGACGATGGACGATGCGCTCGCGCCGACCGCCGATCCCGCCTGGGTGCTCGACGCCGTCGGCTTTGACGCCCTGCGCGAGGCCAGCGTCGAATCGCGCTTTGCAGTCAGCAATGGTTTCCTGGGCGTCAGGGCCGCGCGATGCGTGACGCGCGGCGCGCGCTGCGTCGCGCCGCCGCGAACCTATGTCGCCGGATTGTTCGGCACGCCCGGCGCGGGGCCGTCCACGCCGGGACTGGTGCCCGCGGCCGACTGGCTTCAACTCCGGATCCTGCTGCCTGGCGGTCCTCTCGTCCCGCACCCCGGCGACATGTCGTCCCACCGCATGACGCTCGACATGAAGCGGGGCGCGTTGCTGAGCGCGTTCCATCGATTGAAGGCGCCCGACGCCAGCGATCCCGACGTGAGCATTCACGGGCGAACGCTGCGCCTCGTTTCGCTGGGCGAACGGGCGATCGGGCTTCAGCTGCTCCAGTTCGAGATCGAGGAGGGCGAGGTCGAAATCACGCTCGAGGCCTCGTTCGAGGGACTGGACCTCGGTCTCGTCGCCGAACGGCTCGACGACGACATCGGCCTGTGGCGCACGCACTGCACCGGCAAGCGTCTCGCCATGGCGACCTCCTCGGCGCTGCGGGTCGACGGCCGCCAGCTCGCGCCAACCGCGTCCGGAGCATTCAAGCGCTCCTGGACCTGGACCAGCCGCCGCGCGCAAGTCGTGGATTTCGAACGCTTGGTGGCGGTGGTCCGCTCGGAGGCGCCGGACCGGGATCCGAGCGAGGAGGCCCGGCGCGAGCTCGGCGGCGCCGGCCGGCTCGGCTGGCGCGGCGTGATCGCCACGCACGAGGCCGCATGGGCGGATCGCTGGCGGCTCGGCGACGCCCGGGTCGAGGGCGACGATGCGGCGCAGCAGGCCCTGCGATTCGCCCTCTACCACCTCAACGGCGCGGCCAATCCCGCCGACGAGCGGGTCTCGATCGGCGCGCGGGCGCTGACCGGCCCAGACTATCGCGGGCACGTGTTTTGGGACACCGAGGTCTACCTGCTGCCGTTCTTCGTGATGACCTGGCCGGCAGCCGCACGGGCGCTGCTGATGTATCGCTTCCGGACGCTCGACGGCGCGCGCGCCAAAGCCGCGCGGATGGGCTGGCGCGGCGCGCTCTACGCCTGGGAGTCCGCTGATACTGGAGCCGAGACGACGCCGGACCACGCGATCGGGCCCGATCGCCGGGTGATCGACATCCTGTGCGGCAGGCAGGAACAGCATATCAGCGCGGATGTCGCCTACGCGGTCTGGCACTATTGGCTGGCGACCGGAGATGAGGCGTTTCTTCTCGACGCGGGCGCCGAGATCCTGCTGGAGACGGCTCGATTCTGGTCGAGCCGGGCCCGGCTCGAAGCCGACGGCCGCGGCCATATCCGCGGCGTCATCGGCCCGGACGAGTATCACGAACATATCGACGACAACGCCTTCACCAATGTGATGGCGCGCTGGAACATCCGTCGGGCGCTGGAGGCCGCGTCGCTTCTGCGCGAGCGATGGCCCGCGCGCTGGGACAGCATCTCGGCCCGGCTGAAACTGGACGAGGACGAACTCGCGCAGTGGTCGCGCGCGGCGGAGACGATGGCGACCGGCCTCGATCCCGCGACCGGCTTGTTCGAGCAGTTTGCCGGGTTCCATCAGCTCGAGGACATCGACCTGTCGAACTATTCCGGTCGTTCGGTCCCGATTGATCTCGTGCTCGGCCGCGAGCGGGTCGCCCGCTCCCAGATCGTCAAGCAGGCCGATGTCGTCGCGCTTCTGGGCCTGCTGCCGGAGGAATTCCCCGGCGGCATGGCGGCGAGGAACTTCGACCATTATGAACCGCGCTGCAGCCACGGCAGCTCCCTGAGCCGGGCGATGCACGGGCTCGTCGCCGCGAGGCTGGGCAAGTCCGCCATGGCCTTGCGTTTCTTTCGCGAGACCGCGGCGATCGATCTCGGCGACGCCCATGCGGCGAGCGACGGCGGCGTCCATATCGCGGCGCTGGGGGGCGTCTGGATGACGGCGGTGCTGGGCTTCGCGGGACTCTCGTTCACCCCCGACGGTGCGGCCCTCGATCCCCGTCTGCCGGAGGAATGGCGAAGTCTCACCTTCGGATTCCAATGGCGCGGCCGATCCGTCGGGATCCGGATCACGCAGGATGGCGCCATCGAGGCGAGGCTCGAGGCGGGCGATCCGATGCCGCTGCTCATCGCCGGCCGGAGGCACGAACTGGGCGCTGGCGACCCGCTCCATGTCTCGATTCCGACCCGCTCCGACGTCCATTGACCCCCATCGAGCCTGACCGCCTCGCCTTCGCGCCCGCGAGAGTCATCGACATGGATTTTGACGCTGATCCCCAGTGCGGCTTGCCCGCTCGCGCCGTCGCTGCGTTCACTCGGCCGCCTTCTGCGGCGGAGCGGCCGGCGCCGCGGGCGCTCGGCTCGGCGCGGGCTCGGCGGAGGGCCCGGGTCGATCCGATTCGGCCTCCGCAGGCGCGGCGCGCGATTTGGTCTGCGCGAGTCCGGCGGCGATGAGCCGCCCGGCGTCTTCCGGGTCCTTGGCGAGGCCGGCCGCCAGGAGGTCGCCGAGCTTCATGTCGAGCAGGGAATCGGCGCGAACGGGAGGCTCCTGGCTGGCGGATTTGGCGATCGCCGGCGTCGGATGCGGCTCGGGCGGCGGGGAGGCCCGTGCGTCGTCCAGCTTCGCCGTAGCCGCCTCCGCACCCTCGGCTCTCGCCGGGGCCCTGGCGTCCTTCGCCTTGGCCGGAACCGGCTTGGCGCCTTGTCCATCCGCCGGGACAGCCGCGGCCTGCGCGGCGTTCGCCGGGGCGGGCTTGGCGGCTTCGGCCTTCGCCGGGGCGGCCGCAGGCTCGTCCTGACGCCTCGGCGCGGCTGTCTTCGTGGCGCCGAGAAGGCGATAGGCGAGCAGCTTCACCCGATCGTTGACGAGGAACCACGCGAGGGCGTAGCCCCATACGAACAGCGCCCAGCCCCAGCCGAGCGGCGTCATGAACGCGCCATAGACCGCGATCAGCGTCGCCGCCGCCTGCGTGCCGAGCACCGCGACCCAGAGGATCCGGGCCGGGCGTATCGACCAGAACGGGCCGCGGGTCCGGGTCAGGAAGATCGTGAGGTGCCCGGCCACGGAAAGCTTCAGGTACATCAGCGTCTGGATGTGGGCGCGATCGAGGTGAAACACGCGCTCGCCGAGATAGAAGAGGCCGAAAGCGGCGACGACGCCGATGACGCCGAGCACGGTGGAAATGCTCAGGACCGTCCTCATGTCCCACGACTCCGGCGCATCTCGATACAGGACATTGTCATAGGCGATCGACAGGATCGCCCCGTCGTTGAGCAGCGCGAGCATGACGATCATCACCGCGGTCAGCGGATAGAAATTGAACGCGAGGATCGCGAGCGTCATGAAGAACAGCACCCGAAGGGTCTCGGCGATGCGGTAGATCGCGTAGCTGTTCATCCGCTGGAAGATGCGCCGGCTCTCCTTGATCGCGTCGATGATCACCGACAGGCCGGGCGTCACCAGCACGATCGAGGCGGCCGCGCGCGCCGCGTCCGTCGCGCCGGAGACCGCGAATCCGCAGTCGGCCTTCTTCAGCGCCGGCGCGTCGTTGACGCCGTCGCCGGTCATGCCGACGACGTGACCGTGCTTCTGCAGGACGTCGACGATATGGAACTTGTGCTCGGGGAAGACCTGCGCGAAGCCGTCGGCGTCCTCGATTGACTTCGCCACCGCCGGGCTCTCCTCGACCCTGGAATCGCCGAGCCCGCCGCCGTCGAGAATATTGGCGCCCATGCCGAGGGTCTTGGCCGTTTCCCGGGCGATCGCCAGCGCGTCGCCGGTGACCATCTTGATCTTCACGCCCATTTTCGCCGCGGTCGCGATCGTGGATCTGGCGTCCTCGCGCGGGGGATCGAACAGCGGCAGCACGCCGAGGAACCGCCATGTCCCCTCGCCATCCGCGCGGGCGACGCCGAGCGCGCGAAAGCCGCGCGCGGCGAAAGCCTCGACGGCCCTGTCGACGGCGTCCTTGACGGTCGCGGCGTTGGCCGACAGGCCCTGGACCACCTGCGGAGCGCCCTTGGTCACCTTGAACGTCTTGCCGTCCTCGCCCTCGACCGTCGCCTCGGTGCGCTTGTGCACGGGATCGAACGGGTTGAAATGAATGACCCGGTAGGGCTTCAGCGCTTGCCTGTCCTTCACGCCGCCGAGCACCGCCAGATCGATCGTGTCGTCGTTCTCCTCGCGCGAGGCGAGCGCGCCGGCGAGGATCAACTGCTCGGGCGTGATGCCGTCCAGGCAGAACGGCGTCCCCAGCGTCAGCTTGTTCTGCGTGAGCGTGCCGGTCTTGTCGGCGCACAGCACGTCGACGCCGGCCAGTTCCTCGATCGCGACCAGCCGGCTGACGATCGCCTGTTTCTTCGCGAGCAGCCGCGCGCCGACCGCCATCGTCACCGACAGGACGGTCGGCATCGCCACGGGGATCGCGGCGACCGTCAGCACGAGGGCGAACTGGAGCGTGCCGAGGATCGGATCGCCGCGGTAGATCGCGACGACGACGATGATCGCCACGAGGACGACGGCGAGCGCGATCAGATAGTCGCCGATCCTGAGGACCGCCGTCTGGAAATGGCTGACGGTGACCGCGGTCTCGACCAGTTCCGCAGTCTTGCCGAAGTAGGTGTTGCCGCCGGTCGCATAGACCATGGCGCCGATCTCGCCGCGGCGCACGATCGAGCCGGAGAAGACGGCGTCGCCGGAATTGCGGGTGGCGGGCAGCGATTCGCCGGTCAGCGCCGACTGGTCGAGCGACACCTCGTCGCCGTCCAGCAGGCGCGCGTCCGCCGGCACGATGTCGCCGAGGCGCAGGCGGATGACGTCGCCCGGAACCAGCTCGCGCGCGGGCGGGGCGACCCATTTGCCGTCCCGCTTCACCCGCGCCGTGATCGCCAGCCGCTTCTTCAGCGCATCGATCGCGTCTCCCGCCTGGCGTTCCTCCCAGAATCCGATCGTCGCGTTGGCCGCGAGCAGCAGGAGGATGATGAAGAAGTCGGGCCAGTGGCGAACGACGCCGGAGAGAATGACCGCGATCTCGATCATCCACGGGATCGGGCCCCAGAAGTAGGAGAGAAATTTCAGCAGTTCGTTGGTCTTCTTCTCCGCGATCTCGTTCGGCC
Source organism: Roseiarcus sp. (assembly GCA_049509635.1). GTDB lineage: Bacteria > Pseudomonadota > Alphaproteobacteria > Rhizobiales > Beijerinckiaceae > Roseiarcus. Next base: position 20,913 of record JBEKZS010000069.1, read on the forward strand.
CGTATTGCTTCAGACGCCTCTCGGCCTCGGCCTGGCTGAGACCCTCCGGCGACGAACCCAGCTTCGTTTCGACTTCGGCGAGCGGCGCAGTCTTGAGGTCATCCTTCGCAGGGGGCCTGGCCGTCCCCGCGGGTTCGGGAACATCGGGCTGATCGCCATGGGCTTCCATCGTCAAAGCTCCTTCCGCCTTCGCCCCGCGCCGGCCCCGATGATGCCCGCGCCCGGCACAGGAGCAGCCGTTTCCCTCGCCTTCACATCGGCATGCAGATCGAGGCGCTCGCTGATCGCCGGCGTCCAGAAACGCCCCGGAGCGCGCCATTCCGGCTTGACCCGCTCTGACGCGCGGCGACCGATTCGGCGCGGAGACCCGCGACCCGCGCGGCTCCCCGGTCCGCCAGCGCACCGGACCCTAGCCGACGGCGCCCGCGGATCGACAGCGTCGGAATCTACTCTCGCCCTCGACCGTCGCGCCGTGGCCGGCGAGCGAACCATCATGGATTAGCGACGCGGTTCGCCGATGGAGATACGGATGAAGCCGCGGAGTGAGATCGCGGCGATGTCGATCGGCCCCTTTCAAGACCTGGCGTCTGGCTCGTTGCTGGCGCAGGCGGTTGTGGAAAGCATCCGTGAGCCGCTGCTCGTGCTCGACGGCGAACTGCGCGTCATCGCGACAAGTCGATCATTCCATTCGAACTTTCATGTCGCGGCCGAGGACGTGGTCGGGCGATCGATTTTCGATGGCGCCGGCGCCCGGTTCGATGCGCCGATCGTGCGGTCGCTGCTCAGAGCCGCGGTCACGACCCATGGGGTCGCGGAAAGCTGCGGATTCAACGCGACTTTTCCTTTGATAGGAGCGCGCGCGCTGGTTCTCGACGCACGCGCGATCTCCGACGAACGCCGGGACCGTCCGACCATTCTGATGACGATTCAGGATGTGACCGACCGTCTTGCGATCGAGAACGCG
>JBEKZS010000007.1:0-56846 GCA_049509635.1 Roseiarcus sp.
GACACCGGCTCGCTCGCGCTCGGCGGCCTGCTCGGCGCGATCGCGGTCACGGTCAAGCACGAGATCGTGCTCGCCATCGTCGGCGGCCTGTTCGTGATGGAGGCGCTTTCGGTCGTCGTTCAGGTCGCCTCGTTCAAGATGACCGGCAAGCGCGTGTTCCGCATGGCGCCGATCCATCATCATTTCGAGCAGCTCGGCTGGTCTGAGCCGCAGATCGTCATGCGGTTCTGGATCGTCGCCTTCGTGCTCGCGATGGTCGGCCTGTCGACCCTGAAGCTGAGGTGAGCATGACGCCCGCGCGCAGCTTTTCCGGCCGCAAGGTCGCGCTGTTCGGACTCGGGGGCTCCGGCCTCGCGACCGCGCTCGCCCTGCAGGCGGGCGGCGCCGAAGTGGCGGCCTGGGACGAAAGCTCGGCGGCACGCGCGCGCGCCGCGGCCGCGGGGGTCGCGCCGGTCGATCTGACCGCCGCCGACTGGAGCGGGTTCGCCGCGCTGATCCTGACGCCCGGGGCGCCGCTGACCCATCCCGCGCCGCACTGGACCGCGGCGAAGGCGCAGGCCGCCGGGATCGAGATCATCGGCGACGTCGAATTGTTCTGCCGCGAACGCGCCGCGCTGGCGCCGCGCGCGCGCTTCATCGCGGTGACCGGCTCGAACGGCAAGTCGACGACGACCGCGCTGATCGCCCACATCCTGCGCACGGCGGGGCGCAACGTGCAGATGGGCGGCAATATCGGCGTGCCGATTCTCGCGCTCGAGCCGCCGTCGGAACAGGCGATCCACGTCATCGAATGCTCGTCGTTCCAGATCGACCTGGCGCCCTCGCTCGATCCCAGCATCGGCCTTTTGCTCAACGTGACGCCCGATCATCTCGACCGGCACGGCACGCTCGAACATTACGCGGCGGTCAAGGAGAGGCTCGTCGCGAAGGCCGGCGTCGCGCTGGTCGGCGTCGACGACGAGCCGAGCCGGGCGATCGCGCAGCGGCTGCGCGCGCAGGCGCGCGGCGGCCGGCCGCGCTTGATCACGATCGCGTCGCGCGCGCCCTCGCCCGCCGACATCGTCGTCGAAGACCATCGCATCGTCGAGCGCGGGCCCGACGGCGTCACGACCTCGCTCGACCTCAGCGGCGCGCCGGCGCTGCGCGGCGCCCACAATGGGCAGAACGCCGCCTTCGCCTTCGCCGCCGCGCGCACGCTGGGGCTCGGCGTCGACCCGATCGCGCTCGCCCTGGCCTCCTTCCAGAGCCTCCCGCACCGCATGGAGCAGGTCGGCCGGTTCGGGCGCGTCCTGTTCGTCAACGATTCCAAGGCGACCAACGCCGACGCGGCGCAAAAGGCGCTGCTTTCGTACCGGGATGTCTTCTGGATCGCCGGCGGCAAGGCGAAAGAGGGCGGCATCGAGCCGCTGCGCCCCCTGTTCGGCGGGATCGCCAGGGCCTATCTGATCGGCGCGGCGGCCGCCGAATTCGCGCGCACGCTCGAGGGGGGTGCGCTGTTCGAACTCTGCGGGACGCTGGAGGCGGCGGTCGCCGCCGCGGCGCGCGACGCAGCGCTGAGCGCCGCGCCCGAGCCGGTCGTGCTGCTGTCCCCGGCCTGCGCGTCCTATGACCAGTTCGCCAATTTCGAACAGCGCGGCGAGCGCTTTCGCACCCTCGTCTCACAATGGATCGAGCGCCAGGACGGCGCCCGAGCTTCAAGGAGCGGCTCATGATTTCGCGCGCCGAACGCGGTCCCGTCGCCGACTGGTTCCGCTCGATCGACCGCTGGCTGCTCGGCTCGTTCGCCGCGCTGATGGTGATCGGCCTGGTGATGGCGCTCGCCGCCAGCCCGGCGGTCGCCGAGCGGCTGAACCTGCCGACCTTCCATTTCGTCAACCGGCAGGCGCTGCTGCTGGGGCCGACCGCGCTGCTGATGGTCGCGACCTCGTTCCTGTCGCCGCGTCACGTGCGGCGCGCCGCGCTGATCGTATTCGCCGTCAGCCTCGCGCTGATCGTCCTCGCGCTGCTGTTCGGCGCCGAGATCAAGGGTTCGCGGCGCTGGATCATCGGCGTGCAGCCGTCCGAATTCATCAAGCCGGCCTTCGTCATCCTCGCCGCCTGGGCCTTTTCGGAGAGCGGGCGCCCGCATGGTCCGATCCCCGGCCGGCTGCTCGCCGTCCTCCTGCTGCCGCTGACGATCGTCCCGCTGATCCTCCAGCCCGACTTCGGGCAGACCATGCTGATCTCGGTCGTCTGGGCCGCGCTGTTCTTCATGGCGGGGCTGCACTGGTTCTGGGTGCTCGGGCTCGGCGGCGCCGGAACGCTCGGCGGCTTCCTCGCCTTCAAACTTTCGCCCCACGTCCACGAGCGCGTGCTGCGCTTTCTCGATCCCGATTCGACCGGCGGCCTCGTCGATACGTTCCAGGTCGACACCGCGCTGCAGAGCATCCTGTCGGGCGGCTGGCTCGGCCGCGGGCCGGGCGAGGGCCTCTACAAGCGCATCCTGCCCGACGCGCATACCGATTTCGTCTTCGCCGTCACCGGCGAGGAATTCGGCATGGTCGCCTGCCTCGTGCTGATCGCCTTCTTCGGCCTGATCGTGATGCGCGGGCTGTGGCTCGCCGCGCGCAACGAGGATCCGTTCTGCCGCTTCGCGGCGGCCGGCCTCGTCGTCATGTTCGGCGTGCAGAGCTGGATCAACATGGCGGTCAACATCCGCGCCGTCCCGGCCAAGGGCATGACGCTGCCGTTCATCTCGTACGGCGGCTCGTCGCTGCTCGCGCTCGGCCTCGGCATGGGCTTTCTCATCGCGGTCACCCGCCGGCGGCCGCACGCCGCGCTGCAGCCGGCGCCCCGGCGCATGTCTTGACGCCGGCGCGCTGCATCCTCGTCTGCGCCGGCGGCACCGGCGGCCATCTGTTTCCCGCCGAGGCGCTCGCCATCGCGCTGGGCCGCCGCGGTTTCCCGGTCGAACTGGCGACCGACGACCGCGCGCTGAAATACGGCGGTGGATTTCCGGCGCGCGCGATCCACGCGTTTCCCTCGGCGACGCCGACCGGCGGGCTCGCCTCCAAGATCGGCGCCGCGCTGGCGCTGACGCGCGGCGTGGCGCTCGCCTATGCGCGCCTGCGCGCGATCGCGCCGCGCGCGGCGATCGGCTTCGGCGGCTATCCGACCGTGCCGCCGCTGCTGGCGGCCTCGCTGCTCGGCCTGCCGACGCTGCTGCACGAGCAGAACGCGGTGATGGGCCGCGCCAACAGGTTCCTGGCCGGCCGCGTGCGGCTGGTCGCGACCGGCTTTCCCACGCTGAACGGCGCGCCGCCCGCCGTGCTGGGGAAGACGCGCTACACCGGCAATCCGGTCCGTCCCGCCGTGCTCGCGGCGGCCGCGGCGCCCTATCCCGGTTTCGCCGACGGGCGCCTGCGCGTGCTGGTCACCGGCGGCTCGCAGGGGGCGCGCGTGATGGCCGATATCGCGCCGGCGGCGCTCGCGCTGTTGACGCCGGCCGAGCGCGCGCGGCTCGTGTGGACGCAGCAGGCCCGCGGCGAGGACCGGGCGCGGGTCGCGCAGGCCTGCGCGGCGATCGACTTGCCGGTCGAGATCGCCGAATTCTTTCCCGACCTGCCCGCGCGGATCGGCGCCGCGCATCTCGTCATCGGCCGTTCAGGCGCCTCGACGGTCTCCGAACTCGCGGTGATCGGCCGGCCCTCGATCCTGGTGCCGTTTCCGCACGCGCTCGACCAGGACCAGGCCGCCAACGCCGCCACGCTCGCCGCCAGCGGCGCCGCGCAGGTGATTCCGCAAACCGCCTTCACGCCCGCGAAGCTCGCGGCGCTGCTGCGGCAGGCGCTCGCGGACCCCGAAGCCCTGACGGCCGCGGCGCGCGCGGCGAAGGCGGCGGGCGTCGCCGACGCGGCCGAAAGGCTCGCGGCGCTCGTGGCGGAATGCGTGGGCGGATAGGAACCGCTGCGTCATCCGGCCTGGCCGGCCAGCCTGCCGCCGCAGACAGCGCCGACGCCGGGACTAGCCGAGCGCGGCGATCGTCTGCGGTCCGGCGACCCCGTCGGCGGTGAGCCCGTGCGATCCCTGGAACGCCCGGATCGCGCTGATCGTCGCCGGGCCGAGATCGCCGTCGACCGTCAATTGCGGCGCCGCGCCGTGCTGGTTGAGCCGGTTCTGAATCCAGGCGATCGACCCGGGCGGGGATTCCGGATCCCACGTCGCGGCCGCCTGATCCTGGCCGCCGTCGGGACGCAGGAATTGCGCGCGCTCGCCTTTCCTTCGGCCGATGAGCTCGGGCGGCTTGTCCCACATCAGGAAGTCGTCGGCGGCGGCCTGCATGTTGCCCGCGTTGATCTGCTTGACCACGCTCGAGCCGATGAATCCGGGCGCGCCGATGTTGAAGGCGAGCGAGACGCAGGCGTCGAAAGCGTTCTGCGAAACGGCCACCCGGAGGGCGCCATTGACGGCGGCCTCGAACTTGGCGAGATCGGCGGCCAATATGGCGTCGCATTGCTGCGCCGTGATCGTCATCCCGTCAAAGACGGTCGGCGGCCCGGCGGCGGAGGTGTGACCGACCCCGATCGTAAGGATGCCCCGCGTGTCGCGGTACGAGTGAAGCACGACGCCCTCGCGAAGCGCGATCGACTGCCTGCCTGATGGGCTTGTGATCATTGGCGTCGTCCGACGTTGGCCGATCGCGCCGGGAATGCTTGGCTCATGTGATCCTCCTGTTCTTGGTTCGTCGGCGATCATCGGACCCTCCGCTATCGTATCCCGCTTACGGTCTGCCCCTCGCGTGGACGGTCGGGTCGCGATCTCCAGGGGGGGCAAGCCGGCCGGAACCGCCGCTCCCGGGCGCAAGGTCGGTCTTGACGAGCGACCGGATTTCGCGCGCTGTTGCCGCCCCCGCGGGCGACCATGGAAAGCACGGTCGTACCCCTGGCCGCTCTCAGAGCCTGACCTAAAATTGGTTGACCGGCCTCGTGGCTCTTGATTCCCTTGGTTTGCAACAGCTTGGGGAGATTCGCGATGCCTTGGCGCCAGGCCGATCGGGAGAAGTATGATGTCATTCGGGCGCGCTATTCAAGCGATATGTCGCAGGCGGAGTTTGCTTTGATCGCGCCGCTTCCGCCGCCGCCGGAACGGCGCGGGCGCCGAAGCGCTTGGGGGGTGGAGCGGACGCTCGGCTGGATCAACCGGGCGCGACGCCGGTCGAAGGACTTCGAAGCGACGATGGAATCGGTGCTTGCATGGTCGCAGTTGGCCCTCGCCTTCCCAATCATGCGTGGATTGGCGAGGGCCAAAATCGCCCCCGCTTAATTTCGAGTCGGGGTCTCAGCCTGTTCCTGCTCGCCGCCAGCGGGCCGGCCGACGCGTCGATCAATTACAACGCCTGCAAGTCGAACACGGGAACCACGGCCTTCCGTCCAGGGGGCGGCAAGGTCCAGCCGGGCATCGCGGTGAAAGGCGGCGTCTCACAGAGCGGCTCGATCCAGCCGCACAAGGGATCGAATTCCCAGACCTGCAATGAGCGTCGTCGGCCGTCGCGCGCCCAGAACGCCTCGCGATGCGCCGGGGCGCTGCATTGACAGGCGCGCGGCTATAAGTCTATCAAGAGCGTAGACTGAACCGATTTCCTCGGCTATGGAGGGTCGATCCGGCATCCCGCCGCAGTCGAGAGCGAACCCTCATGAGCGCCAATCAATGGGAACTCGCCCCCGCGTCCGCCCGACCGGCGACTTCGGGCTGGCGCGAACTCTGGCTGAAGGAGGATTGGTGGGCGATCTGGCTGGGCCTCGGCATCGTCGTGGTCGGCTACGCGCTGTTCGCCAACGGCGCCAGTCTCAAATGGATCGCCGTGACGCCGGACAAATGGTCGGGCCTCGACCAGCTCGGCGCGCATTTCGCCGCCAACGCGCCGCGCTACGCCGTGCAATTCATGTTCTGGCTGGCGATCTTCACCCTCGCGATGACGGCGCTCGGCCAGAGTCCGCGCGAATTCGTCCCCTCCTTCGTTCTCCTCTACCTGTTTTCGACGCTCATTTTCGCGCTCGGCCAATGGACGCAGGCCGCCTATTACAATCTCGAGCCGCCGCTCGTCGCGCTGCTGCTCGGCCTCGCCATCGCCAATCTGGCCGGCCTGCCCAAATGGATGGAGGCCAGTTTCCGCGTCGAGTTCTACGTCAAGACCGGCATCGTCCTGCTCGGCGCGACCCTGCCGTTCGCGCTGATCGTCTGGGCGGGGCCGGTGGCGATCCTGCAGGCCTCGATCGTTTCGATCGTGACCTTTCTGGTGATATTCGCGATCGCGCGCCGGCTCGGGCTCGACCGTCGCCTCGCCGCGACGCTGGGCGCCGGCGGCGCCGTCTGCGGCGTCTCCGCCTCGATCGCGATCGCCGGCGCGGTCGGCGCCCGCAAGGGCGACGCGCCGATCGCGATCACGGTGGTGATCCTGTGGGCGATCGCGATGATCTTCTTCCTGCCGTTCGCCGCGCGCTGGCTCGAACTCCCGACCGGCGTCGCCGGCGCCTGGATCGGGACTTCGGAATTCGCCGACGCCGCCGGCTTCGCCGCCGCGCAGACCTATGGCGGCTTCGCCGACCGCGTCCCGGGGATCGCCGGCACCGCCGATCAGGCGGTCTGGGCGTTCACGCTGATGAAAGTCGTCGGCCGCGACGTCTGGATCGGCGTCTGGGCGCTCGTCCTGGCGACCGTCGCGACGACGCGCTGGGAGCCGACGGAGTCGGGCGCGCGGCCGGACGCCGCCGAAATCTGGCGCCGGTTTCCGAAATTCGTGCTCGGCTTCGTCGTCGCCTCGCTGATCGTCAGCTGGGCTGCGCGCGGCTACAGCCTCGCCGAATACAACAAGCTGGCGGCGCCCGGCTTCGTCGGGCCGATCAAGGATCTGCGCACCTGGACGTTCATCTTCTGCTTCTTCAGCATCGGGCTCACCACCCGATTCCGTGATCTCGCCGGGACGGGGGCGCGGCCGTTCGCCGCCTTCAGCGTCGGCGTCGTCGTCAATGTCGCGCTCGGCTTCGTCCTGTCGGTCTTCCTGTTCGCCTCCCACTGGGCCAATCTGGCGCGCTAGCATGGCTCCCGCCGCGGCCTCGTCCCGAAAGACGCTCGCTATGGCGACCGGCGGCGCGGCGTGCTGCGCATCCTGCCGGCATTTCCGCAACGATTGGGCGTTTCTGGAGGCGGCGACGCCCGGCCTGTCGAGCCTGGGCTCCGCCCTCGGGTCGGCGCGCGCTGACGACGGCCTGTGCCTGCGCCACGATCGCTATAGCCGCGCGCGCGCCGCCTGCGCGGATTTCAGCCCCCTCGCGTCGCGCGCGCCCTCTGGCGAAGCGCTTGCGGCTAGGCCGGCGGAATGACGCCCTTCTTCAGGATGATGTTGCCGTAGAAGCGCCGTTCGCCGGTGACGAGCATTGCGAAACATTCGCTCGCCCGCTCGTAGAACCGGTGGCGCTCGAGCTTGTGCAATTTGAAGCCAGGCCCTTCGTGCTTTCCGATCAGGGCGCGGAATTCGTCGAAAATCGGCTCCTCGCGCGTGGGCTTGCCGACCACCTCCATCCGCACGCAAGCGTCGGGCACGAAGGAATCGAGCGGCATCACGGAGAGCACGACGTCGAGCGCCTGCGTCGCGTTCAGCGCATCGAGGCGGATGACCTGCGGGCCCGCCGATTCCGCGGGGTAGTTGGCGTCGACGATCACGATCTCGTCGCCGTGCCCCATCGCGCGCAGCGCATAGAGAAGGTCGGGCGTCAGCAGCGGGTCGATGTTCTTCAGCATGGCGGGTTCCCCGGGGCGATCGGCCGGCGAACGGGCGTCCGCCGGAAACTGGCGCTATCGGAAGTCCGGCCGCCGCCGCGCGCCGCCTGGTCGGCAGGGCGCAGGGCCGGCGCGAGCGTCCTACCGCGGCGTCGGCGCGTCGGCGCGCAGCAGGCCCGCCGCCTTCAGGTCGCGCCACAGCGCGGGCGGGATCTTCGTGCCGAGGATCGCGGCGTTGCGGGCGACCTCGGACGGCTTCTGGCCGCCCGGAATCACCGAGACGATCGCGGGATGGCTCAGCGGGAAGCGCAGCGCCGCCTCGGCGAGCTTCACCCCATGGGCCTTGCAGACCGCCTGGATCCTCGCCACGCGCTCGAGCACGTCGGCCGGCGCCGGCGCATAATCGTAGAAGGCGCCCGGCTTGGGGCCGGTCGCGAGTATGCCCGAGTTGAACGGGCCGCCGATCACGACGCCGATGTTCTTCTCCACGCAATAGGGCAGGAAGCTGGTCAGCGCCTCCTGCTCCAGCAGCGTGTAGCGTCCGGCGAGCAGGAACACGTCGAAGTCGCCCGCGCGCGCGAGACGTTCGGCGACCTCCCATTCGTTGACGCCGGCGCCGATCGCCTTGATGGCGCCGGCCTGGCGCAGTTCGACCAGCGCCCTGTAACCGCCCTCCATCAGCTCCTTGATGCGCGCGTCGGACGCCTCCTTCGAGCCATGCGTGAAGACGTCGACGTCATGGGCGTAGACGATGTCGATCCGGTCGAGGCCGAGCCGCTCGAGCGAAAATTCCAGCGACCGCATGACGCCCTCGTAGGTATAGTCGAACCGTTCGCGGCGCGAGGGCGTCTCGAAGAAGGCGCCCTGCCGCGACCGATCGGCCGGCGCGCACAATTCCAGCAGCCGGCCGATCTTGGTCGAGATCAGATAGGAATCGCGCGGCTTGGCGCGCAGGAAGCTGTTGAGCCGCGTCTCGGACAGGCCGAGCCCATAGAGCGGCGCCGTATCGTAATAGCGGCATCCGGCGCTCCAGGCCGCGTCGAGCGTCGCGCGCGCCTCTTTCTCGGTCATCGGCCGGTAGAGATTGCCGAGCGGCGCCGCGCCGAAGCCCAATTCGGTGAAAGCGAGCTCGACGCCGGCGTGCGTCTCGAGCTTGCGCTTCCTCATGCTGACACTGCGCGCGCGTGCGTCCCCAGCCATCGCCGCATCCTCCCCCGCTACCCGACCCTCGCACCCGCGCGTTGCAACCGCGCACATTATTGGAGGGGGCCCGGGCGTCAATCGCGCGACGCTCGTCAGGCAGGCCTCGGCTCGCATACGTCGGCATCGGCATAACAGGCTCGACGCGTTTATGACAATAGCGCGTTCGCGTCGATTCGTCGGGGCCGGCGCGGGAATTGCGCGGAACGCCGCGCGGCCCGCGCGCGTTTGACGGACGGGCCTTGCCTGGCGAGGCGATCGGCGGCAAATTGCGCTGAAGGGATGGAGGATGCGCGATGGCTTCCAAGCTCGAACAATTGAAGACGATGAGCACCGTGGTCGCCGACACCGGCGACATGGAGGCGATCCGGGCGTTCAAGCCGACGGATTCCACGACCAATCCGACGCTGATCCTCAAGGCCGCGCAACTGCCCGGCTATGCGCGCCTCGTCGAGGAGGCGATCGCCTGGGGCCGCAAGAACGCCGCCTCGGTCAGCGCCGTCACCGACCGCCTGGCGGTCAATTTCGGCGCCGAGCTGACGCGGATCGTGCCGGGGCGGGTCTCGACCGAGGTCGACGCGGACCTCTCGTTCGACACCGCCGCGACGATCGTCAAGGCGCGTTCCCTGATCGCGGACTACGCCAGCCGCGGTGTGCCGCGCGACCGCATCCTCATCAAGATCGCCGCGACCTGGGAGGGTGCTCAGGCCGCCGCCGTCCTGCAGAAGGAGGGGATCGACTGCAATCTCACGCTGATCTTTTCGCTCGCGCAAGCGATCGCTTGCGCCAATGCGGGCGCCTTCCTCGTCTCGCCGTTCGTCGGCCGCATCCTCGACTGGCACGTCAAGGCCGGCGGCGGACCTTATACGGCCGAGACCGATCCCGGCGTCGTCTCGGTGCGCGGCATCTACGGCTACTACAAGGCCCACGAAGTATCGACCGTGGTGATGGGCGCCTCGTTCCGCAACGTCGGCGAGATCGAGGCGTTGGCCGGCTGTGACCGCCTGACGATCTCGCCGCAGCTGCTCGAGGCGCTGTCCAAGGACGAGGGGACGCTGACGCGCAAGCTGTCGCCGGAGGATTCCAAGGCCGCGCCGCCGCGGATCGTCCTGGACGAGAAGACGTTCCGCTGGATGCTCAACGAGGATGCGATGGCCACCGAGAAGCTCGCGGAGGGCATAAGGACCTTCGCGCATGATCTGGCGAGCCTTCGCAATCTGGTGAGCGCGCGGCTGGCCGCGGCGGCCTGAAATGGCCGCGCCCGCCGCGGATTTCTGGTACGAATTCGCGAGCACCTATTCCTATCCCGCGGCGATGCGCGTCGAGTCGCTCGCGGCCGGGCGCGGGGTCGCGCTGCGCTGGCGTCCGTTCCTGCTCGGCCCGATTTTCGCGGCGCGCGGCATGGCCGATTCTCCGTTCAACCTCGACGCGGCGAAGGGCCGCTACATGTGGCGCGATCTGCAGCGCGTCTGCGCGGCGATCGGCCTGCCGTTGCGCCGCCCCGCGCCGTTTCCGCAGAACAGCCTGCTGGCGGCGCGCGTCGCGCTCGGGCTCGACGAAGCGCGGCGGCCTGATTTCTCGCGCGCGGTCTATCGCGCCCAATTCGACGCCGGCCTGCCGATCGCCGAACCGGCGACGATGGCGGCGATCCTCGAGGCGATGGGCCTCGATGCGGACGCGGCGCTCGGACAGGCGGCGAGCGCGGCGGTCAAGGATGAATTGCGCAGGCAAACCGCCTTGGCGCAGGAGATCGGGCTGTTCGGCGCGCCGAACCTGGTCATGGCGGACGGCGAGATATTCTGGGGCAACGACCGGCTCGAAGCCGGGGTCGACCGGGCGCTGGCGCTCGCCGGCGGATAGGTTCAGCGCGAGAGCGGAGCGAAGGAGGCCAGGACGCGCCGCCGGTATTCCTCGCCGGCGAAGTCGCAGAGATCGACGTGGCCGGCGCCCGCCACTTCCCAATATTCCTTCGGCGCCCGCGCCCGGTCGAACAATTCGCGCGTCTCGGCGATCGTCGTTCGGCGGTCGGCCGTTCCGGACATGACGAGGATCGGCGCCGTCGCCGCGCCGATCGCGTCGATCGGGCGCAGGGCGGCGGGATCGAGGCCGGTCGCGAGCGCGCCGATGCGCAGGAACGGCGGCCCGATGAGCCGGCCGAAGCCGCCGACGCGCTCGACGATTCGGTTGACCGTCGCGCGTTCGATGTCGGGAAACACCGCCTCGAGGACGAGCGCTTCGACCTCGAGCGGCTCGGCGCCGAGCAGCGCCGCCGCGCCGCCGAGCGATATGCCGACCGCGCCGATCCGTTCGCCGGGCAGCCGCGCGCGCAGCCATCGCACGGCGGCGCGCGCATCGAGGCTCTCGAGCCTGCCGAAAGTGATAGCCCCGCCCTCGCTCTCGCCATGCGCCTGCAGGTCGAAGGCGAGCACCGCATAGCCCGCGGCGTTGAGGAAGCGCATCCGCTCGGCCATCGCCTGCCGGCTCGACAGTACGCCATGCAGCAGGACGATCGCGCCGCCGCCCGGCCTGCCCGCGACGAACCAGCCGGCGAGGCGCGACCCCGCGGCCGATTTGAAGGAGACTGCCGAGACGGGCAGGCCCACCGCTGCGGCGTCGGCGCGCGAGCGCGCCGGGCGTACGCTCCAGCGGACGACCGCGGCGATAGCGAGCGCGAGCAGGAGGCCGACGCCGAGCGCCGCCGCAAGCAGGCTCAGCATGGACCGTCCCGCCGATCACGACGAAGTGAGCGTTCCGCATGGGGTCGAAAGGGCGCGCGCATCGCCGCTGCCTAGCGCGGCGGCGCAAAAAATGCTCGTAAGCGAGCCCGACACGGTGAAGATTGTGCTATCCGCCATCAGGAGATCCCGATGACCTTCCTCGACAAATGGGCGCCCGTCGTGCTCAGCGTGTTACGCATCGTCGCCGCGCTCCTGTTTTTCGAACACGGCCTGCAGAAGCTGATCGGCTTTCCCTCCGCCGGCCCGCCGAACATGACGCCGCTGATCTGGGCGCAGGCGGGGATCGAGGTCCTGGGCGGGCTTGCGCTGGCGCTCGGCGCCTTCACCCGACCCGTCGCCTTCATCCTGTCGGGCGACATGGCGGTCGCCTATTTCATGGCCCATTTCCCGCACTCGTTCTACCCTGCCGTCAACCAGGGCGACGGCGCGGTGCTCTATTGCTTCGTGTTCCTCTACTTCGTCTTCGCAGGGGCGGGACCGTGGAGCCTCGACGCGGCCGCGCTGAGCCGCCGCTGACCGACAACAGCATCGTCGGCGCGCAGACCAGCGCCCGCCCGCCGTCAGCACACCACCCTGGGCGCCGCTCCCGTCTGCACGCTGACCAACCCCCTCGGGCGCCTGCTCGAGGGGCGCGACCAGACCCAGGTCGGGGCGCGCAGGTCTGGGTCGCAAACATCGGCCGCTCTGTGAAGACCCGATGCCAGCGCGGCCGGAAGGTCGGCGCAGACGTCCATTCGAGCCTGCGCGCCTCGGCGTAGCGGCGCTCCATGTCCGAGTCGAGTTCCTCGGCCGGCCCAAACGAGAGCAACCCGCCGACCTCGGAGCGGTCCGCGCCGGCCGCCGGGGTGTCGCCGCGACGCCGATCACTCGCGCGCCGTCGCTCAGATGCCGAAGCTCGCGCGGTTGAGCAGCCAGATCACGACGATGACGATGAGCACCAGGCCGAGCACGCCGCCGAGGCCGGACCCGCCATAGTTGCGGTGCGCGTAATAGCCGCCGCCGCCGCCGAACAGCAGCACGAGAACGATGATGATCAGAAGCAGGCGCATATTTGATTCTCATCCAGTAGGGCGCGCCCCGCGGGACGCGCGCGCCTCGGGCCGGTCGACACGAGCCCCGACATCGAACGTCCGACGCCGACCGATGGTTGCGACCCCGGCGGCGTCGCCGGCCGAAATAGCGCAGGGGCGCGCCGGCCCGCTGCAACCATTTCGGCGTCCCGGACGTTTCCCGAGCGTTTAGCCCGAGCAAGGGGTCGAGCGCATGACGTGGTCGCGTAAGCTGCCCAAGCCGATCCATCTCGCCGACGGCCGCGCGATCGTGACCCTCGCGCAGGCGCGCGACGTCATGCTGACGCTACCGCAAGAACACCAGACCAATCCCTGTTGGCAGGAGGCGGCCGAGGCTCTGATGAAGGCGGCGTACCGCAGCCGGCAGGATCCTATCCACGACGCCGGCCTGCATCTGGCGCGCGCCCTGCGCGCGGACGGACTGCTCTGACCATTCCGGCGGCGACGCCTCGCCCCGCCGTGAGAACGGACCTCAGACCGTAAGCGTCCGGCGACGGGAGAGCCCGTTCGGGGGTTCATCCGCGACTGGCCAGGCGCCGGTCGCGACAAGCGAGGATAGGACCATGACCATCAGAACCATTGCAAAATACGCCATCGCCGCCGCGGGCGGCGCGACGATGCTCGCGCTCACCCTGAGCCCGGCTTCCGCCTTCACGCTCTCGGCGCCCTCTCTGGAAGCGCCGCTCGCCGCCGCGCAGATCGACAAGGTCTGGTGGGGCGGCTGGCACCACTGGCATCACCATTTCTGGGGTCGTCCCTGGGCCTACGGCTATGGCGGCGGATGGGGTCAGCATTGCTGGCGCAACCCCTGGGGCCACCTGCGCTGCAACTACTGAGCGCCCGGGATTGCGATGACCGCAACTTCCCAGCCCTCGGGACGGGCGGCTGCGCCCGGTCCCGAAGGCGATCCGAGACCCGCCCCGGCGCCGGCCGCTCCCGTGGCCCGCGCCGGCGGCGCCGATGCCGGGAGGCTTCTCAGCCCGCCGCGCGACGGCGCGGTTTGCCCCGCCCCGGCGCCGCCCCGGCTGGCGCTTCCGGTCCGGTGATACCCGCGCCGGGTTCGGTAAGTTCCGGCGGGTCGCTGGCGGGAAACGTCATTTCGAGCGCCTCGTCCAGTCGCCGCTTCTGACCGCCCTCCACCTTCTCCGTCTCTCTCGCCTTCGTCATCGCGTCCTCCAGACCCGGCGACCGCCGAGCGCGCTCGCGCCCGCCCGCGGGATCGAACCAAACCCTTGCGGGGATGTTTCGGTTCCGCGCGCGCCCGCGCTGAGAAGCCTCGGGGACCAGAGACAAAGCGCTGAGCGAGATCGACCAGAGGGATCGGCCGATCCTTGTCCCGGTCGCCGCGTCGGCCGCGGCGCGCGCGGCTGGCGTTCGAGGCGGCGTCCGCCGACCGCGACCTCGTTCGCGAAGTCCCGCCGGCCAGGATCGGTATCCCGCCGCCTCTGGCGCCTTATCCCTTGCCGAAGGTCTCGTCGAAGGAATAACCGGCCCCGCGCACGGTTCGGATCGGGTCGCGTTCCCGGCCGCGCGACAGCGCCTTGCGCAGCCGGCCGACGTGGACGTCGACGGTGCGCTCGTCGATTTCGACCGAAAACCCCCAGACGCCGTCGAGCAATTGCGCCCGCGAAAAAACGCGCCCGGGTTTCTCCAGGAGGTATTCGAGCAGGCGGAATTCGGTCGGCCCCAAATGGACGTCGCGCGCGCCGCGCCGCACACGCCGCGTCTCCCGATCGAGATCGAGATCGCCGGCCGACAGTCTGTCGGCGATCCGTTCGGGCCGGCTGCGCCGCAGCAGCGCCCGCACCCTGGCCATCAGTTCGGGCACGGAGAAGGGTTTGACGACGTAATCGTCCGCGCCGACCGAGAGCCCGCGGACCCGCTCGCCCTCCTCGCCGCGCGCCGTCAGCATGATGACCGGCAGGGTGCGCGTGCCCTCGCGGGCGCGCAGGCGCCGACATATTTCCAGGCCTGAAACGCCCGGCAGCATCCAGTCGAGGATGAGCAGATCGGGCGGGTTCTCGGCGAGCCGCAATTCGGCCTCGTCGCCGCGCTCGACGCATTCGGCGGCGTAGCCTTCGGCCTCGAGATTGTAGGCGAGCAGCAAGGCGAGGTCGGATTCGTCCTCGACGACCAGAATCCGCGGCAGGGTCGAAGCCGCCGTGCGCGCGGGCTCCTTGCGGACTTCGTTCATTTGGCGGGCGTCCCGAACGAAGCGGCGGCGAGGTCGGGGCGTCCCTTCGGACGATCGGCCGGAAGCGTGCCGCCGGTGACCAGATAGTGGACCGTCTCGGCGATGTTCGTCGCGTGGTCGCCGATGCGTTCGATGTTCTTGGAGCAGAACAGGAGATGCGCGCAGAACGAGATGTTGCGCGGGTCCTCCATCATGTGGGTCAGCAGGTCGCGGAAGATCGAGTCCTCGAGCGCGTCGAGTTCGGCGTCGCGCGTCCAGACCGCGAGCGCGCGGTCGGCGTCGCGCTGCGCATAGGCGTCGAGCACGTCCTTCATCAGTTCGGTCGCCAGTTCGTTCATGTGCTTGAGCCCGATCAGCGCGCGCGGCAACCGCGCCTCCGCGCCGATGGTGACCGTTCGCTTGGCGATGTTCTTGGCGAGATCGCCGACCCGCTCGAGATCCCCGGCGATGCGGATGGCGCCGATGATCTCGCGCAGGTCGATCGCCATCGGCTGGCGACGCGCGATCGTCAGGACCGCCTGTTCCTCGATTTCGCGCTGGATCGCGTCGAGGCGGGGATCGGTGCTGATGACGTGCTGGGCGAGCCGAAGATCGACATTGATCAACGCATCCATCGCGTCGACGACCATTTTCTCGGCGATGCCGCCCATCTCGGCGATCTGCCGTCCAAGTTCGTCGAGTTCCTTGTCATAGGCCTTGACAGTATGTTCGCTCATCTATTGTCTCCACTCAGCCGAAGCGGCCGGTGATATAGTCCTGAGTGCGCTTTTCGCGCGGCGAAGTGAACACCTTGCTCGTCTCCTCGAACTCGACCAGCTCGCCCAGATACATGAACGCTGTGAATTGCGACACGCGCGCGGCTTGCTGCATGTTGTGAGTAACGATCGCGATCGTATAATTTTCGGTCAGCTCGTCGATCAACTCCTCAATTTTGGCGGTCGAGATCGGATCGAGCGCCGAACAAGGCTCGTCGAACAGGATGATTTCAGGATGAATCGCAACTGATCGGGCGATGCACAGCCTTTGCTGTTGACCGCCCGAGAGAGAAAGCCCGCTAGCTTTCAGCTTGTCTTTCACCTCTTCCCACAAGGCGGCCATCCTCAGCGATTGCTCGACCCGGTCGTCGATCTCGCTCCTCGGCAGATTTTCGTAGAGCTGAATGCCGAACGCGATATTCTCGTAGATGGACATCGGAAATGGCGTCGGCTTCTGAAAGACCATGCCAATTCGAGAGCGAAGCAGGTTCAGGTCCAGCGCGGGGTCCAGGAGATTGGCCCCGTCGAGCAGGACCTCGCCCTCCGCGCGCTGGCCCGGGTACAAGTCATACATCCGATTCAGGACCCTCAACAGGGTGGACTTTCCGCAGCCCGAGGGCCCGATGAATGAAGTGACCTTGCGGTCGTACAACGGCAGCGTAATATTCTTCAGCGCGCGAAACTCCCCGTAGTAGAAATTCAGGTTCCGCACCGACACCTTTTCGACCGCGGCGCCGACGGGGGCAGCGTTCACGTTCATTTTGCGGTTCCTCTTCCAGCCAGAGCGCGCGCGATGATGCTCAAGGCCAGCACGGCGAGCGTGATGATCAGGGCGCCCGTCCAGGCGAGCTGCTGCCATTCCTTGTAGGGACTCAGCGCGAACTGAAAGATCACGGCCGGCAGGCTCGACATCGGCGCATTGAGATTCAGGCTCCAGAACTGGTTGTTCAGGGCGGTGAACAAGAGCGGCGCCGTCTCGCCGCTGACCCGCGCGATCGCGAGCAGGACCCCGGTCAAGAGGCCGGCCCTTGCGGCGCGATAGCCGATTCGCTGAATGACCACCGAGCGCGGCATCCCGAGCGCGGCCCCGGCCTCACGCAACGTGTTAGGGACGAGGTTGAGCATGTCCTCCGTGGTCCGCACGACGACGGGAACGACCAGGACCGCCAACGCGATGCAACCCGCGAGGCCGGAAAAATGGCCCATCGGCGCCACCACGACCTGGTAGACAAATAGTCCGATGACGATCGACGGCGCGCTCAGCAGAATGTCGTTGATGAAACGAACGACAATGGCGAGTCTCGAGTGGCGCCCGTATTCGGCCAGATAGGTGCCCGCAAGCATTCCAAGCGGGGCGCCGATCGCGACGCCGAGCACCGTCATCATCAAACTTCCGGCGATCGCGTTCAGCAGGCCGCCGGCGCTCCCGGGGGGCGGCGTCATCTCAGTGAATACCGACGGCGACAGGCCGCTGCAGCCTTGCCAGAAGAGCACCGCCAGAATGAGAAGCAGCCAGACGAGGCCAAAGGCGGCGGCCGCAACGCTGAGACCCATCCACAGTGCGTTTCGTCGACGGCGCGCGGGGTAGGGGGACATGGCTATCTTCCTGCTCGCACTTCCAGCCGCATCAGCATGAGGCGGGCGATGGCGAGGACGACGAAGGTGATCATGAACAGGATCAGGCCCAGAGCGATCAGCGCAGAGGTGTAGAGATCGCCGACCGCCTCGGTGAATTCGTTGGCGATCGTCGCGGAGATCGTCGTTCCAGGCGCGAACAACGAGGCGGAGATCTTGTGCGCATTGCCGATCACGAAGGTTACGGCCATGGTTTCGCCGAGGGCCCGGCCGAGCCCGAGCATGGCGGCGCCGATCATGCCGACCCGGGTATAGGGTATCTCGATATTGCGCACGACCTCCCAGGTCGTGCAGCCGATGCCATAGGCCGATTCTTTCAACATCGGCGGCACGGATTCGAATACATCGCGAGTGATCGACGCCACGAACGGCAGCACCATGATCGCCAGGATGAGCGACGCGGTAAGCATGCCGATGCCGTAGGGCGGCCCGGCGAAGATCGATGAGAGCAACGGCAGGTTCCCAAAAGCCGCGATTAGGCCGGGTTGGACATGTTGCTGGAGAAACGGCGCCAGCACAAACAGGCCCCAGATGCCGTAGATTATGCTCGGGATGCCCGCGAGAAGTTCGATGGCGATCCCGATCGGGCGGCGGAGCGATGGCGGACATAGTTCCGTCAGGAATATCGCGATCCCGATTCCAACGGGTACAGCTATGATCATTGCGATGCTGGAAGTGACCAATGTGCCAAAAATCGCCGCGGCGGCGCCGAATTTCTCAGTAACGGGGTTCCAGACCTCGGTCGTAAAGAACCCAAAGCCGAACTCTCGAAAGGCCGGGATAGAGCCCTGGATCAGCGAGGCGATGACGCCGCCCAGGATCAGCAGTACGACAAGCGCGGCGCTCTGGGTCAGCCGACGGAAGAAGGCGTCGCTTGAGGCGAAGCCCCTTATCGCCCGGCTGCGCTGCAAGGCGGTCTCGGATCCCGCCGTGCTCAACTGTGGCATCGCGATCTCTGACATGGACGCCGCTCTCCGATGGGAATCCGGTCTGCGCAGCCGAAATGATCGCGCCCGACAATCATCGGGGCGGTCGCCGATGCCCCGATGACCTTTGTGGGTCGAATCACTTCGACGGATATATGGCCTTGCCGTCGGTGGTCTTGATTTCCGAGGACCACGTCTGCTGAATCTGTTGAACGACCGCCGCGGGCAGGGGCACGTAGTCGAGTTCTTCCGCCGCCGGGCCGCCCTTGGAATAGGCCCAGTCGAAGAACTTCAGGGCTGCCGCCGAAGCGGCGGCGTCGACAGGTTGCTTGTGCATCAGGATGAACGTCGCGCCGGCGATCGGCCAGGTCTCGGGGCCATGCTGATTTGTCAGGATCACGTAGTAATTCTCGGATTTCGCCCAATCTGCGTTCGCGGCGGCGGCCTGGAAAGCCTTGGCGTTCGGCGCCACAGCTTTGCCATCGAGATTGATCATGTTGACCGACGTCATATTGTTCTGCTTGGCATAGGCATATTCCACGTAGCCGATGGCGCCCTTGGTCTGGGCGACATTGTTGGCGACGCCTTCGTTTCCCTTGGCGCCGATGCCGACCGGCCATTCGACGGCGGTGCTTTCGCCGACCTTGGCCTTCCAATCTGGACTGACTTTGGAGAGGTAGTCGGTGAAGATGAACGTGGTCCCGGAGCCGTCCGAGCGATGGGCGACCACGATCGCGTCCGAGGGAAGTTTGACGTTCGGGTTGAGCTTCTTGATCGCCGGATCATCCCATTTGGCGATCGTTCCAAGGAAAATACCGGCGAGCGTCGGGCCGTCGAGCACGAGATCGCCCGCCTTGACGCCGTCCAGATTGACCACCGGCACGTCTCCGCCGACGACCGTCGGGAATTGAACCAGACCCGCTTCGTTCACGTCCTTCGGCGTGAGCGGCATGTCCGAGGCGCCGAAGGTGACCGTCTTCGCCTTGATCTGCTTGATGCCTCCCCCAGAACCGATCGATTGGTAGTTCAGCCCGTCGCCGGTTTCCTTCTTGTAGGCGTCCGCCCATTTGGCGTAGATCGGATAGGGGAAGGTCGCGCCGGCGCCTGAAATGTCGACGGCGAAAGCGACGGTCGCGGTCGACGCGCAAATCGCGACCGCTGCGGCGCGAACGAGATTGGAAGGTTTCATTGAACGCCTCTCTAGCGCTGGGGAGAAATCGCCACAACCTCGTGCGAGCGTGTGCGAAGTGCATGCGCCGCATGCCGATACCGCCTCGCGGCAAGGCTTTTACGACGATTGGATGACGGTTTTGCGACAACCTCCCCGCGGCGAGCTCACGTTCCGGCTGCAGGGCGCCCCCGGACCGAGCGTCCCCGCCCCTGGACATGGACGAGGGAGCCGCGGGACCACCGACGGAGCGCGCCGAGACTCTCCGCCGCTCGCTGAGTAGTTTCCGACCCTCCCGCGGCCGTGCCTGCGCGCATATATGGGGCAAGCCGGGGCTGCCTCGCGGCTCGAGCTCGTGTTCGATCAGAACCCGAGGGATGAGCGACGCTCCCTGTCGACACGCTCGTCCAGAATCCACGCTGAAGTTGGAACGGAACCCAGAACATGCTCCATGTGAAGTCGCGGTTGAACGGGTCGGTTCTTTTCGTCCTCGCGCTGCTCGGCGCGAGTCTCTGCACGCCTGAGGCCGACCGGGCGCAGGCGGATACGCCGCCGTTCTCGGGGCTGGAGGGGAAGTGGTCCGGCGACGGCTCCATCGCGCTGACCAATGGGACGACCGAACGGCTCCGATGCGACGCGACCTACGCCGTCACCGGGGGCGGCGACAATCTCGATCAGACGCTTCGCTGCGCCAGCGACACCTATAATTTCGATCTGCGGATCAGCCTCGTCGATACGGCGGGCGCGATCCTGGGAAACTGGAACGAACTCAGCAAGAGAGTCCAGGGCGGAATTTCCGGACGCAACTCGAAAGGTGTCATCCAGGCCACGGTGAGGGGTCAGGCCTTCAACGCCGCCGTGACGGTCGCAACGCACGGGACCGAGCAAACGGTCGAGATTCGCGCGCAGAGCGGTGACCTCTCGCAGGTCAAGATCACCCTTCACCACGCGCGCTGACGCCTCGGAGGCAGCGCCGATCGCGGCTGCGGCTCATCCCGTATCCTCGCGTCGTTCAGAGCGGACGTCGAGCATGGAGTCACAGAATTTCGTCGTCGGCACGGCCCGTGAAGGGCAGCTCTCGATCGCCGCGTCAGGCGCCTGGACCGCCGACAACGCGGCGCGCCTCGAGTCCGGCATCGACGAGATGCGTCCCGACGAGGCGCCGAGACTCCAGATCGACATGGGCGACGTCGAGGAATTCGATACGTTCGGGGCCTGGATTCTGGAGCGCCTGATGCGCGGCGACGGGCGCCCGCGTGAGGTGTCCCTGGTTCGCCTGCCGGACCAGTTCCGGGACCTCGTCGAGGATGTGCGCCAAACCAATCGGCGCGTCCCGGCGCCGCGCCGGCGGATCGGGTGGCCGGTCACCGGTCTGGTGGAGATCGGCCGAGGGGTCGAGGAGGCCGGCGCGGCGTCGCTCAGATTGGCCGCCATGGTCGGCGCGCTCGTCGTCCTCTCGGGCGCCGCCCTCGTCGCGCCTAGGCGCTTTCGGGCGGCCTCGATCGTCAACCAGCTCGATCGCGTGGGCCTTCGCTCCGTGCCGATCATCGTTCTCATCACGTTGCTGATCGGCGCGATCATCGCGCAACAGGGATTTTTTCATTTTCGCCAGTTCGGCGCGGACGACTATGTCGTCGATCTCGTGGGCATATTGACCCTTCGCGAAATCGGCGTGCTGATCGTCTCGATCATGGTCGCGGGCCGATCGGGCAGCTCCTATACCGCCGAATTGGGTGCGATGAAGATGCGGGAGGAGATCGACGCGCTGCGAACCATGGGCCGCGACCCGCTCGAAGTGCTGGTTATGCCGCGCGTCTTCGCGCTGGTCGTCGCGCTTCCCCTGCTGGCCCTGATCGGCTCGATCGCCGCGCTGGTCGGCGGCGGAATCGTGGCGGCGATCTATGGCATGGAGCCGAGCCTTTTCATCGCCCGCCTCAGGGAGGCGGTGTCGATCTCCGATTTCGAGGTCGGTATGATCAAGGCCCCGTTCATGGCCCTGGTGATCGGCCTGGTGGCGTGCACGGAAGGGTTTCAGGTGCGCGGCAGCTCGGAATCCCTCGGCGCGCGAACCACGGGCTCGGTGGTGAAGGCGATTTTTCTGGTCATCGTTCTCGACGGAATCTTCGCCATGTTCTTTTCCTCGATCGGCATGTGAGCGATGGCGGATGCGGGCGCGCCCAAAGCCGTCGAGGTCGCCGATCTCGTCGTCGCGTTCGGCGCCAGGAGGGTGCTCGATCATCTGTCCCTCGATGTCCGACCCGGGGAGATTCTCGGGCTGGTCGGGGCATCCGGGAGCGGCAAATCCGTGCTTCTGCGCACGATGCTGGGGCTCGCGCCAAAGCGGCAGGGGCGGATCGCCCTCTTCGGCGTGGATCGCGACGCGGCGACGCCGCAGCAACTGCAAATGCTGGAGCGGCGATGGGGCGTCCTCTACCAGCAGGGCGCGCTATTCTCGTCGCTGACCGTGCTTCAGAACATCGAATTCCCGATGCGGGAATATCTGGCGATGCCGCAACGGCTGATGCGCGAGGTCGCGACGGCCAAGCTGGAAATGGTCGGATTGACGCCCGAGGACGGCGACAAGCGCCCTGCGGAACTGTCGGGCGGCATGACCAAGCGCGTCGCGCTCGCCCGCGCCCTCGCGCTCGATCCCGCCATCGTGTTCCTCGACGAGCCGACCTCCGAGCTCGATCCGATCGCGGCCCGCGAATTCGGGGTGCTGATCCGCACGATGCAGCGCACGCTCGGGCTGACGGTGTTCATGGTCACCCACGACGCCGAAGCGTTGCGAACGATCTGCGACCGCATCGCCGCTCTGGCGAGGGGCAAGATCGTCGCGATCGGGTCGATGGCGCAGGTGCTCAAAACCGAAGACGCCTGGGTCCAATCCTATTTTCGCGGCGCCGGGAGCCCTCCTTCGAGCTCGCCGACGACGCCCTGAGCCGAGGCCGAACGCATGGAAACACAAGCGCGCTACACCATCGTCGGGCTGTTCACGGTCGTGATCGTCGCCGCCGGATTCGTTTTCGTCTATTGGCTGCACGGCTTCGCCGATGCGGGCGCGTTGGCGCATTATCGCATCCGTTTCGAGGCGCCCGTCATCGGGTTGAGGCCGGGGGTCGCAGTGCTCTTCAATGGACTGCGAGTCGGCGAGGTGACCTCGGTGCGTTTCGACTCCGGGGCCCCCAGGATATTGATGGCGCAGATCGCCGTCGATGCGACGACGCCAGTTCGGCAGGATACGCAAGTCGGCATCGACGCACAGGGCCTGATGGGCAGCGCGACCGTCTCGCTGACCGGCGGCGTTTCGACGGCGATCCTGAAGCCCGGCGCCGACGGCGACCCGCCGCTGCTCATCGCCACCGTGGATGAAACGCAAAGCCTGACCCGCACGGCGAAGACGGCCCTGGCGCAACTCGACGGCATACTCACCGACAACGCCCAACCGCTGCATGGCGTGATCGCAAATCTGAGTTCGTTCTCCGAAGTTCTGGCGCGCAATTCAGGGCGGGTCGACAGCATATTGGCGGGCCTCGAGAAGATGACGGGCGGCGGCGCGCCCAAGCCGCCGCCGCTCTCCTACAACCTGAGCGCGGCCGAATTCCAGGCGCCGCAGAACCCGCCGGGCAAGGCGGTGGCCTTGCAGATCGCGCTGCCCGAACCCACCGCGCTCGTCGCGCTCGAGACGCAGAAGGTGCTGGTCGCGCCGCACCCGGGCGAACTGCAGCCGTTGGAAGAAGGGCAATGGGCCGACAGCATTCCCAAACTCGTGCAGACCAGCATGGTGGCGAGTTTCGAGAATGCGGGCTTTGCCCATGTCGGCAAGGCGATGGACGGGTTCACGCCCGACGTTCAACTTCTGCTGGAGATCAGATCCTTCGAGGTCTCGCTCGCCGAGCCGCCATCGGCGCAAATCGTGATATCGGCCAAGATCCTCGGCGCCGACGGCAAGATCGCGACCGAACACAGTTTCCGCGCCACGGCGCCCGCGACGGGCGTCGAAGGCCCGGCGGCGGCCGCGGCGCTCGACGCGGCGTACCAGACGGTCGCCCGCGATATCGTGATCTGGGCGCAGGCGACGATGTGACGCGCTCCGGCTGGCCCGGCGCGGATGCCGCGGCGCGCCGTGGCGCCGAGTCGGCTCCGAAACGCCGACGCGGCATCGGGACCGGCGAAAAGCGCGATGCGCCCGGCCGCGCGCGCCGGCGAGGCGCGCGGGTCCGCGAGTCGCCTGTCACGTGTGGGTGATCCTCGTGCCGAGCACGGCGAGGCATTCGCGCATGAAGGCTGCCAGACCGGGCCAGCCCTTGGCCGAAACGAGATTTCCGTCGACATGCGCGCCCGTCGGCGGGACGTCGACGTATATGCCGCCGACGGCGGTGACTTCGGGCTCGCAATATTCGAGCGCGGCCACGCGCCTGCCCTCGATCACGCCCTTGACCGCCATCAGCACCTGCACGCCATGGCAGATGGTGAAGATGGGTTTGCGCGCATCGTGGAAGTGCTTGATGATTCTCTGCACCTGCTTGTTGATGCGGATGTATTCGGGACCGCGCCCGCCTGCGACATAGACGGCGTCGTAGTCTTCCGGCCTCACCTCCCAGAAGGTGGCGTTTAGCGTCTGAAAATGCCCCGGCTTCTCGGTGTAGGTGAGCCCGCCTTCGAAATCATGCAGCGACGTCTGGATCTTGTCGCCCGCCTTCCGGTCCGGGCAGACGACGTGAACCGTGTGTCCGACCGCCGTCATCGCCTGCTCGAACACGAATATCTCGTATTCCTCGCTATATTCGCCCGCGAGCATCAATATCTTCTTGCCTGCCACGTCGTTCCCCCTAGTCAACTGTGCGCCCTGTTCGCGTTGCGGACCTCAATCGTCGAATGCGCTTGCCCGGCTCACTGGGGGTCGCGTCGCAATCCCAGGACGCGGCCCGCCGGCGTCGAGCGATAGTCCGGCAGATCGACGAGCGCGCGCTCCGCGCCGCCGGGATTGTAGAGCGCCAATAACCGAAGCGGCTCCCAACCCGTGTTGATCGTCGAGTGATAAACCGCAGTCGGGATGTAGATCGCATCCCCTGGCCGCACGGCGAACGGCGGCCGGTCGTCGACCATCTGCTCGCCAGTGCCGGACAGAATATAGAGAACCTCTTCGGAAGCCGGGTGGTTATGACGGACGTGCCCCTGCCCAGGCAGCAGGATGACCTCGCCGAACGTGATCTTCGCGCCCGGATTCTGATCGGGGCTGACCAGCCATTTGATGACGCCCCAGTCGAAGCTGTGCGTCGCAAGCTTGTCGACATCGACCGCGGTCATTCCAGGCCCTCCCTCGGCGCCGTCGCAATTCGCCGGCCGAGCGTCGTTCATGACGCTGCGAGCGACTGACGTTCTTGCATGCGGGAAGGATAACATTAAGATGGCCGGCATTGAAAGCGTCCACCAAGGGACGCGGTCGACCGGGAGGAGCCGCTTCATGGCGAGGGACAACAATTGGCCGAAGTTGCACAACGCCATGTGGCCGGGGGTGGTGGGCAAAGGCGGCGATGCCGAGCCGCCGATATCGCTCGACGCTCTGCTCGATTTGACGGCCAAGGCCGAGGTCGACGGCGTCAAATTCGACGGCGTCGACCTGTTCCTCGCCGACCCGCATACGAGCATCGAATCCGGCGACGACGAGATCAAACGCCTCGCCGATATGGCGGGATCGAAGGGTCTGGCGATCGGATCGCTCGTCGCCCCGGTCTGGCCACCGGTCGGCGGCGGTTCGGCGATGGGCGGCGCGAGCGAGCGCAAGCAATTCCTGTCGATGGTCGAGAAGTCGTGCCGCATCGGCAGGAAGCTGCGCGATCTCGGCGTTCGGCCCTATGGGGTCGTCCGCGTCGATTCGGCGACCGGCGTGGAGGCATGGGCGGCCGACCCCACAGGCAATACCAGGCTCATCGCCCAGACTTTCAGCGAGGCCTGCGACATCGCCGAATCGCACGGCGAGCGGCTCGCCGCCGAGGGTGAAATCTGCTGGGGCGGCATGCATGGCTGGAAGAGCATGCTCGAACTGCTCGAGTTGGTCGGGCGTCCGAAAACGCTCGGCTTCCAGGCGGACATGGCTCACACGTTGCTCTACCTGCTCGGCTACAACGCCCCCGAGCAGCGTATCCTTCCCGAAGGCTTCGATTGGAAGAACAGGGAGGTCTTCCACGCCGCGCTGAAGCAGATGACCAAGGCGTTGCGCCCCTGGACGATCGATTTTCACGTCGCGCAGAACGACGCGACGGTGCGCGGATCCGGCTCGCACGACAAGACCGGCCGGCATTGCACCGTCGACGATCCCAACGGCAAATTGGATATCGTCGAGGACGCAGGTTATTGGCTGCGGGACGAAGGCGGAGCCCTGACCAAGGCGTTCAAGCATATCTGCTGGGACGGCTGCATGTTCCCGAACGCGACGATGACGCGCCAGCAGACCTGGAACGACGTGCTCGGCGCCATGATCAAGGTGCGTGACGCGCACGGATGGCGTCAGTGAGGGCCGGCTGGGGAGAAAAGTCATGAGCGCCAGGAAGAAACTCCGCGTCGGCATGGTCGGCGGCGGATTTATGGGACGCACCCACTCCAACGCCTTCGCCAAGGTCAATCAGTTCTTCGCTCTCGACCATGAACCCGTGCTGGAGGCGGTCTGCACGCGCAACGCGGCCGGCGCCGAAGCCTTCGCGAAAAACTGGGGTTATGCGTCCTTCGAGACCGACTGGCGGGCGCTGGTCGCCCGAAAGGACATCGATCTCGTCGACATCGCGAGCCCCAACGACACCCACGCCGAGATCGCGATCGCCGCGGCGGCGGCGGGCAAGATGGTGATGTGCGAGAAGCCGCTCGGCCGCAACGCCGACGAAGCGGAAAAGATGACCGCCGCCGTCGAAGCGGCGAAGACGCCGAACATGGTGTGGTACAACTACCGGCGCGTCCCGGCCGTGACGCTCGCCAAACAACTGGTCGACGAGGGACGGCTCGGGCGGATCTTCCATTATCGTGCAAAGTTCCTGCAGGACTGGACGATATCGGCCGATCTTCCCCAGGGCGGAACCGGCCTCTGGCGGCTCGACGCGAGCGTCGCCGGCAGCGGCGTCACCGGCGACCTGCTCGCCCATTGCATCGACACGGCGATGTGGCTGAACGGCCCGATCGACACGGTTACCGCAATGACCGAGACCTTCATCAAGGAGCGCAAACATACGCTCACCGGCAAGGTCGAAAAGGTCTCGATCGACGACGCGAGCGCGTTTCTCGCGCGCTTTCACAACGGCTCGCTCGCCACCTTCGAGGCGACGCGCTACGCGCGCGGCCACAAGGCGCTCTACACCCTCGAGATCAACGGCGAGAACGCCTCGATCCAGTGGGACCTGCATGATTTGCATCGGCTGCAATATTTCGATCACGCCGATGAAGGCCGCGTGCGCGGCTGGCGCGCGCTGCATATCACCGACGGCGACCATCCCTATATGAAGCATTGGTGGGTCCCGGGATTGCAGATCGGCTATGAGCATACGTTCGTCCACCAGGCGGCCGATTTCCTCGAGGCGCTCTCAGGCGGCAAGGCCGCGAGTCCGACCTTTCGCGAGGCCCTGGCCACGGACTACGTCACCGACGCCGTGCTGCAATCGGCGCGATCGGGGCGCTGGGAGCATGTGAATCGATGAACCGCGCTCCGTGAAGCGCGTTCTGGTCGCCGGCTGCGCCGACACGAAGGGCGACGAGCTCGCCTACCTGCGGTCGACGATCGCCGAGGCCGGCGCCGCGCCGCTCCTCGTCGATGTCGGCATCGGCGAGCCCGGCTGCGCAGTCGACGTCTCGCGGCATCGGGTCGTCGATTCCAACCCGTCGATCCTCACCGGACGCGATCGCGGCGCCGCGGTCGCAGGCATGGGCGAAGCTTTCGCGCGCTTCCTGGCTTCGTTCGATCCGTTCGACGCA
Organism: Roseiarcus sp.; assembly: GCA_049509635.1. Lineage (GTDB taxonomy): Bacteria > Pseudomonadota > Alphaproteobacteria > Rhizobiales > Beijerinckiaceae > Roseiarcus. Next base: position 27,401 of record JBEKZS010000007.1, read on the forward strand.
ATCCTCGGCATCGGCGGCGGCGGCGGCACTTCGATCGTGACCTGCGGGATGCGCTCGCTGCCGATCGGCCTGCCGAAGATCATGGTTTCGACGCTCGCTTCCGGCGATGTCGCGCCTTACGTCGACATCACGGACATCGTGATGATGCCCTCCGTCACCGATCTCGCCGGTCTCAACCGGGTGAGCCGGACCGTGCTGCGCAACGCGGCCTACGCCATCGTCGGCATGGCGGCGGCGGGCGCGCCGCAAGCGAGCGACCGGCCCTCGCTCGGGCTGACCATGTTCGGCGTCACCACGCCCTGTGTGACGAAGGTCGTCGCGGGACTGCGCGATCGCTATGATTGCCTCGTGTTCCATGCCACGGGAACCGGTGGCCGGGCGATGGAGAAGCTCGCCGACAGCGGGACGCTCGACGGGTTCGTCGACGTCACCACGACCGAAATTTGCGATCTGCTGTTCGGCGGGGTCCTGAGCGCCGGGCCGGACCGGCTCGGCGCTGCGCGTCGCACGCGGCTCCCCTATGTCGGTTCGGTCGGCGCGCTCGACATGATCAATTTCGGCGCGATGGCCACCGTCCCCGAGCGCTATCGCGCCCGCAATGTCTACGCCCACAATCCGCAGGTGACGCTGATACGCACCACGCCCGCGGAATGCCGCGAGATCGGCGCCTGGATCGCCGAAAGGCTCAATCTCTGCAAGGGGCCGGTGCGATTTCTGATCCCGGAACGGGGCGTCTCCGCGCTCGATATCGAAGGCGGCGCCTTCTTCGACGAGGAGGCCGACGCAGCGCTGTTCGCTGCGCTGGAGGATCGTCTTCGGCAGACCGATCGGCGGCGGGTGTTGCGATTGCCGCTCCACATCAACGACGCCGCGTTCGCCGAGGCGATCGTCGACAATTTTCTCGACATCGCGAGATGATCCCGCTCAAGCGCCCCAGCGCAGCGCGGCCGTGTGGACGGGCGCGTCCCACAGCCGCGCCGCCTCGCCTTCGAGCAGGGACACCGTGATCGAGGCCCCCGCCATGTCGAGCGAGGTGACATAGGAGCCGACGAGCGCGCGAACTGGCCGTAGGCCGGCGATCTCCAGAATGCGCGCCGCCTCTTGATAGAGCAGATAGAGTTCGATCGGCGGGGTGGCGCCGAATCCGTTGACGAATAGAATCGCCTCGCTTCCGCGCTTCGGCGCGAGATCGCCGAGGATCGCGGCGAGCATTTCCTCGGCGATCGCCCTCGCCGAAGCGAGCGCCACGCGCCGGCGGCCCGGCTCGCCGTGAATGCCGACGCCCATTTCCATTTCGCTTTCGCCGAGGGCGAAATTGGGCTTGCCTGCCGCCGGAACGGTGCAGGACGTCAAGGCGACGCCCATCGAGCGGGTGCGCCGGTTGATCGCCTCGCCGAGCGCCCTGAGTTCGTCGCGCGCCATGCCCAGCTCGGCGGCGGCGCCGACCATTTTCTCCACGATGACCGTCCCGGCGACGCCGCGCCTCCCCGCCGAATAGGTCGATCGCTCGACGGCGACGTCATCGTCGACGATCACGGCGACGCAGCGTCCATCGGTCGTCTCCGCCGCCATTTCGAAGTTCATCACGTCGCCCTCGTAATTCTTGACGATCAGAACCACGCCTGATCCCTGATCGACCGCATCGACGGCGGCGACCATCTGATCCGGAGTCGGCGAAGTGAAGATCTGTCCCGGGCAGGCGGCGTCGAGCATGCCGAGGCCGACAAAACCCGAATGCAGCGGCTCGTGGCCGGAGCCGCCGCCAGAGATCAGTCCGACCTTGCCAGGCGTCAGATCTCTCCGCCGGATGAATTTGCGCTCATCGCCGGCGACGACGATATCGGCATGCGCGGCGACGAAGCCGTCGAGGCTTTCCTCGAGCAAAGTGTTCGGCGAATTGAGAAACTTCTTCATTTCTTCCTCCAGGGTCCTGCGTCCCCGCATGTTCAATCGCGGGGCGGCGTCAACCTGACGAGACGTCGCGCCACCTCGCGCACGAGATCGTCGAATTCGCGATTTCTCTTGGCGTCGCCGAGATCGAACACTTCGAGCCGCAGACTGCGCAGGCTGGGGTCGCTGCGCCTCGAACGCGCGCGATTCGGATGCGCGCGCTGGAAAGAGTCGAGGAATGCACGCTTGTCGGCCGGGGAGAAATGGCAGATGTCGAAAATGATTTCCAGATGCGTCGCCGGGATCGGCACGGGATAGGCAGGGTTCGAGATCAACGAGATGAAGCTACGGTTCTTGCCGAGCGCGCTCGCCAGCCGTTGCCGCGTCCCCGACGGCCTTCGGTCGAGAATGCCGCGCAGAATGATCTTATAGGATTCGACATTGGCGGCCTTGTCGCTCCGATCCGAAGCGGCGCTCACGGCGCGCCCCTCGAAAGATCGACCTGCGCGATCGCCGCCTTCACGCGGCCGAGCGCCGGCGGCGCGATCGAGAGGGCGCGCAGGCCCGCGCGCAGGAGAGCGGCGACAAATTTCGGCTCGGCGGCCGCATCGCCGCAGAGGCTCGCTTTGCGTCCGGTCGCCGCCGCATGGGTCGCAACCTGCCCGATGAGGCGAAGCATCGCGGGATCGACGGGATCATTGAGTTCGGCGACCGCGTCGGAATCCCTCGCCGCCGCCATCACATACTGGGTGAGATCGTTCGAGCCGATCGAATAGAAGTCCGCGTCGAAGCGATCGATTGCAATCGCCGCTGCGGGAACCTCGACCATGATTCCGAGCTTCGGCTCGCGGCATGCGACGCCAGCCGCGCGCAAGCCGGCGAGTTCTTCGCGCAGAAGCCCGCGCGCGCGCTCGAGCTCCGCCGGAATGGACACCATCGGCAGCATGATCTCGATGTCGCCATGCGCAGCCGCGCGGCAGAGCGCCCTCAATTGAATGCGAAACACGTCGGGTCGCGCGAGCGAAAGACGGATGCCCCGCACGCCCAGGAAAGGATTGTTTTCGTGAGCGAGCGTCAGGCCGGGAATCGGCTTGTCGGCGCCGGCGTCGAGGGTGCGGATCGTGACCGGCTTGCCGTGCGCCCATTCGGCGAGGCGGCGATAGGCGAGATATTGCTCTTCCTCGCTCGGCAATCGGGCGCTCCTGCCGAACAGGAATTCCGTGCGCACGAGGCCGACGCCGTCGAAGCCGGCAATTTCGATATTCTCGGTCTCACTGAGATCAGCGATGTTGACGTGAATCGCGATGGCCTCGCCATCGGCGGTGATCGCCGGCCGGAGCCGCAGCTCGTGCGCCTCGGCGCGCATTTTTCCGGCCGCCCCTTCGAGCGCCGCGAGGGTCTTGCGCGTCGCCGGCGCGGGATCGAGCCACAGGATCGCGCTTTCGCCATCGATCCACGCCTCGCTCACCGCGCCGACGCCGGAGAGCTCGATCGGAACGCCGACGATCATCGGGACGCCGCGCGCCCTGGCGAGCGTGGCGACATGGCTCGATGCGCTGCCTCGCGTCAGCGCGATGCCGCCGCCTCGGCTCCAGTCGGTCGAAAGAAAACGGGACGGCGTCAGGTCTTCGCCGATCAGGATCGCCCCGGCGGGCGCCGGGGCCTGCGCCGCCGCGCCCGACAGCGCGTCGAGCACCCGGTCGCGAATGTCCGCGAGATCGCTGGCGCGAGCGCGGAAATATTCATCCTGCGCCGCCTCGTATCCTGCAATCTCGCGATCGAGCGCGCTGCGCCAGGCCGCGTCCGCGCTCGCCCCGCCTTCGATCGCGACGAAGGCGGGCGCGGCGAGCGCGTCGTCCTCCAGCATCGCGACCTGGAAGGCGATGATTTCCGCGCCATCGGCTTCGGCGCGCGCCGCGAGCTCCGAGAGCTGTTCGATCCCCGCGCTCACTGCGGTCCTCAGCGCGTCGGCCTCGGCTCGCGCATCCCCGCCCCGACGGCTCCCGCCGACGAGGTTCGAGACAATCGCCAGCGGTCCCGCGGCATGGCCGCCCGAGACCGCCTTGCCGACCAGCCGCTGTTCAGCCATGCGACGGCTCCGCTTCGCCTCGAGGCGTCGTATCATCGGAGAATCCATCGACGACGAGCGCTCGGAGCGCGGTGAGCGCGGCGCTCGCATCCGGTCCTCTGGCGCGGAGCTGCAAGGTTGTTCCGGTCGCCGCCTTCACGGCCATGACCTTGACGATGCTCTTTGCGTCCACCCACGGCCCGTCGATCCCTGGCGCGATCTCGATCAGCGAGGCGAAAGTCCTGGCGAGTTTGGTCAGCTTGACCGACGGGCGCGCGTGAAGCCCCAGCGGATTGACCAGCGTCACCGACGAGACCGCGGTGAAATCATTCATGCTCGCGCCTCGGATCGGCCCGCCCAGACGCGTCGCCCCGGTTCTTCATGGCGAGAGCTCCTCGGCGGTGCGTCGCACCGTATCGAGGTCGGCGCCGCCCGAGGCTTCGGTAGCCGCGATCACCGCGCCTTCGACGATCGGGGCGTTGCAGACGACCACCCGCTTGCGCCGTTCCGCCGGCAGCATCTCGACCGCCATCTCGCTGTTGGTCTCGGCGCCGCCGAGATCGACGAGGATCGCCACCCCGGCTTCCGACCACGCCCGGTCGATCGCCTGCGCGATCGCTTCGAAACTGGTGCCCAATCCGCCGGAAGGATTGCCGCCCGTCCAGGCGAGCGGCACTTCGTCGCCGACCATCTGGCGCACCATGTCGGCCGCGCCCTCGGCGACCTTCGGCGAGTGCGACACGATGACGATGCCGACGTTGGCCATCAGCGCCCCCCAAACTCGTCGCACAAGGCCACGATCATCAAGGCGGAGGACCGCGCGCCCGGATCCATATGGCCGATCGAACGTTCGCCGAGGAACGAGGCGCGACCGCGCGTCGCACGCATCGGAATGGTGAGCTCGGCGGCCGTTTGCGCCGCCTCCTTGACGGCGCGGACGTCGCCACCGGCGAGGAAAGCGCCAAGAGCGGGCGACAGCACGTCGAGCATGGTCTTTTGTCCGACCTCGCTCTTGCCGCGCGCCCGCACCGCGGCGACCGCCGCGCCAAAGGCCGCGGCGGCGGCGGGGCGCGACGGCGCGTCGGGAAGTTCCTTGGCGAGCGCGAGGAACAACGTGCCGTAAAGTGGCCCCGACGCGCCGCCGATCTTCATCACGAGCCTGGTCCCGACCGTCTTGACAAGATCAGGCAGGCGCATCGCGGACAGCGCATCGACGTCTTCCAGCACGGCCTCGAAGCCACGCTTCATGTTGTGCCCGTGGTCGCCGTCGCCGATCGCGGCGTCGAGCGCCGTCAATTCCTCGGTCGCGTCAACGATGGCCCGAGCGACCGCCGTCACGAGCCGCCGCTTGCGCTGCGCGTCGAACTGGACGCCGCCGTCGCGTTCACCCGTTCCGATCTCCCGCGCGCCATCCATGGCGAGGTCCCCGCCCGCGAGCCCGTCGGGCTCATCTCATGGTCAAATAGACGGCGTAGAGCTCGGCGGAGCCGAGCGCGAGCGCCGTGACGACGACGAAGATGATGGCGATGATCGCCGCCGCCTTCAGCAGTGAACGGAGCGTCCGCCCCGGCGTGCAGAGTGGCACGAGATTGAACGCCAATCCCGCGAGCACGACGAGGCCGGCGCCGGCCGAATAGAGCGGCAGCGCGAACGGCTGGAACAGCAGGACCAGCGACAAGACGCTGAGACCGACGATCGAATATTCGATCGCCTTGGCCTGATTTGCCGTCATGCCCACCGCGGGCGAGCCGACTGAAGAATTCTGCATGATCTATCTCACGAGGTTGCCGGCGCTGTCGAAGAGATGGAGCTGGCCCGTCTTGCAACGCACCGAGACGCGATCGCCCACCGCCAGCCGGGTCGCGCTGGCCACGACGCAACGCAGATCGGCGCCTTGTTCGACGAGATGGACGAGCGTCTCCGCGCCCATCGGCTCGAGCAGATCGACGTCGGCGTGGAGCGCGTCGGCTGCATCTGCCTCGACGAATTCGAAGCTGCGCGGCCGGATGCCGAGCGTCACCGTCGCCCCGGGCGACAGTTTGGCGACGCCGCCCGCGACGGGCGCCGAGATCCGTTCGCCCAAAATCGAGAACTGTGCGCTGACCGCGCCGTTGGAATCCTTCGGCGCGACCCCGGCCAGAACGGCAGGGATCAAGTTCATTTGCGGCGTGCCGATGAAGCTCGCGACGAACAGGTTGATCGGCTTGGAGAACAGCTCATGCGGCGAGGCGACCTGCTCGACCTTGCCCTGCTGCATCACCGCGATGCGGTCCGCCATGGTCAAGGCCTCGATCTGGTCGTGCGTCACGATGACGGTAGGCTTGTCGAGCTTGGCGAGGATTTCCTTGATCTGCGTGCGCATGGTCTGGCGCAACTGGATGTCGAGGCGGCTCAGGGGTTCGTCGAACAGGAAGCAGGTCGGCTCGCGCACGATCGAGCGGCCGACTGCGACGCGCTGCTTCTCGCCTTCGCCGAGCTGATGGGGCCGACGCTTGAGAATCGATTTGAGATCGAGCGCCTCGCTGACGCGCGCGATCCGGGCGGCGATTTGCGCCTTGCTGAGATTCTCCGCGTGCAGCGGGTAGGCGAGATTGTCCTCCACCGACAGGCTCGGGTAGAGCGCGTAGAACTGAAACGCCATTGCAACGTTGCGATCGCGCGCGGGCAGGTCGTTGACGCGTTTGCCGGCGATCATGATGTCGCCCGAAGTCGCCGATTCGAGCCCGGCGATCATCCGCAACATCGTGGTCTTGCCGCAACCCGACGGGCCCAACAGGCACATGACCTCGCCCCGGCCAACCGTCAGGTCCGCGCGGTCGACCGCCAGGAGACCGCCGAAACTCTTGGTCAGCTTGTCGAGACGGATGTCGTACATTCCGGCCCCTTCACTTTCTGATGGTGCCGAAGGTCACGCCGCGCAGAAGCTGGCTCTGCAGCAGGAAGGTGACGACGACCACGGGAATGATGAACAGCGTCTCGATCGCCGACAACAGGCCCCAGTCGACGCCGACCTGGCCGCCGATCGTGCGCGCGATCGCGACCGGCACCGTGCGCGTTTCGGTGCCCGTCAGCATCAGCGCGAACAGGAACTCGTTCCAGGTCAGGATCACGGCGAAGACAAAGGTCGCGGCGAGGCCTCCATAAACCTGCGGCAGGCAGATTTTGCGGAACACGCTCCACTCGGAGCTGCCGTCCATGCGGGCGGCGTCCTCGATATCGCGGTCGAGATCGTCGAAGAAGCTCTTCGCCATCCAGATCGAAAACGGCAGGTTGAACGCCGTATAGAGCGCGATGATGCCGGTGTATGAGCCGCTCAATCCGAATATGCGGAACAGCACGAACACAGGAATGATCGCGATGATCGGCGGCAGCATGCGAGTCGTCAGGATGACGAACAGGTAGGTCTCGTTGCCGCGTAAGGGAAAGCGCGAGAAGCCATAGGCCGCCGACGTCCCGATCACCAGCGCCAGAAAGACGCTCGCGCCGCCGATGAACACGCTGTTGAAGAAATAAAGGCTGAAGCCGGAATCGGTGCCGCCGCCGCCCTGGATATTGGCGCGGACAAAGACCGAATAGAAATTCTCCAGCGTCGGCGTGAAGAAGAATTTGATCGGCATCGCCAGCGCGTCCGGCCGCGTCTTGAACGCCGTCATGATGATGTAGAAGACCGGGAAGAAATAGGCGAGGCTGACGACGCCCGCGCCCAGCGTGCGCCGCCACCCAGCCTGCCCGATCGCCCTGACTTCGCGGCCCCGGCTCATTTAAGGCTCCGCCCGGCGCGATTGAATAGCGTAGAGGTAGAGGCTGGTCAGCACGATCACCGCGAACACCATGATATAGCCCATCGCCGAGGCCTGGCTCGTGCGGAAGAACTGGAATGCGAGCCGGTAGACATAGACGGACGCCGTCTCCGTCGACGAACCCGGACCGCCTTCGGTGAGGATGTAGACGATGTCGAAAATCTTGAACGTTTCGATCGTGCGAAACAGCAGCGCGAGCAGAAGGAGGCTGCGGATGTAGGGGAATGTGATGGTCGTGAATCGGCGCCACCATCCCGCCCGGTCGATCTCGGCGGCCTCGTAGAGATATTTCGGGACGCTGACCAGGCCCGCCAGCACCAGCAGCATGACGAACGGCGACCACATCCAGGCGTCGGCGATCACGACCGCGATGATCGCGCGCGTCGGCGTCGACAGGATGACGAACGTCTCGGTCGTGAACATCGAAATGAAGCGGCTGATGAAACCGAGGGTCGGATCATAGAAGAGCTTGAAAAACACTCCCACGGCGCTGAGCGACAGCATCATCGGCGACAGGACGAGCATCAGCAGGTAGCGACGCAGCGGGAATTCGCGCGCAAACAACAACGCCAGCAGGAAGCCGGCGACGAGTTGGAGCGTGACGCTGCCGACGACGATGACCGCGGTGTTCTGGAACCGCGCCCATATCTCCGGATCCGTGAGCACGTCGGCATAGTTGGTCAAGCCCTTGAACACCGGAGGCGCCAGGCGATTGGCCTTGTATTCGTAGAAACTGAGGCCGAACGACCACATCAGCGGAAAGATGTTGACGACGAACAGCGTGATGATCGCGGGGGCGACGAGCAGCGGGCCGCGGCGCTCCGGGCTGAGCATCCAGGCGATGAAGCCGGCGGCCTTGCGCGGAGGACGATCGTCAGCCTCCAGCGCGGTCGCGGATGATACGGTTGAGGTCATTGGCGCCACCGGACCGGACCGAGACTTGCGATTGGGTCGCCGATGCTGAATCGGGCGGCCGGGGAACAGGAGCCGCCCGACGTGCGGGCGACTCCCGACTTCGACGAGGGCCTACTTGATGCGGCCCGCCTCGCGCAGCAGCTTGTCCTGGAACGCGGCGACCGTATCGAGCGCCTGCTTGGCGGAAACCTGGCCGGTGATCGCCTTGTCGATCTGCTCCTGCTGCTCGGTCAGCAGCGGGAAGAATTCCGGGATGTGCCAGACGTCTTTCTGCCACCGGTAATTGTCGAGATAGGCGCGGTTGTACGGCGCCCAAGTCGCATAGGCGGGATCGCCCATGACGCTCAACAGGCCGGATTGGCCGCCCGCCTTGACGAAATTGATCTGGACCGGCTTCGACTCCCACCATTTGACGACGTCGAGCGCCTCCTTGATCACCTCGTCGCTGTTCCAGGTCGTCAGGACGAACGGCTGACCGCCGATGTTCGACCAACGGCTGATCGAACCGTCGGGCAAGCGCGTGCCCGGCGGTTCGGCGAAGTCCGAGGTCGTCGCCACTTTCGACAGTTTCGGATTGATGACCGGGCCCATCACGCCCACCCAGTCGACGATCGCCGCGACCTTGCCTTGCATGTAGAGATCCTGGACGACGAAAATGTCCATCTGCCCGGTCTTGGCGACCGGCGGCATGTACTTCTCGAGGCTGAGATAGTGGTCGAACGCCGCGACCGCCTTGTCGGAATTGACGACGCCGAGCGCCGGCTTGGTCGAGGTTTCATCCCAGATGTCGCCGCCGGCCTGCCAGATGAAGCCGTTGACCTGCATCGAGGAGAAGTCATACGGTTTGCCCATCTGATAGGCGATGCCGTAGAAATCGTCGTCGGCCACGCCGTCGCCGAGCTTGTCGCCCTTCTTGCGCTGGAAGAACTTGCCGATGTTCTCGTAGCGCTGCCAGTCGACGTCCTCCCATTCGTTATAGTAGCAGGGCAGGACTTGATTGAACTGCTTCTTGAAATTGGCCCGTTCCGTGGCGTTGCAGAACAGGTCCTTCCGGTACGCGGTCACCAGATTGTCGGGAAACTGCGGAAAGCCGTAGTAGTTGGTCGACTTGTAGGGGTACGACGACGAGGTCGACAGCAGCACCGGGTGCAAATCGGCGATGACGGCCTGCAATTCCGGGTCAGCGTCGATATACTTGTTGAGCTTGAGATAGTGGCCGCCCTCGACGAAGTCGCCGAGCCACTGGCTGTCGGTCACGATCATCTGGTATTTTTTCTCGCCCGACGAGAGCGAAGCCGCGACACGCTGATAGAAGCTGCCCCACGGGATGAAGTCGATGACCAGTTTCACGTTGTTGCCTGATTTCGCCTTGTAGGTCTTGTCGAACTCCTCCTGCATGAAGCGCGTCGGCAGCCAGTCCGGCGCCGCCATGTTGATGATGATGTCTTTGGCGCCCGCGGGCGCCGGCGCGAGCGCCGCGCTGACCAAGGCGCCGGCCGCCGCCAGCGCCGCCATCGATGCTTTGAGCCTACCCATTCCCATATCCTCCCCGTTTCCTTGTTCCCACGTCACAATAGCCGATCCTGCGCGATCTCTGTCGCCTCAGGTCGTCGCGCTCGCCCCGTTGCGACGAATGGCCGTACCGGTCTCCTGGGCGAATAGGCAGATTTCATCGGCGCTCAGCGTGCAGTCGATCGCGGCGTCCTCGGCGATGCCGTAGGCGCGCTCTTGCGGAAGCGCCATCTTCAGGCGCTGATCGGCGCCCACGACTATGTTGAGGATCGTCACGTCGCCGAGCGGCTCGGTAAGAAACACGCGCGCGGCGAATTGCGCGCCCGCGGCCGTCGATCCCTTGGGAACCGGCGCCAGCGCCTGCGGCCGTACCCCGACCGTCAATCTGGAGCCGATCGGGAAATCGGCGAGGGCCGCCTTCCATGGGGCGGCGTCGATATCGACGAACGGCAAGGCGATCGCGCGCCCGCCGCCGACCTCCTTCAAGGTCGCTGGTACGAGATTGATCGGCGGATCGCCGACCAGCGAAGCGACGAAATTGTCGCTCGGCTCGAGATAGAGGCTCTTCGGGTCGGCGATCTGTACGATCCGACCCTCCCGGAGGACGCCGATGCGATGCCCCATGCTGAGCGCCTCGATCTGATCGGGCGTGGCGTAGAGAATCGTGGTGTCGCGCAGCTCGCGATGCAGCCGCTTGAATTCGGCGCGCGTGTCATGACGGAGCTTGGCGTCGAGATTGGTCAAGGGTTCGTCGAGCAGGAGCAGCTTCGGGCGGCGGATCAGGGCGCGGCCGATCGCGCACCGCTGCTGCTCGCCGCCGCTCAACGTGCTGGGCTTGCGGCGCAGCGTATGGGTCAGGCGCAACAGCTCCGCGATTTCGCCGACACGCTTGTTGATCTCGTCGGTCGACGCGCGCGATTCACGCAGGGGATAGGCGAGATTTTCGAAGGTGGAAAGATGCGGATAAAGCGCGAAAGTCTGGAACACCATCGCGGTGTCGCGAGCCCGAACCGGGATGTCGGCGACGTCGCGGCCGTCGAGCAGAACGCGGCCGCGGTCGGCCTGTTCAATGCCCGCCACGATGCGCAACAGGGTTGTCTTGCCGGCGCCGCTCGGGCCGAGAATCGCAAAGAACTCGCCGGGGTCGGCGACGAACTCCGCCCCGCGCAACGCTTCCACCGCGCCGAACCGTTTATGCAAATCCCTGACCGTGAGCTGCATCGCGCTGTTTCTCTTCCTCCCATGTCGCGTCGGAACTCGAGGCCGGATCGCCAGAGCTTCGGATCGCATCAAAACGCGGCCTGCCGGGCCGACCATTCTGCTCACTAAACTGCTTAGTCCTAAACATATGAGCGGCGTGCGCGCTATGCCGTACTGCGTGCTGACCCCTCATTTGCCTTGTGGTTTACGCGCCGGTCGCATGAACGTCATCACCCGCGTGGACATCGTCTAGTAAACAAGCTATGCTGACATGCCAGTAAACCCAGTGTCAAGGGTCGGCTTGGAAATGAGCGTCTCGAGCGGCGTCGCGAGCGCCGGCGCGTCGATGAGGGTGGAGCGCGAGAGGGCGGTTTCGGTCGGCGCGAGCGCCGCGCCTTTCATCGCGCCCGCGCTGGCGATTCTCTGCGTGGCGAACGTCTTGCCGCTGCTCTGGTCGATCGGCGTTTCGTTCTTCCATTTCCGCGCCGATCATCCCACCGCGCCGCCACGGTTTCTCGGCCTGGCGAACTATCTCGACCTGATGACCGACCCCGACGTCTGGGGTCATTTTCTCAACACCGGGATGATGATCGCGGCCAGCGTGGCGATTCAGCTGGTCGTCGGCGCGTTGTTGGCCTTCCTGTTCTTCCGGCCGTTTCCCGCCCGGCGCGCGGTGCTGATGCTGGTGCTGACGCCGATGCTGCTTTCGACCGTTGCGGTCGGCACCTTTTTTGGCCTGTTCTACGATCCGACCTTCGGCATCGTCAGCGCCTTCGTCCGCCCGATCACCGGCGCGCCGTTCGCTCCGCTGGGCACGCCGTTCGCCGCGCGGCTGAGCCTCGTCGTCGCCGATGCATGGATGTGGTCGCCCTTCGTCATGATGATGCTGCTGGCCGGCCTGGCGGGCGTTCCGAAATATCTTCACGAGGCGGCGGAGATCGACCGCGCCTCGGCCTGGCGGCGGTTCTGGACCGTGGTCTTCCCGGCGATCCGCGGCGTGCTGCTGCTGGCGCTGCTGTTCCGCACGATCGAATCCTTCAACATGTTCGATCTCATCTACACGATCACCAACGGCGGCCCGGGCGACTCGACCGAGAGCGTATCGACGGAGATTTACGACACCGCCTTCGTCCTATTCGAATCCGGGCGCGCTTCGGCTCTCGGCAATATCAGCGTCTTCGTCGTGATCGTGCTGGCGCGGCTCTATTTCAAGGCGATTCAGGTACGCCGGGAGACGATATGATCATGACCGCGGAAGCGCCGAGCGCTTTTCACCGGCCCGCCGGTTTCGGCCGTGCGATCGGTGCGACATTGTTCGGCCTCGTCTATTTCTTCCCGGTCGTCTGGATGATCCTGGCGGCATTCAAGACGCGGCAGGATCAGATGGCGACGCCGCCCAAGCTGGTCTTCGCGCCGACGCTCGAACATTTCTGGGCGTCATTTCACCGATTGTCGACGGACGGAACTCAGGTTTTCGACACTGGGCTCGGTCGAAATTTCGCCAACAGCCTCGGCATCTCCTTCGTCAGCGTCGGCCTTGCGCTGGCGATCGGCGCCCTCGCGGCTTACGGCTTCGCGCGGCTGCGGCTCGCGGGCCGCGAACATTACATGTTCTACATTCTGGTATTGCGCATGGTCCCGCCGATCACCGCAATCGTGCCGCTGTATTTCCTGTTCCGGGTGACGGGCCTCGGCGGGACCTATCCGGCGATCATTCTCGTCTACACCGCCTTCAATTTGCCGTTCGCAATCTGGATGCTGCACAGTTTCATCGACGATTTGCACAAGCCGATCGAGGAGGCGGCGCGCCTCGACGGGAGCTCGGAAATGAAGATTCTCTGGGGCATCTGTGCGCCGCAAATGGGGGCGGGTTTCGCCGCCACCGCGATCATCGCCTTCGTCTTCACATGGAACGATTTTCTGTTCAGTCTGCTGCTGACCAGCGTCGATACGCGCACCGTCCCGGTCGCCATGACCCGGGTGGTCGGCGCCGACGTCGGCGTCGACTGGGGCGTGTTCGCCGCGATCGGAACGATCTATCTCTTGCCGGTGCTGCTGATCGCCTTCTTTCTGCAGGGGCAATTGCTGCGCGGCGCGACCTTCGGCACCGTGCCGCGGTGAAGGCGCCGTCGGCGGCTACGCCGCATCCCAGCCGCTGCGGATGAGCTTGAAGCCTTCGCGATAGACTTCGGTCGGCGAGGGAAAGAAGTCGCGCCACACCCGCGTCGCCGCGGCCAGCGGAGGAAGCGCGCGACCGAAGGCTTCGATCGTCAGCCAGCCGTCGTAGCGCGCCTTTTTCAATGCGCCGAAGACGGCGGCGAAGTCGATGTGGCCCTTGCCGGGCGTGCCGCGATCGTTCTCGGAAATATGGACATGCGCCAAATGCCGGCCGAGCGCGCCGATCGCCTCGACCGGATGCTTTTCCTCGATATTGGCGTGGAACGTATCGTACATGCCCGATACATTGGGATGGTCGACCGTATCGAGATGGCGCGACAGATCGGTCATCGTATTGACGAAATAGCATTCGAACCGGTTGAGCGCTTCGACCGTGATCGTGACGTCGAGCTTGGCGGCGATGTCGCCCGCCGCGCGATGGAAGTCGACACCGCGCCGGCGCTCCTCCTCGGTCGGCGCTTCACCGGAGAAATGGCCGAGCGTCGAATGAAGCGGGCCGCCGACGACGCGGGCGCCCATCGCGGCGGTGCATTCGAGGATCCATTCCATATGCCTGAGCCCGGCCGCGCGCTGGTTCGGCTCGGCGCCGATCGGATTCATGTCGAGGCTCGGAAACAGCGCGATGCCGGTCGCCTCGAGGCCGACACGGCTCAAATGGCGGCCGATCTGCGCATAGTGCTCGGGCGCGCCCTCGAAAATCGGGATTTCAACGCCGTCATAGCCCGCGCCTTTTATCTCGTCGAATATCGGCCAATGCTCGCGTTGAACATGCGCCGTCCACAGCAGCAGATTGAAGCCGATTTTCACGACGCCCTCCCCGATCGCGGGCGCGGGGTCGAAGAGCCGACGGCGGATGCATCGCCCCCGACAGGCTCGAGCCCGGCGCTCCGCCGATTTGCGAAGGCCAGTAAATTGGCGTTTGCGCGCGATGGCAAGGGGTCTGGCGAGGGCAGACCCCAAATCGCCGAGGATTCATCGACCAAGGTCGATTCGAGCGGCGCTGGGAGCACGGCGAGCGGGATCTGGTCCCGTCTGGGCCGGCGGTCCGGACGATTCCGCTTTCGATCACGCCCCTCGGCGTCGATACATCCTACGCGAGCGGTCCGGCAACGCCCTGATATCGAGCCGGTTTCCGCAACCCTCCCGTCTGGTGGAAAAGAAATGCGCCGGCGTTGAGAAAGGCGCTATGCTCGATCATAAAGGGCGTCGTGAAGCCTGCGGGGGGCGTCCGCGCTGCGGCTTTCGCGCCCTGCAATCGGGAGGTCCGTCATGGCGAGGATGAAGGCGATCGAGGCGGCGGTTCGCGTGCTCGAGAAGGAGGGGATCACCTGCGCTTTCGGCGTGCCGGGCGCGGCGATCAACCCGCTCTATGCGGCGCTGAGAGCGCGCGGAACGATCCGCCACGTGCTGGCGCGCCATGTCGAGGGCGCCTCGCACATGGCTGACGGCTACAGCCGCGCGAAGGCCGGCAATATCGGGGTCTGCATCGGCACTTCGGGGCCGGCGGGCACCGATATGATCACCGGGCTCTACGCCGCGATCGCCGATTCGATTCCGATCCTCTGCATCACCGGCCAAGCCCCGCGCGCCAAGCTTTATAAGGAGGATTTCCAGGCGGTCGATATCGAGACGATCGCCAGGCCCGTGGCCAAATGGTCGGTCACCGTGCGCGAGCCCGCGCTGGTGCCGATGGTCTTCGCCCAGGCCTTCCATGTCATGCGCTCGGGTCGGCCCGGCCCGGTGCTGATCGACCTGCCGGTCGATGTCCAGACCGCCGAGATCGAATTCGACGATTCGACCTATCAGCCGCTCGCCGTCTACAAGCCATCAGCGACCCGCGCGCAGGCCGAGCGCGCGCTCGCGATGCTCAATTCGTCGCGGCGACCGCTGATCGTCGCCGGGGGCGGGATCATCAACGCCGACGCCTCCGACCTGCTCGTCGAATTCGCCGAGCTGACCGGCGTCCCCGTGATTCCGACCCTGATGGGCTGGGGTACGATCCCCGACGACCACCCGCTGATGGCGGGCATGGTCGGGCTGCAGACGAGCCATCGCTACGGCAATGCGACCTTCCTCGAATCCGATTTCGTGTTCGGGATCGGCAACCGCTTCGCCAACCGCCACACCGGCTCGGTCGAAATCTACACCAAGGGCCGCACGTTCGTGCATGTCGACATCGAGCCGACCCAGATCGGGCGCGTGTTCGGCCCGGATTTCGGCATCGTGTCGGACGCCGGGGCGGCGCTGACCCTGTTCGTCGAAGTCGCGCGCGAGATGAAGGCGCAGGGCCGGCTCGCCGATCGCGAGGCCTGGGCGGCGCGCTGCCTGCACCGCAAGGCCAACATGCTGCGCAAGAGCCATTTCGACCAGGTGCCGCTGAAGCCGCAGCGCGTCTACGAGGAGATGAACGCGGCGTTCGGCCGCGACGTCTGCTACGTCACCACGATCGGACTCTCGCAGATCGCGGGCGCGCAGTTCCTGCATGTCTACAATCCTCGCAACTGGATCAACTGCGGCCAGGCGGGTCCGTTGGGATGGACGCTGCCCGCGGCGCTCGGCGTGCGCGCGGCGCTGCCGGACAAGACGATCGTCGCGCTGTCGGGCGACTATGACTTCCAGTTCATGATCGAGGAGCTCGCAGTCGGCGCCCAGCACAAGCTGCCCTACCTGCACGTGGTCGTCAACAACTCCTATCTCGGCCTGATCCGGCAGGCGCAGCGCGGCTTCCAGATGGATTTCGAGGTTTCGCTCGGCTTCGACAACATCAATGCGACGCCCGAAGGCGACGCGCCGGCGGGCTATGGCGTCGACCATGTCGCAGTCGCCGAGGGGCTCGGCTGCAAGGCGATCCGGGTCAAGAGCCCCAACGAGTTCGCCGACGCCTTCGCCAGGGCGCGCGCGCTGATGGAGGAGCACCGGGTGCCGGTCGTGATCGAATTCATCCTCGAGCGCGTCACCAACATCGCGATGGGGACCGAGGTCAACGCCGTCAACGAGTTCGAGGAAATCCTGTGCCTCGATCCGAACTTGTCGCTGCGCAACAGCCAGGACATGGACGTGATCGAGACCGCGGGGACCTGATCGCCCGAGAGAACGTGAGAGCCTTCATCGCCAGGAGCGACCATGCCGAGATTCAGCGCCAATCTCACCTTCCTGTTCACTGAACTGCCCTTCCTCGACCGCCTCGCCGCCGCACGGCGCGCCGGCTTTCCCGGCGTCGAATACATGTCGCCCTATGGCGAGGCGAAAAGCGAAATCGCCGCCCGGCTGCGCGACGAGGGCCTGACCCAGGTCCTGTTCAATCTGCCCGCGGGCGACTGGGGGGCCGGGGAGCGCGGCATTGCGATCCTGCCCGATCGCGTCGAGGAATTCCGCCGCGGCGTGGCCCAGGCGATCGACTACGCCAAGGCGCTTGACTGCCGGCAGATCAATTGCCTCGCCGGCGTCGCGCCCAAGGGCGCGGACGCCGGCGCCTCGCGCGCGACGCTGGTCGCCAATCTCGCCTATGCGGCGGGCGAACTGGCCAGGGAGAACATCAAGCTGCTGATCGAGCCGATCAACACGCGCGACATTCCCGGTTTCTTCCTGACCCGCAGCGCCCAGGCGCTCGGCCTGATCGAGGAGGTGGGCTCCCACAACCTGTTCGTCCAGTACGACATCTACCACATGCAGATCATGGAGGGCGATCTCGCGCGCACGATCGAAACCAATCTTTCGCGCATCGCCCATGTCCAGCTCGCCGACAATCCGGGCCGCCACGAACCGGGAACGGGGGAGATCGCCTACCCCTTCCTGTTCGGCCATCTCGACCGGATCGGCTATTCCGGCTGGGTCGGCTGCGAATACAAGCCGCTGACCGAAACGCTGGCCGGCCTCGGCTGGTTCGAAGCCTATCGATCCTGAGCGCGGAGGAGCACCGCCATGAGCGACATCGGATTCATCGGCCTCGGCGTCATGGGCGCGCCGATGGCGGCCAATCTGCTGGCCGCGGGCCACAGGCTGTTCCTGCACACGCGGCGCGCGGTCCCGCAGGCGCTGATCGATGCGGGCGGCAACCCGTGCGCGAACGGCCGGGAGGTCGCCGAGAAGGCGCAGGTGATCATCCTGATGGCGCCCGACACGCCCGACGTCGAGGCGATCCTGTTCGGCGAGGCCGGCGTCGCCGAGGGACTGGCGGCGGGCAAGATCGTCGTCGACATGAGTTCGATCTCGCCGATCGCGACCAAGGATTTCGCCGCGCGCGTCAAGGCGCTCGGCGCCGACTATCTCGACGCGCCGGTCTCGGGCGGCGAGGTCGGCGCCAAGGCGGCCTCGCTGACGATCATGGTCGGCGGATCGGAGGCGGCGTTCGCCGCGGTCAAGCCGATCTTCGAGAAGCTCGGCAGGAACATCACCCTGGTCGGCGGCAACGGCGACGGCCAGACGACCAAGGTCGCCAACCAGATCATCGTCGCGCTCAACATCGAGGCGGTCGCCGAGGCGCTGGTGTTCGCCTCCAGGGCGGGCGCCGACCCCGCGCGGGTGCGCCAGGCGCTGATGGGCGGCTTCGCCGCCTCGCGGATCCTCGAGGTCCATGGCGAGCGCATGGTCAAGCGCACGTTCGATCCGGGCTTCCGGATCGAACTGCATCAGAAGGATCTCAACCTCGCCCTGCAGGGCGCCCGCGCGCTTGGCGTCGCGCTGCCCAACACCGCCTCGGCGCAGCAATTGTTCAGCGCCTGCGTCGCTCATGGCGGCAAGGCGTGGGACCATTCGGCGATGGTGCGCGCGCTGGAGATCATGAGCGATCACGAGCTCGGCCAGAAGGACTGAGCGATGGACGGCGATCACCGGGCCCTGCTGCGCGCGATGTTCGAGGCGGCGGTCAATGCCGCCGCGCCGGCGCTCTGCGCGCCGCCGCATCTGCCGGCGCCGCCGAAGGGGCGCACGATCGTCGTCGGCGCCGGCAAGGCGGCCGCCGCGATGGCGGCCGCGGTCGAGGCGCACTGGCAGGGACCACTCGAGGGGCTCGTCGTGACCCGCTACGGCCACGGCGCGCCGACCGCCCGCATCCGGGTCGTCGAGGCGAGCCATCCCGTGCCCGACGCCGCCGGCCCCGCCGCGGCGCGCGCCATCCTCGACCTCGTCTCGGGACTCAGCGCCGACGATCTCGTGCTCTGCCTGATTTCCGGCGGCGGCTCGGCGCTGCTGGCGCTGCCCGCGGGCGACATCACGCTCGCCGACAAGCAGGCGATCAACCGCGCGCTGCTGCGCAGCGGCGCGCATATCGGCGAGATGAACTGCGTGCGCAAGCATCTCTCGGCGATCAAGGGCGGCCGCCTCGCCGTCGCCGCCTCGCCGGCGCGGGTGGTCAGCCTGATCATTTCGGACGTGCCGGGCGACGATCTCTCGGTGATCGCCTCCGGCCCGACGGTCGGCGATGCGACGACGCAGGCGGACGCGGTCGCGGCGCTCGCCCGATACCGCATCGAAGTCCCGCCGGCCGTGCGGGCGCGGCTCGCCGATCCCGCCTTCGAGACGCCCAAGCCTGGCGATCCGCGCCTCGCCGGCGTCACCAACATCCTGATCGCGACGCCGCAGGGCGCGCTGGAGGCCGCCGCCGAGGTCGCGCGGCGCGCGGGCTTCGCGCCGCTGATCCTCGGCAACGCCATCGAAGGCGAGGCGCGCGAATGCGCGATCGTCCATGCCGGAATCGCGCTGCAGGCGGCCGGCTGGGGCCAGCCGGTCGCGCCGCCTTGCGCGATCATCTCGGGCGGCGAGACGACGGTCACGATGCGCGGCAAGGGGCGTGGCGGGCGCAACGCCGAATTCCTTCTCGCTCTGGCGATCGCGCTCGACGGCCGCGCCGGGATCAGCGCGCTCGCCGCCGACACCGACGGCATCGACGGCAGCGAGGACAATGCGGGGGCGATCATCGGGCCCGACACGCCGGCGCGCGCGGCCGCGGCGGGAATCGACCTCGCCGCGCGGCTCGCCGACAATGACGCCTATGGCGCCTTCGCGGCGCTCGGCGATCTCCTCGTGACCGGTCCGACGCGAACGAACGTCAACGATTTCCGGGCGATGCTTGTGCCGGGGCGGCGCCTCGAGCCGTGAATCGGCGACGCGCGCACGGCCGGCGCGCGCTATTCCCGCGGCGGGCCCGCGCAGGCGCTGAGGAGGCCGACCGAACCGCCCGACACGCGGTGGCGCGGTCGCGACTCATGGCGTCCGAACAGAATCTCACGTTCGGCGTTGGTCGAGCGAAAGGCCGGATGCCGTGCTTCGACCCGCTCCTTGGCGGCGCGGAAATCCAGACCCATGCAGGCGACCTTCAGATTGAAGCCGGGGTAGTCTCGCGGTTCGCACCATGGCGCATAGCCGAACACGCGTCGGTAGAAGGCCTGGTGCTGCCCGACGACGGAGACAATGCCGAAATCGGCGCCGAAATGCTCCCCCGCCATCCAGCCCGGTCGCAGCGCGAGATAGGGAAGTTCGGGGAATCTCCTGGCGAATTCCAATTCCGCCGCGAGGCGGGTCGGGTCGACGATCATCCGGCCGGCGTTCAGGTGGGGCATGATCAGGTCGGAAAAAGGGTCGACCGACGGGATCGCGGCGCTCGCGCGATCGGCGACGTGGATTCTCACCGTGCTGGCCAACTCGCCATCGATGAACATGGTGGTGATCCAGGCGTTGGGCGCGTCGTCGACGCCCTTGTCATAGAGCATCCCGTCGGCGCGGCTCGCGATCAGCCCCTGCCGAATATAGGCCTCGTAACGGAGCCGATAGGCGGCTTCCTTCTCGGCGTTCGTGCGTGCGCAACGATACTCGACCCGCTCGAGCGCGCGCATGACCCGATCCGAAAGTCTTGACACTGTTCCACTGACGCCAACTTCCATCACAGATGCTCACTCATCGTTGATCTGTGATTGAGGTTAACGATATGTGAACGGAAGTAAAGGCAATCGAATCTAGATGGTTAACGAGCGGGAAAGGTAACCGGGGCAAATTCCAGGGCGAGGGCTGAACTGGACCCCATTCGTGGGAGCATGGGGTTCGGACTCGAGGTGTGACCGCGCCTGCTCTTGTCCTTCAAAAAGAGATGAAGCCGCTTCCTGCTTCGTCTGCTTCCGCTGTGGGGATGTGGGCAACGCTTTCGCGTTATCCAAGCGAAGCGGCATGTCCACAGCCTTCGCCGCCGCCTCGATCTTGTCGATGCCGGCGCGCCACACCGCCATCGGCATCTCGTTGTTCATCGCCTGGTGCGGGCGCCGGAAATTTTGGAAGGTCGTCCAGGAGCCGATGCCGGCTCGCGCCTCGCGGCCGTCGGCGTAGGCCTTCAGATGGACTTCTTCATATTTGATCGACCGCCAGAGCCGTTCGATGAAGATGTTGTCCATGAAGCGGCCGCGCCCGTCCGTCGAAATCGCGATGACTGCGGCTTCGAGGCTGCCGGTGAACGCGGCGCTGGTGAATTGCGCGCCCTGTCGTTGTTGTCGCGACGATGCTCTCGCATCGCGCTGCAATCCTCGGCTTCCCATGCCGGAGCAGAGCCTCCTCCAGAGCCTCGAGGCAAAAGCCGGCGTCGATCGTGTTCGACAGCGGCCAGGCCAGAACCGCACGGCTGGCCCAATCCCGGACCAATGCTGCGCAATCGCCTTGAGATGATCGCCACCAGATAGAGAAGGCCACGCGCCATCGGGATGTAGGTTATATCGGCCGCCCAGACGTGGTTCGGCTCGGTGATCGCCAGCCCGCGCAGCAGATAGGGATATATCCTGTGTCCAGGCGCGGCCTTGCTCGTGCCGGGACGCGGACCCAACGCCTCGATCCCCATCACGCGCATCGCAAGGCCGGCGTCGACAAGATCGGGGCGGCCGCGAAGGCTGCGGATATGCCGCTTCGCTTGGACAAGGCAAACGCGTTGCCCACCTAACCACAGCAGAAAGCAGGAAGCGGCTTAATCTTTTTTTGAAGGACAAGAGCAGGCGCGGTTACCTCAAGTCCGAACCCCCATGGTCCCAGCGCGGCGTCCAGGCTCGCGCTCGGCGCGGCGGACGAGCCGGGATTCGACGCTCCGCAGATGTCCAGTCCGGTCCTGTCGGTCGTCGCATCGTCGGTGACGACGCGGGCGGGGGCAGCGCGCGAGACGTCTCCGAAAAGTTCGGTAATTCGATCGACCGTCCGACGTCCTGTACAAAACCTACAACCCCGCCGAACCGCAGAAGCTTCGCCAGACCGAAGCGGCGCGCCTCGAAGGACGCCGCCGGCGGAACAAAGAATGAAGACTGTTTCCGAATTTCGCAGCCAAAATTGACTACAGGGTTCCCAATGTCATTCGCAAGCCATTGATTTTGATGGAGCGGGCGAAGGAAACAATCCGAGGCCATGTAACATCATTCGCTAGCGCGACCATGAAACCCCAAAATCGCAAAACGCGGAGTCGAACCGGCGTACGTCGGCTAAGTACGCTCCAGATGGAACATGCTGCGAATTCGCGTCAGCAATTGTCCCCCTGGCCCAATGCTCGGGGTGGCGCGAGCGGCAACCTCGCGATCCAGGATTTCCAAACCCCGCCTGACGGATCGCTCCAGGCTGGAGGCGAGCGCGCCGTTCTGGGATAGTATCGGTTCAATCGCCTCCCGCGGCAGCCGGCAGATGTGGCAATAGGTACGCGCAGTGGCGGTGGCCGCATGCGGCGCGCCCGTCAGCAGGCTGATCTCGCCGACATATTCCCCAGCGCCGATGCAGCCGATAACCTCGACGAGGGCCCCGACTTGCCGCGAAATCTCAAGGAATTGCCGCCCTGGAGGCGATTGGCCTCGGGAACCCGTACGTCCTTCAACGTGATCTCGCCGTTCTGGACCACCTTGAGGGCGATCTTGTGCTCCATCTTCTCGACGCTGAATCCGGGCGTCGTCTTGTTCTCGACGATGAATCCCTTGACCTGGTCGTCGGCGAGGTCGCGCGCCCAGATGATCGAGAGATCACACCACGGCGAATTGCCGATCCACCGCTTCTGGCCGTTGAGGGTCCAGACATCGCCCTCGCGCTTGGCAGTGGTCGTGAGGCCGCCGCTGGTCCCGGACCCGACCAGAGGTTTGGTGAGGCCGAAGCAGCCGATCTTCTCGAACCGCGCCATCGGCGGCAGCCATTTCCGCTTCTGCTCCTCCGAGCCGTCGAGATAGATCGAGCCCATCGCAAGGCCGCTGTGCACCCCGAAGAAGGTGCAGAACGAGGCGTCGGTGCGCGCCAGTTCCATCGCGACGAAGCCGAACAGCTTCTGGCTGCCGCCGGCGCAGTCGTAGCCCTGGTACCCGAGGCCGCCGAGCTTCAACTCCCGAAACGAGGGAAGCAGCTCGAACGGAAACGCGTCGTCAGACCAATATTTGTTGATGATCGGCTGGACCTTGGACTCCATATAGTCCCGCACTTTCTTGACGATCGCCCTCTCCTCGGCGGTCAAGACGTCCACGAGCTGGTAGAAGTCGCTGTTGGGCGCCGGCAGCGCCTTCGCTGGCCGTACCTCCGTCCTTCCCCGCGCAGCCGCGGGCGTCACCAAGTCTTCTGCTTTTGCTGCTGCAGTCGCGCTCGTCGCTGTCATTTGCACTCCTCGTCATTCGGCTCTGAAATGATCTCGATCACGCTCGCTTCTCCGCCGCTCACCCGAATGAGTATCCTCGACACCTGTCCATCGAGGACCTTTCGCGCCCGGCAACGGCTCATCCGCTCCTCGACCGTCGTAGGTCTGAACAAAACGTTCGGCGACGCGCCGGCGAGCGACATGAGACGCATTTTGATCATTTGGAGCGCACTGATCTATTGCTCGGAAGTCGAGCGAGATACCGTCATCGTTTCGCCGCACTGAACGTTGGTTTACAGGCCATGGCGACGACGTCATCCCAACCCGAGCTTTTCAGGACTTTTCAAATCGTTTGGGATTCCGACGTGGCCGCCGGATCCCCGGATCGCGCGACGATGGTAGGGTCGATCGTCGTGACGACAGGCTCGGGTATGGGCGCGCGTATGGTCGGGAGTTGTGAGGCCGGGTGATTGATGCGACGGCGTCGGGGCCCGGTTCGCGTGAAGCGGCTGCGCGGTTCGACGTCGCGGTCAGGACGGCTTCGGTCGGGCGAGGCGGGCGCGCGACGGCGGGGGCGCTCGGCGCCTAGACAAGGCCGACCGCGAGTCTCGAAGCGCGATCCTCATCGGGATGTTCTCCTCCCACTCGTCGAGGCCGAGCCCGGTATGACGATCGAGTCGATGAAGGAGCGGCTTGCGGACGGGAGCTGCCCGGAAGCCAGCCTCGATACGATCTCGACGTCCCTGGATCGCCGCGACCTCAGAGTCAAGAAGAGGAGCATGCGGCGGAGCGAACGGGAACGTTTTGACGTGCTGAGGCAGAGCGAGGATGGGTTCGAAGATCGACTCGAGCTCGATTCGACCGGGCGGGTGTTCATCGACGAGACACGGGCGTCCTTCGGTACGGCGCCGCCGTACAGTCGGGCTCCCAGGGCGAGCGCCCACGCACCGGCGGCACGCGCGGCCACTGGAAGCGGACGATTGCAGGGAATCCGCAAGAAGGAAAGACACGCGGATTCAGGAATGTTGCGGCTTTTCCGGCGCCAGCTTGAGCTTGTCGGCCATGCGGCCGAGTTCGGGCAGCGAACGGGCATTCATTTTCCGCATCGCTCTACTGCGATGCACCTTCACCGTGGCTTCGGCGATGCCGATATCGCCGGCGATCTGTTTGCTGAGACGACCGCGCATGACCTCGATCATGATCTCGCGCTCTCTGGGGCTCAGAGAATCGAAACGATCCCTCAAGGCGTCCAAAGCCTGTTCATTCTCGCGCCGAGCGCGATCACGAGAGAGGCCGAGCTGGATGGCGTCGAGAAGCTCCTGATCCCGGAAGGGCTTGGTCAGGAACTCGATGGCGCCCCCCTTCATCGCTTGCACGGTCATGGGGATGTCGCCGTGGCCCGTGATGAAGATGATCGGGAGTTCCTTGTTCGCCGAGGCGAGCTCGCGCTGGAGATCCAGGCCGCTCTGCCCCGGCAATCTCACGTCGAGGACCAGGCAGGTGGGGCCGTCTCGCGGACCCGACTTGAGGAAATCGGCAATAGTCGCGAACAGCGCGGCCTCCAGGCCAACCGATCGCAACAGACGTCCAACCGAGGCTCGAAGATCCGGATCATCGTCGATGACGAGGACGGTGGGCTTTGAGTCGGGCATCGCTGCTACTCAGGGTAAAATGGTCCCGGAATCGAGCCCTCTGTTTCGGCCGAAAGCTCAGCGTAGCTCTTTGGATCGCAGCTTAGCCCCAATATGAGGGCGAGAACAGCGCCATTCCCCGCCGGATGACGCGCGTGGCGGAAACGATGGCGTAGGCGGACCGACGCTGGCTCCGTCGCTTTTTCGGGCTCGGCCGGCCAAATTCACGTCCCCGGCATAAGCCAAAATTTATGGGGCGACGACATTGCCCGGGAGTATCCTCCAGCGCAGGCTACGGGCTTGGCGGTCGGGCGCGTCGATAGTTCGGAGGCGCGGGTAGGTGGGTTCGAGCGAGCCGCCGGAGGCCGCATGCCGAAAGCGTCACTGGTTTCGGTCGTCGAGGACGACAGGTTCTTTCGCGAATCCATGACCAGGCTCATGAGGTCGCTAGGCTATAGCGTTGTGGCTTTCCCCTCGGCGGCCGATTTCCTCGCATCCCCGCGCCTCGTCGAAACCGCCTGCCTGATCGCCGACGTCCATATGCCGGCAATGACCGGGCCGGAGCTCTATCGACGCCCGATCGAGGCGGGGCATGCGATACCGACGATCCTCGTGACGGCCTACCCCGATGACGACGTCCGGGCCCGCGCTCTCAACGATGGGGTCGTCTGCTACCTTCGCAAGCCCATCGACGAGAGGCGTCTGGTGCGGTGTCTTAGCGCGGCTCTCCATTCGGGCGAATCGCTGGATGAGGATCGATGAGCTCGTTCCCAGGTCGGGCAAGGCGAACTGAAACACGGCGCCGCGAGGCGCATTCGCCTCCACCCACAGCCGGCCACCATCGGAGTAGCTGATCGACAAGCCCAGCGCCAGCCCGCTTCAGGTAAGCCAAGGTTCAGCGGAACGAAACCTCGAGTGCGTCGGCGACTACCAGAGCGCAATGGATCGCGGCGCTGCGGCTTGTCACATTAGCCCACGGGGTCGTGTATCGCCGCGCCGCGCCTTCGGGAGCGCATCGGGTCGACAACAAATACGGCGGTTGGTACGTGCAATCGACTTCACGACATCGTTGTAGACGCGTTTTGGCTTTCGCTCGCGCCTTCTGGAATTGGCTTGCATGGCGGACTCGCCGACCAACGAGGGTAAGGTCGAGGCATCGGAGCGCCTTGCGCGCGGAGCCGGCGAGCGGCGAGCGCAACTGCCGGCAATAAAGCTGCAGGGGCGATGAGGTCCCTGGACGTTCTTCCAGCCACGAGACGAGCGGAGATTATGACATGTCTCTATCACTGAGCGATTCGGCGCGGCGACAATGGAGGCGCGCTTTCCCGACTCTATTCCGTTTCGCCCAGCTCGCGCTGTCGGCGGTCACGGCAAATGCACAATCGACCAGTCCCTTCGCCAAATTTTTCGGGACATGGCGGGGAGTCGGCAGCGTTCTCATGGCGGATGGCAGCGACGAGAAAATCCGCTGCACCGCGACCTATTCGGCCGAGTCGGGAGGTCGATCGCTCTCGCAGGCGCTGGTCTGTGCAAGCGACAGCTACCGCGTCGACATTCGTAGCTTCATTGTCGCCGACGGCCAGGCCGTGCAAGGCCATTGGGAGGAATCCGTCCGACAAGCGGCGGGCCATTTGGAGGGGCAGATCGTCGGCGGCCAGGTCGAGGGCACAATTTCCGGCCCCGGCTTCGAAGCCGGAATGTCCCTGGTCACCAGCGGCATACGGCAGACCATCCTCATCTCTCCGGTCGGCGGTTCCATTTCCCGCGTTCAGATCGCACTCTCGCGACAAGGATGACGCGCTTGCTCAACCTGCGATCCCCCTCGAACGACGATAGCGCCGCCGCGCGGTTCAAAGCGCCGGCGCCCAGCACGATTGCGCTCGGATTCGAGCGCGTCGGTCTTGCCGGGCTTCGGTTTTCGCTTCTGTCGGTCGTGGTCGTCGCGGTGTTGGCGGTCGCGGCGGTTTTCGGCGTGACGCGAATCAAAGTCGACGATTCCCTGAACCAGTTGTTCCGGTCGCAGACGCCGCAATTCGAGCAGTACGAGGAAGTCACGAGGCGGTTTCCGTCGAGCGAATACGACGTGCTGGTCGTCGTGCAGGGCAGGGACCTCCTGTCGCGGAGCGCGATCGGGCATTTGCGCGACCTCGTGACCGATCTCCAGCTGGTCGATGGCGCTCGCGGGATCATTTCGCTGTTTTCGGCGCGGCAGCCCTCGCAGGACGGCGGTCTGCCGGGGCCGCTTTTTCCCGATCAATTGCCGGAAGGGCGCGAATACGACAAGCTCATCGAGAAGGTCGGCTCGAACGAAATCATCCGCGGAAAACTGCTGTCCGACGATGGCACGCTCGCCTTGATCGTTCTCTCGCTCGAGCCCGGCGTGGTCGGCGGGGGCGACCTGAACAGGACCGTCGCCGATATCCGCAAGGCCATGGCCGACGACCTCTCCGGCTCCGGCCTCGGCGCCGAGCTTTCCGGCGTGCCGGTGATGCAGCTCGAAATCAGAAACGCCGTCGAGCGCGACCGGGTCCTCTACAATGTCATCGGTTTCGCCGCGAGATGCGCGATCGCGATTCATTTCTTCCGCCGGGTCTCGTTCATGATCGTGGCGGCGGCGCCGCCGCTGCTGGCCATCCTGTTGGCGCTCGGCGGGCTCGGCTGGCTCGATTTCCGCCTCAACATGTTCCTCAACGTCATGACGCCGCTGATCATGGTCATCAGCTTTTCCGACAGCATGCAGCTTACGTTTGCGGCGCGCGATCGTCTGATCGCCGGCGAGGACCGACGCACGGCGTTTCGGAACGCTCTATGGATCGTCGGACCCGCCTGCGTCCTGACCCATGCGACGGCGGCGCTGTCGTTCGTCGCCCTGCAATTTTCCGATTCGGATTTGATCAAGGCGTTCGGCAGAGCTGGATTGATCGCGACCATCATCGCGCTGGTCACCGTATTGACCCTGGTGCCGGCGCTCGGCGTCCTGCTCGTTCGTGGCGAGGGGGCGTTCGCGGCGAGAATACGCGGCGCGGACACCGGCGTCGACGCATTGCGCCGATTCTGCGGCTGGGTCGCCCGCAGAATGGTCAGCCGGCCCGGTCTCTACAGCCTCATCAGCGTCGTCCTGGTGGCGGGTCTGGCGGTCAACTATGTCACTCTGCAGCCGCGCTATCGGCTCGCCGATCAGGTTCCGGATCGGCAGCGGGCGGTCCGCGCAAACGACCAACTCGACGCCAAGCTGAAAGGCGCCAATCCGATCGACGTGCTCATCACGTTCCCGAAGGGTGCATCGCTCTACGCGCCTCTGAGTCTGGTCGTGATCGGCGAGGTCCATTCGATCTTCGAGACTCAGAACGGCGTCGCGAATGTCTGGTCGCTCGAGACCTTGCGCCGCTGGCTGGCGGAAAAGCTCGGCAAGGCCGATGCCGGGACCCTGAAGGACTATGTCGACGCGCTGCCGATCTACCTGGTCCGGCGGTTCATCGACGCAAGGCAGGAGGCCGTCGTCCTCGAGGGGCGCGTCCCCGACAAGGACGCCAGCGAATTGCTTCCGATCGTCAATGAACTCGACGAGAAGCTCGACACCGTTCGCAGAGCTCATCCCGACTACCAGATCGCCGTGACCGGCTTGTCGGCCATCGCAGCGCGGTCCAGCGCGGACATGATCGGTAAGCTGAGCCGCGGACTGACGATCGAGTTCCTGTTCGTCGCCGCCTTTGTCGGCCTCGCCTTCCGCTCCGCGCCGGTGGCGTTCGCGGTGATCCTGCCGGGAATTTTTCCGATCCTCGCCGCGGGCGTGCTGCTCTCGGCGATGGGCGAGGGGTTGCAATTCGCCAGTGTCGTCGCCTTGATCGGCTCCTTCGGCCTCGGACTAAGCGCGACGATTCATTTCTTGAACCGGATGCGGCGCGAGCAGCGGCCGGGCGACGATCCGGCGATCGCGGTGGAGCGCGCGACCGTTCTCATCGGCCCGGCGCTGATCGTCACATCCATCGTCCTGGCCTGCGGTCTGGCCGTCACCGCCTTTTCCGACCTGCCTACGCTGCGGCTGTTCGGGCGACTCAGCGCATTCGCGATGCTGATGGCGCTGACCGCCGATCTGCTGATCCTGCGACCGGTCATCACGCTCCTGAGCCGCCTCGCCGACGCCAGGGTCCGCGCCGCCAGCCGCCGCGCCCGCCAACCGACGGGTCGAACCGCCCGCGATGACGACTCCGATGGCGGCGTCTGGAAGGAGAGTTAGGGCGATGGCGACGGGCGGCCGCGCCTTTTGCGCCGGGCACTCCGGGCAATCGTCGAACAGACGGGCAGAGCTCTCTGTGATGTCTGCGTCGCCGCCCCGACGGGCGCCTAGATATCCACCAGGACCGCTCTCAGCGGCGATCTCCACGCACTCATCGAGACCGACCAGAAGGCCGCGCGGCCGCTGCTCGCCGATCTCGGCGCCCGGCTGCCGCATTCGGCCAAAGCGCGCGTGCTGCTCGCCAATTCCTTCCTGCGCGGCGTCGAGGTCGCGCCCGCGCTCGAGCATTATCGCGCCGCGCTCGGGCATCGTCCGCTTCGCACCGGACCCTTACGACCTCGGCGAGGCCGGCCTCGCCAATGTCCACGCCCATGTCACCAACACCGCGCTGCATCGCGGCCATCCCGGGCTGGTGGTCAGCGAGGATGCGAGCCAGGACAATGTCGGCGCCGT
>JBEKZS010000070.1:0-21357 GCA_049509635.1 Roseiarcus sp.
AGCCTGGGCTATTCGGGAACGAATTCAGGCGGCGCGCTGACCATTACGGATGGCGCGCACTTTGCAGATATTGCGCTGCTTGGCCAGTACGCGGCGGCGAGCTTCGTGACCGCAAGCGATGGACATGGCGGCACGCTGATCTCTGCGCCATCGGCGGTTGCGCAAACCGAGCTTTCTGTGCCGCACGCTTGAGCGGCCTTCGTCGCAGTCCGACCGGCTGTGTCAATGATCAGGAAAACTCACCCAGGTGTTTGCCGGAACGGTCGGTCCTGCCGAGAGCATGGCTACTTCGCCACCAGCGCATGAATTTCGGCGACATGGCCGCCGGGAAAACGCACCATGGCGGCCTTGCGGTCCGCGGCCGAATAGGGCTCGACCAGGACTTCGACCCCGGCGGCCCTCGCCTTCGCGAGCGTTGCCGCGAGATCCGCGACCTCATAACCCGTGACCTCCCGGCCGTAGGGATAGGGGAGATGACCGTCGGTCACCGCCACATTCATGTTGCCGAAGTTCGATTCGATCCGAATTCGCCGGTACCTCTCCTTCGGGCGTCCAATCTCGACGCCCGGCGCGGCCTGATCGTCCGACACGACGGCGCCATGGGAAAAGGCGACGAAGCCGTCGACAAAGGCCGCGACGCGGTCCGCCGACACATAGACTCGATTTTCCGGCGGCCGCTGCAGAGGAGGAGCGGACGGCGCGCTGGTGTGCCAATAGAGCTGCATGGCGACGCCGCCCGGCCATTGAATGATCGCGTCCAGTCCAATCGGATCGGGGAACGGCTCGACGATCACATCGGCGCCGGCGGCCCGGGCCGCGCGGATGGCCGCGTCCATGTCCGCAACGAGATATCCGGTCCTCTCCGCGCCGAAGGGATAGGGAATCGGCGTCTTGTATGCGAACAGGGAGACGTTTCCGACAGGCGTCCGGATCGCCCGCCAATTGGCGAGGCTGGCCGTCGGCGTGACCGTCGTGACCGCCGTGCTTGTGGATCGCCCGCCGAATGTCGCCAGGAAGCTCGCCGCGAACCGATCGAGCTCCTCCGGCGCCACGTAGACATGCGTGGTGGCGTATTGGGGACCGACCGCGACGGGTGCGGCGCCGTCGGCCGCATCGGCGAGGATTGGCGCGGACGACAGATCGAACGGGATACACAGCAGCATTGCGATCAAGGTTCGGCGGCGCATGAGATGATCCTCCTTCCGGCGATCGCGTCAGGGCACAGGTCTTTCCCACGTCGATGAACGCCGAGATCTGCGCCGCAAACGCCCACGGCGATGTGCGCGTTGGGTTGGTACGAAACGATGGGCCGCCCGGGCCATCCCGAACGGCAGCGGTTCCGCCGCTCCGCATTCCGGCATCGCGACGAGCGGCGCGGCCGCAAAATTCCCAGCGCGCAGGATTGCTGTCGGCGACTGCAGGGTATCCGTGATCGTCAGTTTCCCGCCGCCTTGAACGGGTCCTTCACGGCTTCGATCGTCGAAAATTCGACGTTGTAGAGTTGCCCGCCGACCTTTTCGACCCTGCGCACATAGACATTCTGAACGATGTCGCGCGTCTCCGGGTCGATCGAGACCGGACCTCGCGGGCTCATCCAGCTCGCCCCTTTCATCGCCGCCAGCAGCGAATCGCCGTCGGCTTCGCCCTTGGTCTTCTCCAGCGCCGCGTAGATCAGCGCCATCCCGTCATAGGCCGCGACCGCCATGAAATTGGGGCGCAGGCCGGCGTTGGCCTTTTCGAACGCCGCGACGAAGGCCTTGTTCTCCGGCGAGGGATGGGCGGCCGAATAATGGTGGGTGGTCACGGCGCCGAGCGCCGGATCGCCCATGCCGGGAAGCAGGTCGTCGTCGGTGACGTCGCCGGTGCCGATCAGCTTGACGCCGGACCTGTCGAGGCCGCGCTCGGCGAATTCCTTCATGAAGGCGCCGCCCTGACCCGAGGGCACGAACACGAACAGCGCGTCGGGCGCGTCATCCTTCACGCGCTGCAGGAAGGGCGCGAAATCCGGACTCTTGAGCGGCGTGCGGATCTTCTCGACCACGATGCCCCCGCCCTTGGCGAAGGTGTCGCCGAACCATTTCTCCGCGTCGTTGCCAGGGCCGTAGTCGCTGACCAGCGTCACGACCTTGCGGATGCCGTTCTTCAGCGCCCAGTCGGCCATCGGCGCGGCCGCCTGCGGCAGGGTGAAGGAGGTGCGCACGATATAGGGCGACTTCTCGGTTATGACCGCGGTCGCGGCGGCGCTCACGATTTCGGGGACCTTCGCCTCGGTCGCGACGGGCGCCGCGGCGAGCGCGAGCGGCGTGAGCCCGAAGCCCATCAGCACCCTGGCCTTGTCGTTGCCGATCAGCTCCTGGGCGAGGCGTTTGGTCACGTCCGCGGCGCCGCCGTCGTCCTTCACGATGAGCGCGATCTTCTTGCCAGCGACCGTGTCGCCGTGTTGGGCGATATAGAGCTGCGCGCCGGCCTGCTCCTGCTTGCCCGTGCTCGCCGACTGGCCGGTCATCGGCAGGATGAGCCCGATGGTGACGGCGTCGTCGTCGGCGAAGGCCGCGCCCGCCGCGATCAGCGCGCCGGCGGCGAAGCTCGCGCTCAAGAAGCATCGAATCATCAACGTTTCCTCCGGCCGCGCAGCTCTCGGGGCGCGGGTCCGCGAGCGCGAACCATCCACGAGCCGCGGCCATTAGACAAGACTGGCGGCGCCATTCTTTTGGAGGGGGTTCCGGCGCTACCTAGGCGTCGTCAAGACGCGGACCCGAGCGCCAGCGCCGTGCTGGCCGCGCTGATCGGACTCCACGACGGCGGCTGCGCGCCGTCGAGGGCGTGCTCAGGCCTTCGCGACGCGGAGCAGCGCGCCCTCCTCGACGCCGGTGACCCGCACCTTCACGCCGGCGCCCATGTCCTCGCCGGTCACGCGCCAGACGCTGTCGGCGACGCGAATATTGCCGAAACCATGCTCGATCGGCTGGTCGAGGAAGAATTCCTTCCCGACGAGTCCCTCGGCCCGGCCGGGCGCCGACGCCGGCGCGCGCCGCTCGAACGAGCCGTAGAGGCGCCGGCCGGACGCCACGAGCGCGACGACCAGCGCCGCGAACAGCAAGAGCTGGGCGGCGGGCGGCAGCGGCCACAGGAACTCGACGACGCCGAGAATCAGCGCAGCCGCGCCGACGAAGATCACGAATGCTCCGGGCGCCAGCGTCTCGGCCCCGCACAGGACGAGGCCAACGACGAGCCAGACGACGGAGTCGTCATAGCCGAACAGGCCGAGTTCGGGCATCGAGCGCATCCTCAGCCCGGGCTGGCCGGCCCGGGTGGCGCGCCGGCCGGCGGGCTCCGCGGCACCACCCCGCGCATCGGCCGGGCGCGCGCGGCGTCGGCGGCGCGGCCTTCGCCGAGCGCGCTCGACGCGATTTCGGCGATGCCGCCGAGCGTGCCGGCGAGCGAGGCCAGATCGAGCGGCATGATGAACACCTTCTGGTTGGGCGCCTCGGCGAGCGCCTGGATCGATTTGACGTATTTCTCGGCGATGAAATAGTTCAGCGCCGCCAGATCGCCCTCAGCGAGCGCCTTGCTGACCAGGCCCGTCGCGGTCGCCTCTGCCTGGGCGGAGCGCTCGCGCGCCTCGGCGTCGCGGAACGCCGCCTCCTTGCGCCCCTCCGCCTCGAGCACCACCGCCTGCTTCTTGCCTTCGGCGCGGGTGATGTCGGCCTGGCGCATGCCCTCGGCCTCCAGGATGACCGCCCGCTTCTCGCGCTCGGCCTTCATCTGCCGGCCCATCGCGTCGATGAGGTCCTTGGGCGGCTCGATGTCCTTGATCTCGATGCGCGTGACCTTGATGCCCCACGGCAGCGCGGCGGCGTCAATCACGGTCAGGAGGCGCACGTTGATCTCGTCGCGATGCGAGAGCAACTGGTCGAGGTCCATCGAGCCCATCACCGTGCGGATGTTGGTCATCACAAGATTGAGCAGCGCCTGTTCGAGATTGGAAACCTCGTAGGAGGCGCGCCGGACGTCGAGCACCTGGTAGAAGGCGACGCCGTCGACCTTCACCGTCGCATTGTCCTTGGTGATGATCTCCTGGCTGGGGACGTCGATCACCTGCTCCATCACGTTCAGCTTGCGCCCGACCCGGTCGAAATAGGGGATGATGAGGCCGAGGCCCGGCGTCAGCGTCTTGTTGTAGCGGCCGAACCGTTCGACCGTGTAATTGTAGCCTTGCGGCACCTGACGGATTCCCATCATCACGGTCATGATGACGAACAGCGCCAGGACGATGGCGAAGACGCTGAAGCCGGCGAGCATGGGCATGAATCGTCCCTCTTTGCCGAAGGCCGCGCGCGCGAATCGGACTGCGGCGACCCTCGGGGCGCGTCCTTCTAACGCCCGCGCGCGGCGAACGCCATCGGCCGGCGAGCGGGCGACCCTCGGTCAGCGCGCCGCCTGCGTCGGCGTTGCGGCATAGACGTCGTAGGAATCGCCGATTCCCTGGACATGGGCGAGCAGGCGATAGGAGCGCGCCAACGCCGCGTCGATGAGCCGCCAGCTCTCGGCCAGTTCGGTTTTCGCGTGTCGCCCGCGGTCGGCGACGACGAGATAGCGCGGCGTCGTCGCGAGGGCCTCGGCGAGACGCGCCGGGCCAGCGCCGGGGAAGTCGCTCAGCGTGTGCTCCCAGTGGAAATAGGCGGTCGGCGGGGCGAGGCCGGTCGCGGGGTAGAGCCAGGCGCCGCGACTGACGACCAGCAGGCGGTCATCGGGCGCAGGGTCGCTCCCCTTGATCGCCTCGGCCGCGCGCGCGACCGCGCCGGGCTCCTCGCGCATGTCGAGCCCCGGGGTGCGGCTGAACAGGGCCGCCGCGACCACGACGAGGCCCGCGACAGCGAGTCGCGCGGGCGCGGCGACGCGGCGCAGCCAAGCGGGTGCGAAAGCGACCGCGGCGCCCGCGAGCAGCAACAGCGGGGCGAGCATCGGCCCCATATAGGCCTCGAACAGCGCGCGCTGCGCCCAGACCGAGACGAGAGCAGCGGCGGTCCAGGCGCCGATCGGCTTGAGCGACGCGCGCGAGAACTCGGCCTCGATCGCTGGCCGGCGCAGCAGGGCGAAGCAGGCGAGGATCGCGAGCGGCTCGATCGGCCGCATCAGCAGGGTCAGCGAACGCAGGAACCCCTCCAGAAGCGTAACGCCTTCGACGCTGCTGGCGGGTCGGCGCAGCGCGCCGACGACGACATCCTCGATCATCGGCCCCGCAGCCCCTTGCGCTGCGAAATAGGCGAGGAAGGCGAGCGCCGGCGCGGCGGCGCCGAGGATGAACGCCGCCGCAGCGCTGGGACGCCGCAGCGCCGCATCCGGCGTCCACAGCAGGATGACCAACAGCGCGAGCGCCTCGAAGGCCGCGGTCTGCTTGATGGTTGCGGCGACGCCGATGAGGAGCCCGGCGAGCGCCGCCCTCCCGAGGATCGGCAAGCGGGACATCGCGGCGAGGAACGCGAGCGTCGTGAACGCGGCGAGCGGCGCGTAAGGCGCGTTGTTGGTTACGACCAGCGAAAGGAGCGGGTAGAGCAACGCCGCGAAGACGCCGATCCCCCGCGAGCCCATGCGGGCGCCGAGGTGAAACAGCGCGGTCGCCGTGACGGCGTCGAAGACGATCGTGACGACCGCCAGGCTCCGCAGGCTCGCGCCCAGCAGGGCCTGCGCGACAGCCAGGATCGCGAAGAATCCCGGCGGCTTGACGTCGAAGGCGCCGGCGTAGGGCAGCACGCCATGCGCCCACAGATTAGCCACGGCGACGAAGAACGCGTCGTCCGAACCTTCCACCGAAAGAAAAGGGCTGCGCAACGCGAAGGTCCAGGCGAGAACCGCGGCGAAGAGCGCCCCAACTGCGATCGTCGCATTCGCGCCGCGCGCCGGCGTCGCAGAGCGCCGGAGCGCCGAGGGCGGCCTCGAATTCTGTTCGGCGGCGACGGACATCGATCGATCCGGGAGGGGAGGCATCGAAGCCCAGCGCAAATCGTTAGGCCTCGCTTGTTGCCGGGGCGTTAACCCGCCCCACCCTGGCGACGGGAGCGAGAATCTTTTAGCGCTAGACCCGGTTTGAGTCCCCTTTCCGACTTCCTGCTGACTATGTATCAACTATAAAGCGCCGAGCGCTTAAGGAAGTTTACACCTACGACGGAGGAGAGCAGGTTCCAATTCCGACCAGAATTATCACTTGCCGGCGCCCAAGCACGCAGGAACGGGCCGATGCACGCCGCCGATCCTATCGCGCTCCCCGTTCGCCGAAGCGCGTCCGCGGCAACGCCGGATCGGCGGCTCTCCCCTCCGCCCTCCTCCGCCCGTCCTGTCCGATCCCGAACCGGCGCGTGGCCTTCCTCTGGCGGCGCGATTCGCGCGGGCTCCGCCTCGACGGCGACCCCGCGATGCTTTACGCTTTCCCCAACGCTGGTGAAGTCAGCGGCAAAGGGAACGGAGGAATCGGAATGGCTTCGGTCGACGTTGTCAACGTGCGAAAAGCCTATGGCGGCCTGGAGGTCATTCACGGGGTGTCCGTCGCGATTGCGGACGGGGAATTCGTTACCCTTGTCGGTCCCTCCGGCTGCGGGAAATCGACGTTGCTGCGGATGATCGCCGGACTCGAGGGGATAACCGGCGGCGCCATCAAGATCGGCGGCCGCGTCGTCAACAATCTGGCGCCCAAGGACCGCGACATCGCGATGGTGTTCCAGAACTATGCCCTCTACCCGCACAAGACCGTCGCCGAGAACATGAGCTTCGCGTTGAAGCTCCGCAACGCGCCGAAGTCGGAGATCGAGCAGCGCGTGAAGCGCGCCGCGGAGATCCTCGACATCACGCCCTATCTCGCCCGCTTTCCGCGCAACCTGTCGGGCGGCCAGCGCCAGCGCGTCGCGATGGGGCGCGCGATCGTGCGCGACCCCCAAGTGTTCCTGTTCGACGAGCCCCTCTCCAATCTCGACGCCAAGCTGCGCGTGCAGATGCGCGCCGAAATCAAGGAGCTGCATCAGCGGCTGAAGACGACGACGATCTACGTCACCCACGACCAGGTCGAGGCGATGACGATGGCGGACCGAATCGTCGTGATGCGCGACGGCGTCGTCGAGCAGGCCGGCCTGCCGCTCGATCTCTACGATCGTCCAGCCTCGCTGTTCGTCGCCGGATTCATCGGCTCGCCTTCGATGAATTTCCTGCGCGGGACGATCGAGACGGAAGCCGGATTGCGTTTCGTCACCGACGACGGCGTTTCGCTGCCGCTGAAGTCGGCGCCGCCGGGACTCGAAGGCAAGCGCAGCGTCTACGGCATAAGGCCCGAGCATCTCTCCCTCGGCGGCTCCGGCCTCGATGCGGTGGTGACCGTCTCGGAGCCGACGGGTTCGGAAACTCAGGTTTTCGCAAGGCTCGGCGCGGCCAAGATCGTCGGGGTCTTCCGCGAGCGGGTGACCGCCAGGCCCGGCGACACCCTGCATCTGACGCCGAATCCCGACTCCGTACATCTGTTCGACGCCGACACCGGCGCGCGACTCAACTAGCGTCCGGCGGCGGGGCGTTTCGCGACGACGGGAGGGCGCCTTGCGCTACGAAATGATGTTGCCTCATCAAATCCGGGCGGCGATCGACCAGCGTTGGCCCGTCGTGCTGCCGCTCGGGGTGCTCGAATATCACGGCGAGCATATGGCCGTCGGAATGGACACGCTCGCCGTGACGGGCGTGCTCGCGTGGCTGGAACAGGAGAGGGATCTCGTGATCCTGCCGCCATTCTACTACGGAGCCGCGAGCTATGCGGTGGAGCCGCCCGAACGGATGGGCTCGCTGCATGTCGACGCCGAGGCGCTCGCGCCCTTCGCCAGGGCGATGTTTCTCGGCCTGCTCCGGATCGGCTTTCGCAATATCCATTTCGTCGTCCACCACCAGACCGAAAATTTTTCCGCGGGGATGCCGACGGACCTCGCCTTCAAATTCGCGGCGCGTCAGGCCGTCTTTGCCTTTCTCGAAAAGGAGCGCGGCGAGGGCTGGTGGGGCTCCGAGACGATGGCGAACTATTACGCCCAGCAATCGTCGGGCGACGATCCCTTCAACTGGATCAAGGCGCATGCGCTCATGGTTCCGGCGAAGATGGACGGCTATCCCTTCGATCACGCCGGCCGGGGCGAGACCTCGCTGATGATGGCTCTCTATCCGGAGGCGGTCGATTCCACACGGATCGCCGACGGAAAATGGTACACGAAATCCGCGCAGGACGCCTCGCGCGATTTCGGCGAACGCGGTCGCGACCTCATACTCGCCCAGCTCCGCGAGGCGATCCGCTGATGCGCGGGCTTGCCGGCAAATCGTCATTGACTTGGCTGACATGTCACGCCTAAAATCGACTTTACGCTCGCGCCGTTGTTCGTAAAGCCTATGGGTCGGACAATCAGCGAGTTGGACGGCCGG
Source organism: Roseiarcus sp. (assembly GCA_049509635.1). GTDB lineage: Bacteria > Pseudomonadota > Alphaproteobacteria > Rhizobiales > Beijerinckiaceae > Roseiarcus. The sequence goes on from JBEKZS010000070.1 coordinate 8,440, forward strand.
TCGTCATGTTCGCCGAAGAGCGCACGGGCGGTCGGCTGGAAGGAATGCGTGGCGATAGCCAAGTCAGACGGGGGAGGATCGAAATATGCGCGTCCATGTCTATGAACAACTCATGGCGATGCAAGCCAGCCGCCGCCAGTTTCTGGCCGGCGCCGGCAGCGTCGCGGCGCTCGCGGCGGGCGGATCGCTCGGCTTGTCCAGCACGCCGTCCTTCGCGGCCGACAGCGTCGTCGCGCAAATCATGAAGATTCCCGGCGCGGGCAACGGTTCGCCGACCGACGCGGACTGGCAGAAGGTCGGCGAGCTCTGCCTCGGCCCGACCAAGCAATATGTCCAGCCCGGCGAGTTCAAGGGCGTCGAGTTCTCGTTCATGGGGCTCAACAACCAGAACCTCCACAACTTCCTGTTCCGCGGCTTCCTGACGCCATGGGAAGCCTATACCGGCGCCAAGATCAAGTGGATCGATCTCGCCCAGGCCGACTACAACGCGCGCCTTCAGCAGTCGATCGCCACCGGCACAGTCGATTTCGACATCATCGAGATGGGCGCCCCGTTCGAAGGCGACATGGGCGTCAAGGACCTCCTGTCGGAAATGCCCGACTGGGTCATGAAACAGATCGAATTCGACGACATCGTGAACTACCTCAAGCCGCCGGTCGGCACCTGGGGCGGCAAGATCCATCGCGTCACCATCGACAGCGACTGCCACACGATGAATATCCGCACCGACGTGTTCTCGGATCCCGATCTCGCCAAGGCCTGGACGGCGGCGGGCAACAAGGGCGCGTGGGGTCCGCCGAAGACCTGGCAGCAGGTGCTGCCGATCAACAAGTTCCTCAAGGGCCAGAAATTCAAGGGCAAGGACGTCTACGGCTTCCTCGACCAGCCGAAGCCCTGGGGCGGTTTCCAGTTCTATTTCACCGCGAGCCGCGCGACCGCCTACGCCAAATATCCCGGCGAGAAGAACTGGATGTTCGACGAGAACATGAAGCCGCTCGTCAACAACCCGGCCTGGGTGCGCGCCATTCAGGACATCGTGGACGCCTTGCCCTATGAGCCGGCCGACCAGATCAACGCCGATCCCGGCACGACCGCCTTCCAGCAGTTCCTGACCGGCACCGGTTCCCTGCTCGAGTGGTGGGGCGACATCGGCACCGTGGCGAAGACGAGCGACACCGCGACGATCGGCGATGCGCTGAGTTTCGACATCCTGCCGGGATCCGACGACGTTTACAACTTCCGCAAGGGCGCCTGGGAAAAGCTCGCCAGCGGTCCGAACATCGCGCCCAACATGGCCTATCTGGGTTGGGGCATCTATGTGATGAAAAGCGTCGACGGCGATTCCAAGCGCCACAAGGCGGCCTGGAGCGCGGCGGCCCATCTCGGCGGCAGGGACCTGTCGATGTGGACTTCGGCCTATCCGTCGGGCTTCCAGCCCTACCGCAAGAGCCACACCAATCTCGACCTGTGGGCGCTCGCGGGCTATGACAAGAAATACATCGGCTCCTATATGGACTCGCAGTCGACTTCCTACAACCATCCCAACAACGCGATCGAGCCGCGCATCCCCGGCATCTTCCAGTATTACAGCATCGCGGAAGACGAGTTGCAGAAGGTGTTCGCGGGCAAGCTGACCGCGCAGCAGGGCGCCGACAACGTCGCCGCGGCCTGGGAGAAACTGACGGACAAACTCGGCCGCGAAAACCAGGTCAAATACTATCGCATCGCGATGGGCCTCTGAGCCGGGCGGGCTCGGCGGAGCTTAAGAAGGCGCGCCCGCACCGTGCAGGCCACGGTGCGGGCGACTGTGTCTCGAGCCGGGGACGGCATCGGCGAAGCGCAAGCTTCCCTACGCGCAGGACGGACGAGTGAGCGTCGAGAGATTCGATACGGCGCATGAGGGCGTATCGGCCGGTCAGGCCTCCCTCGGCCGAACCTTGTTCTGGCTGGCTTCGGCGGTTCTCCTGGCGGTCGTCGTCGTCCAGATCGCGGACGCCGCCGGTTTCCTTTCGATCGGACTGCCGAACTGGCGTCCGACGCTCTATGCCTTCGCGCTCTGGAGCGTGGCGCTCGCCGCGAGCCAAGTGATGGTGCTCGGCGAAACCGGCCAGCAACGACTGTTCGTCCTGCCTGCGCTGCTGTTCACCGCGGCGATGGTGATTTTTCCGACCATTTTCGGCCTCTACATCGCGCTCACCGACTGGAACCTCAACGCCCAGTCCGGCCACCATTTCAACGGCATCGAAAACATTCGCACGCTGCTGGAGGACTCCTATTTCTGGAACGCCCTCGCCAACATGGTCTTCTATGTCCTCACCGTCGCGATCCAGTACACGATCGCCTTCGGCCTCGCTTTGCTGCTCAACGCGGATATCGTCGGCCGCAAGTTCTTCCGCGTGGCGTTCCTGCTGCCCTTCATGCTGAGCCCCGTGGCGGTGAGCTGGATGATCGGCAAGTCGATCATGGAGAACCGCTTCGGTCCGCTGGCGACTTTTGCGCGATTTGCCGGCTGGGAAAATCCCGCCTTCTTCAGTTCGCCCTGGGCTGCGCGCGCCAGCATCATCGCGATGGACAGCTGGGTCTGGATACCCTTCATCGTCATCATGCTGCTCGCCGGCCTTCAGGCGTTGCCGCACGAGGTCAAGGAAGCGGCCAAGGTCGACGGCGCCAACCACTGGCAGATGTTCTGGGAAATCACCTTCCCGCTGATGCTGCCCGTCAGCCTGACGGCGGTTGTGCTTCGCATCATCTTCGAACTCAAGCTCGCCGATATCGTCATCAACGTCACCGCGGGCGGACCCGGCGGGGCGACCGACACGATATCGAGCTTCATCTATCGAGAGTACCGCGACCGATCGAACGTCGGCTACGCCACGATGATCGCCGAAGTCTATCTCGTGATCATCATCGTGTTCATCACCCTGCTGCTCAAGGTCGTGAGCGGGCGCATGCGGAAAATGACCTGACGCCGGGCCCCCGTCGAACCAGGTCGAAAGGAGCCGGACAGGTGACTGTGGAAGCCGCGACAGCGACGCCCGACGAAGGCGGCGACGAAGGCTCGCTGGCGGCGACCGTCTCGTCGATCGGCGGTCGCGTGCTGATCTACCTGGCGCTCGCGATCTGGACCTTCATCGCCCTGTTCCCGCTCTACTGGACCCTGTCGACCTCGTTCAAGCTCGGGCGCGACGTCACCCAGGGACATCTCATTCCCTGGGTCGATTTCGCGCCGAGCTGGAAGGGATTCCAGTCGCTCGGACTGTCGCCGGACACGATTTTCGCGATTTCGAACGTCCGTGCGGAATTCCTCAACAAATTCATCAACAGCGTCATCGTCTCCGTCGGCGCTTCGGCCATCGCGGTGGCCATCGGATCGCTCGCCGCCTATGGCCTCAGCCGGTTCGACTACAGACTCGGCCGGTGGCGCAACCAGGACATTTCCTTCTTCTTCCTCTCCCAATTGATCCTGCCGCCGGTCGTGCTCGCGATGCCGTTCCTCATCCTTTACAAGGAACTGGCGCTGCTGGATTCGCGCGTCGGCCTGATGATGGTCTATACCTTGATGGTGCTGCCGATCGTCATCTGGGTGATGCGCGACCAGTTCGACACGATCCCGAATGAGATGGAACAGGCGGCCATGGTCGACGGCTGCTCCATCTGGGGCGCTTTCTTCCGGATCGTTCTGCCTATTTCCCTGCCGGGCATGGTGGCCGCCTTCATTCTCTCGCTCGTATTGTGCTGGAACGAGTATTTCTTCGCTTCCCTGCTGACCGGCTTCGATGCGCAGACGTTGCCGGTCATGGTGGCGAGCCAGACCGGTTCACAGGGGATCAACTGGTGGACGATGGCGGCGCTCTCGACGGCGGCGATCGCGCCGCTGGTGCTGATCGGCATCTTTCTCGAGCGCTACATCGTCATGGGCCTGACGGCAGGTTCGGGAAAATAGCCGGCGAGGCGCCGCGAGGGCGGAACAGGCGATGAATAACGAACATCGTGTCTTTGGCGTGCGCAAGCCGGTCATCGCGATGGCGCAATTCGGCGCATTGCCGGGCGCGCCGCGTTATGACCGGGAAGGCGGCCGGGATGCGATCGTCGAGGGCGCCCGCCGGGATGCGGTCAAGCGCGCCCTGCGGAAGACGCCCGTCCTCGCCCAAACGGGCGTCAAGCACGCAACGATCGGCGCCGTCCTGCGCGTCGGCGACGGCCGCATCGTCGGATCCGCCTTGAAGGTCGGTGGCGACGCCTGGAAGTCCGTGGATCGCGACCGCGCGGCCGAGTTCACGCGAATCGCCCGCGCCGCGAGGGGTCGATGAGTTCGCCCGATCCGAAGGGGCGCCTCAAGGCCCTGTTGATGGATCTGATGCGGATTCCGGGCCTGAGCGGGCACGAGGACCGCGTGCGGCGACGGCTGACGCGCGAGATGAAGGCGCTCGGCGTGGCGACGCGCACCGACGGGCTCGGGAATCTGATCGCGACCTCGACCGGAGATCCCGCCCGTCCGAGCGTCATGCTGTTCACCCACATGGACCAGCTCGGGCTGATCATCCGCAAGATCGAAGCGAGCGGCCTGCTTCGGGTCGAGCGCCTCGGCGGCTTGCCCGAGCGGGCGCTCGCTTCGCAGGAGGTGGTCCTCTGCCTCGGCGAAGGGCGCGACCTGCCGGGCGTCATCGCGAACAAGAGCCACCACGCAACGACGCCGGATGAGAAATACCGGGTTCTTCCCTGCGCCGAGATCTATATCGACGCGGGTTTCTCCAGCGCCGCCGAGGCGCGGACGGCGGGCGTCGAGATCGGAACCCCTGTCGTCTACGCCCCGAAGGCGATCGAACTCGCCAATGAACGCATCGCAGGCACGGCCGTCGACGATCGCGCGGGCTGCGCCGTGGTCGTCGAGGCCGCTCGGATGCTGGTCGCGACGCGGGATCGGCCGACCCTGCATTTCGTGTTTTCGGTGCAGGAGGAATTCAATCTGCGTGGCGCTGTCGTCGCGGCCCGGTCGATCCAGCCTGATATCGCAATCCAGCTCGATCTGATGCTCGCCACCGACACGCCGGACATGGCGGCGCGCGGCGAAGTCACCCTCGGCGGCGGCCCGGCGATCAGCCTCTACAGCTTCCACGGCCGTGGAACCCTCAACGGCGTTCTGCCGCATCCCGCATTGGTCGGTCTCTTCGAGGCGAGCGCCAGAAGCGAGGGGATCGCTCTGCAACGCAGCGCCCAGGTCGGCGTATTGACCGACGCCTCCTATGTTCAGTTGGTGGGTCGGGGTGTCGCGTCGATCGACGTCGGCTTTCCCTGCCGTTACACGCATTCGTCGCTCGAGGTCTGCGACCTCGGCGACCTCGTGGGCCTCGCGCGCCTAGTCGTGGCGGCGATTTCGCGCGTGGACGCCGGCTTTCCGCTGAATCGCGACGAGCTCGATCCGTGAAGGCCTATCTCGGCATCGACATCGGCACCTATGAATCGAAAGGCGCGCTCGTCGCTTCCGACGGAACGATGCTCGCCAGCGAATCGCGGCCGCACAAGATGATCGTGCCGCAAGCGGGATGGGCCGAGCACCGCGCCAAGGAAGACTGGTGGGACGATTTTGCGGCCATTTGCCGGGAACTGATCGCGCGATCGGGAATAGCGCCCGAGGAGATTCGCGCGGTCGGCTGTAGCGGCATCGGCCCCTGCGTCCTGCCGGTCGACGAGGCGGGCGCTCCGCTCTGCAACGCCATCCTCTATGGCGTCGATACCCGCGCGGCGCGCGAGATCGAAGACCTCAACGTCGCCATCGGCGAGGCGGTCATCTTCGCGCGCTGCGGCAACGCGCTGACGTCGCAATCGACGGGACCGAAAATCCTCTGGCTCAAGCGCCATCGGCCGGACGTCTATGGGCGGGCGCACAAATACCTGAACTCGACCTCGTTTCTGACGCATAGGCTCACGGGCCGCTTCGTCGTCGACCACTATACCGCCGCGAACGCCAGCCCGCTCTATGACGCGGGGACGCTGACATGGACGACCGCTCTGACGGCGGACATCGCGCCGCTCGATCGCATGCCGGATCTCGCCTGGAGCACCGAGATCGCCGGCGGCGTGACCTCCGGCGCGGCGGCGGTGACAGGCCTCGCGGCCGGCACGCCGGTCATCGTCGGAACCATCGATGCGGCTGCGGAAGCCGTCAGCGTCGGCGTGCTGGCGCCGGGGCGGATGATGCTCATGTACGGCTCGACGATCTTCACCGTGCTCGTCGCCGCCGCGCGCGCGCGCGATCCAAAACTATGGTGGGCGCCGTGGCTGTTCCCGGGTCAGCACGCATCGCTCGCCGGCCTCGCCACGAGCGGCGCGCTGACCCATTGGTTCCGCGACCAACTGGCGCGGGAGCTGGATCCGGCCAGCGCGATGGCGACGCTCGCCGCCGAGTCGGCCGGCTCTCCGCCCGGTGCGCGAGGCCTGTTGTTCCTCCCCTATTTCTCCGGCGAGCGGACCCCGATCCATGACCCGCGCGCCAAAGGCATGTGGTTCGGCCTCAATCTCACCCACAAGCGCGCCGATCTCTATCGCGCGCTGCTCGAAGGGATCGGTTTCGCCACGCGTCATGTGCTGGAGACCTATCGCGACGCCGGACTGTCGCCGGCCTCGATCCGTGCCGTCGGGGGCGGCATACGCAACAAGGTCTGGCTTCAATCCGCCTCCGACATCACGGGGCAAGAGCAGGCGACGCTGAAATCGAACTTCGGCGCCTGCTATGGCGACGCCTTCCTCGCTGCGCTCGCCGTCGGCGACGTCGAGGCGAACGCGATCGAGCGCTGGAATCCGCAGGAGGCGCGCGTCCTGCCGAACGCCGAACTCGCCGCGCTCTACGACAGGCGCTATGGGATCTTCCGTGAACTCTACGAGCGCAATCGCGACCTGATGGCTCGGCTCGACGCATGACGCTTCGGCGCCTCGCGGCGCGCTTTGCTCGTCGACATCCGACGCCGCGACAGCTTCGCCTGTTCCGATCAGGTCGTCGGCGATCGTCGGGGATCGACCGCAAGGGTCCGGGTTCGCGCGCCGTCGCCGGGTTGCGAAGCCCCTGACGTCCGGCGTTCGAGCAATGCCGCGACATCCCGGACCCCGATGACGGCCCAAAGGGCGCGGCTCGGGATCTTCCGGTCATGTCGCTGTCCGCCGGCGCTTGCCATTGCCCGGGACATAGTTTACAAGAATACGGAATATCGTGAAGTGAAAGAGTCATCGGGGAAGCGCCTTTGTCGTCCGACAATGGAAAAGCGCTGAAATTCGCCGCCCGGCTGAACTCGTTCCGGGTCGGCGAGCGCAACTATTGGCCCGGCCGCGACGGCAGGCCGACGACCCTCGACCTGGTCCAGAGGGCCGCGAAAGTGGCCGGCCTCAACTGCGTCGACCTCAATTTCCCCGATCATCTCTCGACCTACGACCCGAAGGCGCTCGCGCAGGACATGGAGCAAATCGGCGTTTCGCTGAACGGTTTCGCGATGCGCTACTACGACGACGACATCTACAAGATCGGCGCCTTCACCAATCCCGACCCGAAGACGCGGCGCGCCGCCATCGACATGACCAAGCGGGGGCTCGACGCCTTGGCCAGCGCCGGCGGCAGTCTGATGACGCTGTGGATGGGGCAGGACGGCTTCGATTATTCCTTCCAGGCCGATTATACCCGGCTTTGGGAAAACACGATCGACGCGATCCGTGAAGTGGCGGACCATAACCCGGCGATCGACGTCAGCATCGAATACAAGCCCAACGAGCCACGGTCCTTCAGCCTGATGCCCGATGTGGCGACGACGCTGCTGGCCATCCGCGAGATCGACCGGCCCAATCTCGGCGTCACCCTCGATTTCGCGCATGTGCTCTACGCCGACGAGATGCCGGCGCATGCGGCTTGCCTGGTCGCCCGGCATTCGCGCCTGCTCGGCGTGCATCTGAACGACGGCCACGCCAAACGGGACGACGGACTGATGGTCGGCGCGGTGCATCCCGTCCAGACCCTCGAACTGCTCTACGTGCTGAACCGTCTCGGCTACGACGGCGCGATCTATTTCGACACGTTCCCGGATACGACCGGCCTCGATCCCGTCGGCGAATGCGAAGCCAATATCGCGATGGTCCGCGTGCTGCGAAACGCCGCCACCAAGCTCGAGGACAACGAGGCTCTCGCGCGCGCGATCGAAAAACAGGACGCCGTGACGAGTCAGGGGATCGTGCGGACGGCGCTTTACGGGGCGTGACGGCCCCGGAAGCCGTCTCGCGATGAAAAAGGGTCACGAAGGGAAACGCACGATGAGCCGCAATTTCGTAAAGTCGTCTCCGCTCGGGGCCTCGCTGGTCGCGATGCTCGCCTACGCCGCTCGCGCCGAAGGCCTCGCCCCGCTCAATTCGGGTTCCGAGCCCGATCGCCTCGATTGATCGCAGCTCGACGCCCAGTTCGGCCCGCTGCCGAAGGTCGAAACCGGCATCAAAGTGGGCGCCGTCGCCAAGGCGCTCAGCAACGAATCCTGGCGCAGCCTGGGCGAGGGCTGCGTCAAGCAGGGCAAGGCGAGCGGCGTGACCATCGACCCTCGGGCGGGGCAGGGCGAGCAGGACCAGTTCGGCCAACTGGCGATCGCCGGGAACGAGCTGACCGAGGGCTACAAGATCCTGCTCGTCTCTGCGCAGACCGACGCGAACCTTCTGCCGGCCGTCGAGGAAGCCAAGAAAGCGGGCGTGCCCGTCATCAACGTGAACGACGCCGTCATTCCCGGCGCGAAGAACTACATCGGCAACGTCCAGAAGGACAATGGCGTGCGCGCCACACGATGGTTCGTCAAGAACCGTCCGCACGGCGGCGCTGCTTGCTTCGGGCATAATCATTATATTGGCTATGCTGGTCGGTCGGCTGGCCGGTGGAAAGGAATGAACATGACCTTCGATCCGAGGACGGTGGGGCCCCGGATACGCATGTTGCTGCCCGAATTGACCGCTTCCGAGACAAGGATCACCGAAATCCTGCTGCGCAGCGACGCGGCCGTGGAGCTGCCGTTGAAGGCGGTCGCCAGGGAGGCCGAGACCTCCGAGGCCATGGTGGTCAAGACGGCCAAGCGGCTCGGCTTCAGCGGCTACAAGGAACTGCGTTCGGCGCTCACCGCCTACAAGAATCAGCCGCATGTCGACCTTCATCAGGAAATTACGCCCGACGACACCGCCGAGACGATCGTCCAGAAGGTCTTCCGCACCTCGATCCAGGCTCTCGAAGAGACGCTGGCGATCCTCGACATGGAAGCCTTCAGCCATGCGGCGAAGCTGCTCCACGGCGCGCATCAGCGGGATTTCTACGGCCTGGGCGGCTCGGCGCAGATCGCGCGCGACGTCGCCCACAAATTCCTACGGATCGGCATCCGCGCGAGCATGCTGGACGACACGCATATGATGGCGATGTCGGCGTCTCTCTTGCGCGCCGGCGACGTCGTCGTGGCCTTCTCCCATTCCGGGCGCACTTCGGGCGTGCTCGACTCCGTTCAGATCGCCCGCGCCAACCGAGCCAGCATCATCGCCGTCACCAACTACGCCTCCTCGCCGCTGGCCGAGATGAGCGACGTCGTCCTCTGCGCGACCGCTCAGGGCTCCTATCTGACCAGCGAAAACGCCGCCGCGCGCATCGCCCAGCTCAACATCATGGACGCGATCTTCATCGCCGTCGCCCAGAAGGGCATCCAGGCGGCCGAGGCGAGTCTCGTCAGGACCATGGCGGCGGTCAGCGCCAAGCGCAAAGCCTGACGCCGAACAAGGAATTCCCCATGCCCACGCCCGCCTTCGACGTCATCGTCTGCGGCAGCCTGCACCTCGACATCATGGTCTATGCGCCGGGTCTTCCGCGGCCGGACGAAACGACCGTGGGTACGCGCTGGGCCATGCAATGCGGCGGCAAGGGTGGCAACCAGGCCGTGATGGCCGCGCGCGCCGGCGCGAGCGCCGCAATGATCGGAAGGGTCGGCGCCGACGATTTCGGCGCGCGATTGCGCGCTCATCTCGAAGCCTGCCATGTCGACGTCCGGGCGGTTCTCGTCGACGCCGTCGCAGGCTCCGGCATGAGCGCCGCGATCGTGCGCGACGACGGGGAATACGGCGCGGTCATCGTATCGGGGGCCAATCTGAACATACCGCCGCCGGTCGCCGCGAACGCATGGCGCGAGATCGGGGGTGCGCGGGTTCTCGTGCTGCAGAACGAGATCCCCGAGGCGGCGAATCTGGCGGTGGGGCAGGCGGCGCGGGCGGAGGGCGCGACCGTGATCCTGAATGCGGCGCCGGCGAGAACCCTGTCGGGGCCGCTTCGGCAATGCATCGACATCCTTGTCGTGAACCGCGTGGAAGCGGAGATGATGAGCGCGGAAAGCGCGTGCGACGAAGCCGGGGCCTCTGCCGCTCTGGCCAAGCTCGGAGCGACCTATGCAAACGTGATCGTCACGCTCGGAGGCGACGGGCTCCTCGTGAAGACCGCCGATGGCGCCGTCGCGAGGATCGCGCCCAAGCGGGTCAAGGTCGTCTCCGCACACGGCGCCGGCGATTGCTTCGTGGGCTCGCTCGCCGCGAAATTGGCGCGGGGCGGCTCCCTGAGCGAAGCCGCCGAATTCGCGAATGCCGCGGCCGCGTCCCATGTCTCGGGCGAGGGCGCTACGGAGGCGGCGTGAGCCGGCTGCGGGTAACACGTTCCGTGACGGGCGCCATCGATGGGGGCTCAGTTCTTGGTGTCGTCAGGGGGTCAATTCCGGATGTTGCTTGACACGACGGAAGCGCGCTGTGAATGAACGCCAGGCAGTGAGCCCTTCACGCTGTCACAATCGAATACTTGCGACGCCGATCGGCGTCGTGACCCCATGCCGAATAACAGCTTGGCCGATCGATGCGCGCAGGTCTGGGATCTGCGACGTACTTGTCCTGATATCGTCCGCACCACCGGGACCAGTATTTCGTGTAGCGGTCGCGGTGGCCGATCAGCTCCGGCAACAGGCGAACGTCACCCTTCCTGCGTCGCTCGGCGACGTGGTCCAAAAATCCAATGTCGATCAGCGTCTGGTGGATCGGCGTGCGGCGCTTGCCGGCCGGCGTCTTCAGCGCCTTGTCCGTCCCCTTTTTCGCAGACGTACTGTCGTCGTCATCGTCGTCGAGCGTGGTGATGTCGAAGAAGTCGACGCCATGTTGATGCTTGACGCCGGCCGTGAGCAACTGCCCGATCTCCTCGGCGCGCGCGCCCGCGAACAAGGCGATCAGAGGCAACCAGAACGCCGCGGCGCCACCGCCGCCCAGCGGCGCCGCGCGCGGCGTACCATAGATTGGAGAGGCGAGCAGCCGCGTCAAATCCGCCAGATCGAACGAGCGGCGTTGGATCACGTCCTCGGGTGTGAACAGGCGTCGAAGTGGGACCCCCAGTTTCGTTGGCCGTAGCACTCTGTTCTGAAATGAAAATCATCCTGCGGGAGGGGTCCCGATCGGCACCGGCCGGGACCCCTCTACATTCTTTCTTCGCTATATGGATCAATAGATTAGCATAACCTTCGCTGGGGTCACACTTCGAAGCCGTTTCACATTGGTGGAGGTATCGGAGCGCCAAACCGGTCGATTGCCGGCTGACTTCCGACGCTATCGTTTCGAGCGCCAACCTGAGTTCCGAGCCGTGCCTCCCCACGCGCGAGCTTTGCCTTTGGCATCATGGGGTGATAGGTATAGCGCGATGCCGAAGGACTGCGGCGGAGGGGGCGTTTGATGGCCCAACTTGATGGGATCGTGGTGGTGACCGGCGCCGCCTCGGGGATAGGCCGCGCCTCGGCGCAGCATTTCGCGCAACTCGGCGCCACCGTGGTCGCTGCCGACATCGACAGCGCCGGCCTCGCTTCACTGCAGGACGCGCGCATCCACACCGTCCATGCGGATCTGACGCGCGCGGAAGATTGCCGGCGCATCGCCGACCACGCCGCCGCGCTCGGGCGCGTCACAGGCCTGTTCAATTGCGCAGGCCTCGAGATCCACGGCACCGTCGTCGACATGGCGGAGGCCGACTGGGACCGCGTGATGGCGGTCAACCTCAAAGCGATCTTCCTGCTCTCGAAACACATCATTCCGCACATGGTGGCGGGCGGCGGCGGCGCAATCGTCAACATGTCGTCGGTGCAGGCGCATGCGACGCAGCCGGAGGTCGCCGCCTATTCCGCGACCAAGGGGGCGGTGATTTCGCTGACCCGCGTCATGGCGGTCGATCACGGCCGTCAGAACATCCGCGTCAACGCGATCTGCCCCGGCACGATCCAGACGCCGCTCGCCGAAGCGGTCGCCGAAATGTACGTCCCCGGCAATCCAGGCGCCAAATTCGCCGAATGGGGCGCCAAGCACGCGCTCGGCCGCATCGGCCAGCCGATCGAAGTCGCGCGGCTCGCAGCCTTCCTGCTGTCGGACGATGCGAGTTTCATCAGCGGCTCGTATCACATGGTCGACGGCGGCATGCTCGCGATGCTGTAGGCCGATTGCCATCGTCATCCGCTTCTGTCGAGGACCAACGTCATGATTGTCGATCCGCCGCTCCTCAAGATCCGGCGCGGCTTTGCGCGCCCCTCCGCCGAACTGCTCGCCAGATTCGCGGGTGCGCCGACCGGCAACGTGGTCGACGCGATGGGCGGTCGCGGCTGCCTCGACCATCGAATCAAGCCGCTGGCGCCGGCTTCCAGCGTGATGGTGGGAACGGCGGTGACCTGCGACGCGGGCCCTGCCGATAATCTGGCGTTGTTCGGCGCTTTGCACGCCGCGCGGCGCGGCGACATCCTGGTCGCGGCGACCGATTCTTTCACCGCCACGGCGATCACCGGCGATCTCCTGCTCGGCATGGCGCGCAACCGCGGCGTCGCCGGCTTCGTCACCGACGGGCTGGTGCGCGACATCGTCGGC
>JBEKZS010000071.1:0-21324 GCA_049509635.1 Roseiarcus sp.
GCGCCAAGATCGATCTCACGTCCAGCGGCCCCAAGCAAGTTAAGCCACGGGTTTTTACGATCGACGAGATTGCGGCCGAATGGTGAAGGCGCGGTTAACGAGACCGGAGAAAGATGCGTCGGATGCCGCTTGACTTCCCGATCCGTCTGCGGGAAACGAGGCGCCATGACGCGCATGTCCAGCATTTGCCGGATCATTACGATTTGCCGCTAGCATATCTGCTGGCTGGCGCGTCTTTTTCACCCATGGTCATGAAAGCGACGATCCGGCCGGCCCGAATGCGCGCTCGCGCGGCTGGTGAAACGAAATGTCGAGACCTCTGAGACTCTACAATACGCTGACCCGGTCGAAGGCGGTTTTCGAACCGATCGACGCGGACAACGTGCGCCTCTACGTCTGCGGCCCGACGGTCTATGATTTCGCCCATATCGGCAATGCGCGCCCGGTCATCGTCTTCGATGTGCTGTTTCGCCTGCTGCGCCATCGCTATGGCGCCGGCCACGTCCGCTACGTCCGCAACATCACCGACGTCGAGGACAAGATCAACGCGCGGGCCGCGCGCGACTTTCCCGGCCTGCCGCTCAACGAGGCGATCGGCCGGGTCACCGAGGCGACGGAGCAGCAGTTCCACGAAGACGTGGTCGCGCTCGGCTGCCTGCCGCCCGACGCCGAGCCGCATGCGACCGGCCATATCGGCGAAATGGTCGCGATGATCGAGCGGCTGGTCGCGCGCGGTGTCGCCTATGTCGCCGCCGACCACGTTCTGTTCTCGCCCGCCGCGATGGACAGCCGGGCCGCCGCGCCGCGCTACGGATCGCTCGCGCGCCGCTCGCTCGACGAGATGATTGCGGGCGCGCGGGTCGAGGTGGCGCCCTACAAGCGCGATCCCATGGATTTCGTGCTGTGGAAACCGTCCGGCCCGGACGAACCGGGCTGGCCGAGCCCGTGCGGCGTCGGAGCGCCTGGGCGGCCGGGCTGGCACATCGAATGCTCCGCCATGTCGATGGCCGAACTGCTGACGCCGTTCGGCGGCGGCCTCTCCTGCGACGACCCGGGCAAGAACGTCTTCGACATCCACGGCGGCGGCATCGATCTCGTGTTTCCCCATCATGAGAACGAGATCGCGCAATCGTGCTGCGCCCTCGACACGCCGCGCATGGCCAACGTCTGGATGCACAACGGTTTCCTTCAGGTGGAAGGCGAGAAAATGTCGAAGAGCCTCGGCAATTTCGTCACGATCAACGAACTCCTGCATACGAGCGCGTTCGGCGGCCGCCGATGGCCGGGCGAGGTCCTGCGGCTCGCGATGCTGCGCACGCACTATCGCCAGCCGATCGACTGGACGGTCAAGGCGCTCGAGGAGGCCGAAAGAACGCTCGACCGGTGGCGCGAATCCCTCGGCGATCCCGACCCGGCCGCCGATGTTGCCGAAGGCGTGCTCGCCGCGCTCGAGGACGACCTGAATACGCCGGCCGCGATCGCCGAACTGCATCGGCTCGCGCAGGCGGGGGAGGGCGCGCGGCTCGCGGCGAGCGCCGGTCTGCTCGGCCTGTTCGGGACCGGGAAATTCCAGCGGCGCCGCGTCGCGGCGCAACCGGGGACGGCTGAATCCGCGCGCATCGACGCCCTTCTCGGCGAACGGGCGGCGGCGCGGGCGCGCAAGGACTGGACCGAGTCTGATCGCCTGCGCGACCAGCTCGCCGCCATGGGCGTGTCGATCAAGGACAACAAGAACGGTCCGACGACCTGGGAACTCAAGCGATGAGCGCGGCGCCCGCCCTACGGCCGTACCTCGCCGCGGACGCCCCTCGCTGCGCCGCGATCTTTCGCGCCAGCATCAGGACGCTGACCACGGACGATTACGACGAGGACCAGCGCCGAGTCTGGGCGGCCACCGCCGACGACGCCGCGGCGTTCGGCGCGCGGCTCGGCAAGGCGCTGACGCTGGTCGCCACCGTCTCCGGGAAGATCGTCGGCTTCGGCAGCCTGAAAGGCGCCGATGTCGTCGACATGCTCTACGTCGATCCCGAATTCGCCCGCCGCCGCATCGGCGCGACGCTGATCGACGCGCTGACCCGCCTGGCGGCGGGCCGCGGAGCAAAGCAGCTGGCGGCCGAGGTCAGCGACGCGGCGCGCGCCCATTTCGAGAAACAGGGCTTCGTCGCGCAGCGGCGCAATCTCGTCCACCTCGACGGCGAATGGCTCGCCAACACGACCATGGTCAAGCCGCTCGCCGCGGCGGAGCCGATCCATCCTCCGGCCTCCCGGCTCCACTAGCGGCAGCATCCCCATGACGCGCGAACGCCTCTATCTCTTCGACACGACCCTTCGCGACGGCGCACAGACGACCGGCGTCGATTTCTCGCTCGAGGACAAGCGCCAGATCGCAGCCCTGCTCGATCGACTCGGGGTCGATTACATCGAGGGCGGCTATCCCGGCGCCAATCCGGTCGATACGAAATTCTTCGAGCGGAAGCCGGCGATGCGCGCGCGGTTCGCGGCGTTCGGCATGACGCGGCGTCCCGGGCGGTCGGCCGCGAACGACCCGGGCGTGGCGGCGCTGGTCGCCGCCGACGCCGATGCGATCGTCTTCGTCGCCAAGTCCTGGGACTATCACGTCCATGTCGCGCTCGGCTGCACGCTGGAAGAGAACCTCGACAGCATCGTGGCGAGCGTCGCGGCGGCGCGTGAGGCGGGCCGCGAGGCGATGGTCGACTGCGAACATTTCTTCGACGGCTACAAGGCCAATCCCGCCTATGCGCTCGCCTGCGCGCGCACGGCGCATCGGGCCGGCGCGCGCTGGATCGTGCTTTGCGACACCAATGGGGGCACGCTGCCCGACGAGGTCGAGCGCATCGTCGGCGAAGTCGTCGGCGTCGTGCCGGGGGACCATCTCGGCATCCACGCCCATAACGACACCGAGAACGCGGTCGCCAATTCGCTGGCGGCGGTGCGCGCCGGCGCCCGGCAGATCCAAGGCGCGCTCAACGGGCTCGGCGAACGCTGCGGCAACGCCAACCTGGTTTCGCTGATTCCGACCCTGCTGCTGAAGCGCGAACTCGGCGAAAGGTTCGAGACCGGCGTCAGCCGCGCCGCGCTCGCCGAAATCAGCAAGATCTCGCGCACTTTCGACGAACTGCTGAACCGCGCGCCCAACCGTCACGCGCCCTATGTCGGCGCCTCGGCCTTCGCGACCAAGGCGGGTATCCATGCCTCGGCGCTCGCCAAGGACCCGCGCACCTACGAACACGTTCCGCCCGAGAGCGTCGGCAACGCGCGCGCCGTGCTGGTCTCGGACCAGGCGGGCAAGTCCAATCTACTCGCAGAGCTCGGGCGGCTAGGCGTCGCGGTGCGCGCCGACGATCCCAGGCTGTCGTTCCTGCTCGACGAGGTGAAGGCCCGCGAGGCGGAAGGCTACGCCTACGAAGGCGCCGACGCGTCATTCGAACTCCTGGCGCGGCGTCGGCTCGGCGAAGTTCCTGTTTTCTTCGAAGTCGAGGGCTTCAGCGTCAACGTCGAGCGCAAATATAACGCCATCGGCGCCCTCGTCTCCGCGTCCCAGGCCGTCGTCAAGCTCAGGATCCGGGACGAAACGCTGATTTCGGCCGCGGAGGGCAACGGGCCGGTCAACGCACTCGATCTCGCCCTGCGCAAGGATCTCGGCGTCTATCAGCGTCATATCGAGGATCTCGAATTGCTCGACTACCGCGTCCGGGTCTTCCAGGGCGGCACTGACGCAGTGACGCGCGTGCTGATTGAATTCGGCGACGCGACTGGCGCGCGCTGGTCGACGGTCGGCGTGTCCGGCAACATCATCGACGCCTCGTTCCAGGCGCTGGTGGACGCGATTGTCTACAAACTTGTCAAGGCCGGCATGAGTTGAGTAGCCAAACCGACCGGCTCTCCGGATTCTGCCCTTTCCAACGGCGGGCATAGAGCCTATGTTGGGTTCGCCGTCGCAAGACGGCTATGGCGATAAATCGACATCGAAATAAGTCTTTCGGACCCGGGGGCGGTACCCGGCGCCTCCACCCGAGCCCACCCACCCGACGCGGGCGGGCTCCGGCGGGGGCGAAATAGGTTCGACGAGGGATGTAAAGGGTGCTCTTTTGCCCGGCATGATACCGCCGTTATCGGGTCAAACCTATAGTTGCTAATGACAACTATGCCCCGGTGGCCCTCGCCGCGTAATGCGGCGCTGGTACTGGAAATCAAGTCCTGAGGGTTCGCACCTTTAGGCGGGGCTCGGAGGCGCCTGGCAACAGAAGCCTCCACTTTTCCTCATCCCTGCCCGCGCGCATCGCGCGATTGCATCGATCCCTTCACTCCGGTAGATATTTGGGAGAGGCGCGAGCGCACACCGACCATGCCGACCGATCACATTCGATACGATCTCCTGGTTCAGGAGGCTTTGCGATCCGTGGTCCGCAAGGTGCTCAGCGACGCCGCCCGCAACGGCCTGCCGGGGGACCATCACTTCTACATTTCGTTCAAGACGCACGCCCCCGGGGTCACCATCCCGACGGCGATGCGCCAGAAATACGCGGACGAAATGACAATAATCCTCCAGCACGAATTCTGGGATCTGGCGGTCAACGGCGAGGGTTTCGAAGTCAGCCTGTCTTTTTCCCGAAAGCCGGAGCGGCTGACGATCCCGTTCGCGGCGATCACCGGCTTCAGTGATCCGTCCGTCCCGACGTTCGGGTTCAAGTTCATGGTGCCGGACGTCGCAGAGAGCGGCGGCGCGACCCCGCTCGCGGCGCCGGCGCCGGCGCCGAAGCCCGCCCGGGAACCGGAGCCGGCGGCCAAGCGCGCTCCGACGCCGCCTGCCGCGGCCAAGGCGCTTGGTCCCGTCAAGTCGCAGGAGCCGTCGATCAACCCGCCCAAGGCGCCCGAAAAGCCCGAAGCGGCCAAGGTCGTCTCGATCGATGCGTTTCGAAAGAAGTGAGAGCGGCCGCGGACGGAAGCAATGGGCGAGATCATCAATCTTCGTAAGGCCCGCAAGCGGCGCGGGTTGGAAAAGGCCGGGGTCGTCGCGGCGGCGAACCGAATCGCGTTCGGAACGCCCAAGAGCGTCCGCGAGACCGCCGCGGCGCTGCGGGTTCTCGACCGGAATCGACTCGACGCGCACAAGCGGGCCGGACCCGACGATGACGATTGAGTCGCCGGCTTCCGGGCGAGGCGCGGCGGGCGCAGCCGTGATCAAGAGGTCCCTCGTCATCGCCGGACATCGCACGAGCATCTCGCTGGAAGACGCATTCTGGCGCGCCCTCAAGGCGTTGGCCGCACGGCGGGCGCAATCGGTGAACACGCTGGTCGCCGAGATCGACGCGCGCCGCGGCCGCGCCAATCTCTCCTCCGCCATCCGGGTCTTCATGTTCGAGAACCAGACTCAATAGAGGCCGCCCGCGGTCGGATCCGGTCGCCGCAGTGGCGTGAGCGCGGGCGGATCGGTCGTAGAGCCTGCGCCGCCCTTCGACACTTCGGGTTCCTGGACGGCCGGCGGCGATCCCGAGGGAGGGGGCGAAGCCGACAATTGCGGCGCGAGGGCCGCGCGCTTTTCCTCCTCGGCGCGCAAGGCTTCGCCTTCGATGCGCCTTCGGTCGGCTTCGGACCTCAGCCGCGCCTGCTCTATTGCAAAGGCGTCGAGTTCAAGTTCGCGCCGGCGCAGCGCCTCGTCCGCCTTCAGCCGCCTGTTGAAGAAGGCGCGCTCGCGAATGTCGGACTCGAGCGCCGCGATCCGTTCGGTTTCCCGCGCGATCGCCTGGGCCGCCAGACCGGCGACAAAGAGGCTGGAATCGATCTCGCGCACCGACGCTTCTCCGGAACCCCTGGCCATGACGCTGATCGACGGCGGGGCGCCGCTCCAATATTTCGGCGTGCGCAACTGCGTCAGCGCGGCGCGAATCTCGAGCGTGAACGAACGCAGATCGAAGTCCGCGCGAACCAGCGCGTCATCCCAGGCGGCGCGCGCCTCGAACGGGCCGACGCGGACGACCCCCGCAGTCAACGCGGCAGGGGCGTCCCCGTCGGCGAGGGCGAGCGCTTGCTTGCCGAGTTCCACATCGAGCGCGTGGGCGACGTTCGTCTGGTCGATCGGATAGTCTGAGGATTGCGCGCGGTCGATGATGCGGCCCAGCGCGTCCTGATCGAGACGAGGAATCCTTGCGCCGGCGAGCCGAATCCGACCGGTTCCGGCGACCCCGGCGACGAGCGCCGCCGCGCTCTGCCCGGAGGTCGCAAAATTCATCGCGCCGGAAAGGCGGCCAGTGAAGTCCGGTCGATCAACCGCAATCGGTTCGATCGACACTTCCCCGGAAAGCGAGGCGCTCGGCCCATCACGCCGAATCGTCGCGTGGCCGCCGACGGCGCCTCCCGCCACGCGCATCGAGACATCCTCCAGGTTCAGCACGCCCCGCCCGAGACCGAGGCGGACGGCGGCGTCGTGGGCGAATAGGCGATCGGTGATGTCGAGCGCGGCGATCTCGAGCCTGATCGCAGCGGTCGGCGGATCGACGAGGCCCGCGCCGAACCTGGCGTCCGACCATGCCGCGCCGGCCTTGGCGGGTTGCGGCGCTCCGAGCGCCAGCCCGGTCAGCGCCGCCAGCGACAGGTGGTCGACCGATAGCTCGCCCTCGAGCTGCGGCGCGGCCGGCGACGAGTCTTCGCCCGCGATCGACCGCGCGAGCGCGACGTCGGGATCGGCGATCGGGGTTGCGTTCGCCGCCGCCGCCGGCCGATAGCTCAGCGCGCCGGTGAAGCGCGCGCGCCCCGCCGCGCCGCGCAATTGCGCGAGGTCGAGCCGGCCGCCGCGCCAGGTCGTGGCGGCGGACATTTCGACCGGAACCACCGGGGACCCTTCGGGCGGCGCGACGCCCAGCACCGCCAGCAGCGGCGCCGCGTCGCTCGCCTTGAAGGTCGCGGCGCCCTCCACCTGCGCCCCGTCATCGTCGGATGGTTTGCGAGTCAGGCGGCCGCGCCATGCCAGTTCGGCGCCCGCGAGCGAGGCCGAGAACTCGCCGTCGAGGGCTTCGCCCCACCGTCCATGGAGGGCGCCGCCGATGTGGCTCGCACCCTTGCCGACCAGCGACAGGGCGGGCAATCCGATCTGTCGCAGCAGGGGCGCGGCGTCGGGGGCGTCGAGCGTGACGGCGGCGTTGAGGGCCCCCCCGGCGGCCTGATCGAGCTTCGCGCCGAGCCGCGTGACGCCTACCGTGCCATCCACCGTTATGGTGAACGGCGCCGCGTCGCCGCCGCTGCCCTGGCCGACAGCGCTGAAGGTCAGTCTCGCCGGCGAGAAATAGCCCGCGCGCCCGACCAGCAAATCGCTCATCGCCCCGGGGGCGACGCGTCGCACAAGGGCGGCGAAGTCGCGCAACCGCGCGGCATCGACCTTCGCGCTCAGCCTGCGGGTCCTCGCGTCGATCGCACCGGTCGCCTCGACCGAAGCGCCGCCCAGGTCCGCGATCGAGAATCGGTCCAGGCGCCAGTCGTCGCTGGTCTTTGTCAGGGCGAGGGTCAGGGACCCGCTGTCGACCTGCCCCTCGCCCAGGCGCGCGACATGAATGGCGCGCGCATCGAGGGTCAACGAGAGATCGACGTCGCTGAGAAGATCGCCGCTCGCGCCCATGTTGGGTAGCGAATCGATGTCGAGCGAGTCGGTCTGCAGATCCATGAACAGTCGCGCGCGCTCGGCGCCGGCGGCCCGCGTGGCGGCGAGCGAACCGGTGAATGTCGAGCGCTCCAGAACGAGACTGAGGTTTCGTGCGGCGAAGCCGGCGGCGGACAGATCGACGTCGCCGACCAGCGAGGCCGATCGATAGGGCAGCACCTCGCCGACGGCGGCAAGACGCGCCGCCAGGTCCGGCGCGCCCGATGCGAGCCAGTCGCGAAAGCGGCGAGCGTCGCCGACGCTCGCGTCCAGACGGCCGCTAAAGCCCGGAGCCGAACCGAACTCGACGGTCCCCGTGGCGAGGATATGGCCGCGACCTGGCGGACTCGCCTCCAGCCTGCCGAGGATCGGCGCGCCGACTTTGGCGGTCGCGGCGAGCGAGACGTCGGCGACCGTGTCGCCGCCGAGGATCGCCGCCGGCGTCGAAAGTTCGAGCGAGAGGGCCACGGGCGGGCCGCCGCCCGTCGCGAGACCCGCAAGGGCGGCGTTCAGCGCGGCGAAGGCCTGCGACGGCGTCGAGGATTCCTCGCCCTCAGCCCGCAGCGCGGCGTCGAGATTGAGCTGCTTGGCCGCGAGGACAACGGACATTTGCGGCGCCGCGCCGAACTGCGCGCGCGCCGAGCCAGTCGCCGCCAGCGCGCGATCCTCGGGTCCGATCCGGACGTCGAGATCGGCCAGCGAGGCCTCGCTCAAATTGGCCTTCAAGGCGCCCGCGGCGCGCCACGGCGCCGGTCCTGCAGCGCCGCCGACAACGCCCGTGAAGACAGCCGCGCCGGCATATCCGACCACCGCGGCGCCAGACGTCGGCGTCGCCGCGGCGAGGGTGACGGCGCCGTCGAATTCGCCGCGCGGGAGCCCCGGACCCGCGCTGATCACCGACTTGAGGCGCAGGCCGCCGCCTTCGATCGGGCCGGACGAAAAGCTGAAGGCGATTTTCGCCCCGCCCGGGCCGGCGGCCGCGCCGGCGCCCCTGAATGGCCCGAGCAACGAAGCGGCTTCGGCGTCGAGATCGATCCCGCCGATATCGAGGCGCGCCGCGCCGCCGGCCTGCGCTACTCGCAGACGGCCGTCGCGAACTACGACCTTGTCGAAGGCGATCGAATCGGACCGCTCGGCAAGATCGATTCTGGGCAGCGCGATCCGGCCGTCCGAGCCGCGCGCAAGGTCCAGGCTGGGCTCGGCGAAGGCGGCCTGCGTAAATCGGAACTCGCCACGCGCGAGCGAGGCGATGCCGAGGGAAAGTTCAATCCGGCTGCAGGAGAAGATCGGGCCGCCGGCCTGCGGGTTCCCGACCTCGACCCGATTCAAGGTGATGAACGGCGTCGGCAGCAGTTTCAGATCGATATCGCCCCGCACGGTCACCCGCATGCCCAGAACGCGACCGAGCTGCGCTTCGATCAGGGCGCGTTGTCCGTTCCAGTCGACGAAGTACGGTCCGATCAGCGCCGTGGTGAGCGTCAGGATCAGAATGATCGCGAGAACAGTGAGACCAGCACGCAAGATTTGACCGTCGTTTCCGAAAGGGGCCGCCTGAACCAGCGCGACAATATCCCAATTCGTGGCGCGAACGTGACGGAGCGAGGCGGGCGCGCGACCGAATGGCGGCGAGACGTCTCATTGCCTGAGGATCTTGCCGGGATTGAGCAGGTTGTCGGGATCGAAGGCCCGCTTGATCCGGCGCATCAGGTCGAGGGTCGCGGCGGGATGCTCCTCCTCGAGGTAGCCCATCTTCTTCTGGCCGACGCCATGTTCGCCGGTGCAGGTGCCGTCCATCGCCAGCGCCCGGCGCACGAGTCGCGACGAAAACGCCTCCGCGCGCGCGACATCGGCGGGATCGTCGATGTCGACAAGCGGGCTGACATGGAAGTTGCCGTCGCCGACATGGCCGACGATCGGCGCCGTCAGTCCCGCCTCGGCGACGTCGCGCTGCGTCTCCTCGACGCAATCGGCGAGCCGTGAAATCGGCACGCAGACGTCGGTCGCGAACGGTCGGGCGCCCGGGCGCAGCGTCATCGACGCCCAGTAGACGTCGTGGCGCGCCTGCCAGAGCCGGCTGCGCTCCTCCGGCCGCGTCGCCCAGACGAAGGGGCCGCCGCCGAATTCGCCGGCGATCTCGCCGAACCGCTGCGACTGCTCGGCGACGCCGGCCGGGGTGCCGTGGAACTCGACGAACAGCATCGGCGTCTCGGGCAGGCCGAGCCTCGAATAGGCGTTGCACGCCTTGACCTGCAGCGCGTCGAGGAGCTCGATGCGCGCGACCGGCAGGCCGGACTGGATCGTCGCGATTGTCGCGTCGCAGGCGCCGCGGACGTCGCGAAACGGGCAGTGGCCGGCGGCGATCTCCTCGGGGATGCCGTGCAGCTTCAGCGTGATCTCGGTAATGACGCCAAGGGTGCCCTCGGAGCCGACGAACAGGCGGGTCAGGTCGTAGCCGGCGGAGGATTTCTTGGCGCGGCTCGCCGTCCTGACGATCGAGCCGTCGGCGGTGACAACGGTCAGCGACAGCACATTGTCCTTCATCGTGCCGTAGCGCACCGCATTGGTGCCCGACGCGCGCGTGGCCGCCATTCCGCCGAGCGAGGCGTCGGCGCCGGGATCGATCGGGAAGAACAGCCCGCTGTCACGCAGATAATCGTTGAGCGCCTTGCGCCGCACGCCCGGCTCGATGACGCAGTCGAGGTCCTCGGCGTGGACGGCGAGGATGCGGTCCATCCGCGTGGTGTCGATCGAGACGCCGCCGAACGGCGCGTTGACGTGCCCCTCGAGCGAAGTGCCGGCGCCGAACGGGATGATCGGCGCGTCATGGGCGGCGCAGAGCCGCACGGCGTCGACGACGTCCTGCGTGCTCTCGACGAACACGACCGCGTCGGGCGGCGCATTGGCGAGCCAGGTCAGCGTGTGGCCGTGCTGGACGCGCACCGCCTGCGAGGTCACGAGCCGGTTGCCGAAGCGCGCGGCGAGCGCCTGGTTCAACGCCTCGACCGCCTGCGGGGCGCGGGGCCCCTCATGGCGGCGCGGCGATCCGTGCGACTCATCCACGTCCGAGGTCTCCTTCCCCCGCCAGCATAGCGGGCGGTTTCCGCGAGGCAACAGCGCCCGCGGCTCACCCCGCCCGCCGCAGCGCCCCGCTCCCCGCGTCGAACAAAGACTTCGCCCCGAAGGCGATGAACAGGACACCCACGACGCGGGTCACCGCGACGCCATGGCGCAGGAAGAAGCGCCGCACCGCCGGCAGCCCGGCGGCGAAGATCAGCGCCATGTCGGCGACGAGGAAGCCGGCGAAGGCGGCGAGCATCAGCCGCGGGGAGTCGGCGAAGGTCAGCTCGCCCGCGAACGGCGCGGCGATCGCGGTGAACATCGCGACCGCGACCGGATAGGCCTTGGGGTTGGTGAGCCCGAACGCCATGCCGGCGAGCAGCGGGCGGCGCGCGCCAATGGTCTGCGCCGCGGCGCCCTTGCGCGTCGTCACTGCCTTGACGCCGAGATGGATCAGATAGAAGCCGCAGCCGGCGCCGAGCAGCTCGAACAGCGCCGGCCCGATCCGGCTGACGCCGACAATCGCCGCGAAGGCGAGCGCGCTCCAGGAGACGTCGCCGACGAGATGGCCGCCGATGAACCAGGCGCCCGCCGCGCGCCCTTTGGAGGCAGCGAGCGTGAACAGGGCGAGGAACGCCGGGCCGGGCGAAATGACATAGAGAAAGGCGGCCGCCGCCGTCGCCAGATAGAGTTTCTCCGCGATCATGCCGGCCTTTCCGTCGCGAGCCTCTTCAGGGCGTAGAGCGCCGCCTGCGCCTCGCGCGGCGTGAGCTCGTCGGGATCGATCGCGGCGAGCGCGTCGCGCAATTCGTCGCGGCGCGGCGGCGGCGGCTTGGCCGCGAGCGCGAACAGCGGCAGTTCGTCGATGCTGCGCAGCGCCGCGCCCGACCGGTTGGTCGCCTCGAGCTCGGCGAGGATCGTCCGGGCGCGATCGATCACGCCCTGCGGCAGGCCGGCGAGTCTGGCGACCTGGATGCCGTAGGAACGGTCGGCCGAACCCGGCGCGACCTCATGCAGGAACACCAGAGAATGGTTCCATTCGGTGACTCGCATCGTCAGGTTGAACAGCCGCGGCAGCGTGCGCGACAGCCGCGTCAGCTCGTGAAAATGGGTGGCGAATAAGGTGCGCGAGCGGTTGACCGCATTGAGATGCTCGATCGTCGCGAAGGCGATCGACAGGCCGTCGAAGGTCGCCGTGCCGCGCCCGATCTCGTCGAGGATCACCAGCGAGCGCAGGCTCGCCTGGTTCAGGATCGCCGCGGTCTCGACCATCTCGACCATGAAGGTCGAGCGGCCGCGCGCGAGGTCGTCGGCCGCGCCGACGCGCGAGAACAGCCGGTCGACGACGCCCAGATGGGCGCGCCGCGCGGGCACGAAGGCGCCCATCTGGGCGAGCGCGACGATCAGCGCATTCTGGCGCAGATAGGTCGACTTGCCCGCCATGTTGGGGCCGGTGATCAGCGCGATGCGGCCGCCTTGCGCAATTTCGCCCGAGAGGTCGGCGTCATTGGCGACGAAGGCCTCGCCGCGCGCGCGCAGCGCCGCCTCGACGACGGGATGGCGACCGCCCTCGATCACGAAAGCGAGCGAATCGTCGACCACAGGCCGCGTCCAGTCGCGCTGGACCGCGAGTTCGGCGAGCGCGCAGGCGACGTCGATCTCGGCGAGCGCGAGCCCGAGGCTTCGAATCGCCTCCATCTCCGAAAGACAAGCGAGGCGCAGCCGCTCGAAGGCGGCGAGCTCGAGCGCGAGCGCGCGGTCGGCCGCCGAGGCGATCTTCGCCTCGAGCTCGGCGAGCTCGTTGGTCGAAAAGCGCATCGCCCCCGCCATGGTCTGGCGGTGGATGAAGGTGGCGGAATGGGGCTGGCGCAGCAGGCGCTCGCCGTGGGTCTGCGGCGTCTCGATGTAGAAGCCGAGGAAGTTGTTGTGCTTGATCTTGAGCTGGCGCGTCTCGGCGAGCTCGCCATATCGGGCCTGCAGCGCGGCGATGACACGCCGGCTTTCGTCGCGCAGCGCGCGCGCCTCGTCGAGCGGCGCAAGCGCGCCCGCGCGCACGAAACCGCCGTCGCGGCGGTTGAGCGGAAGTTCGTCGTCGAGCGCCGCCGCGAGTTCGGCCTCGAGCACGCCATCGGCCGCGCCGAGCCGCGTGCAAGCCTCGGCGAGCAGCGCGCCCGCCGGCGGCGAGGCTTCGAGCGTGCGCCCGATCGCGCGCGCCGCCTTCAGGCCGTCGCGCAGCGCCGCCAGATCGCGCGGGCCGCCGCGGTCGAGGCTGAGGCGCAGCAGCGCGCGGATGAAGTCGGGCGCCGAGCGCAGGATCGCGTGCAGTTCTTCACGCAGCCGCGCTTCTCCGACGAACCATCCGACCGCGTCGAGCCGCGCATCGATCGCGTCGGGGCGGGTCAGCGGGCTCGCGAGCCGTTCGGCGAGCAGGCGCGCGCCCGCCGAGGTCGCGGTGAGGTCGATCGCGGCGAGCAGCGAGCCCGAACGCTCGCCCGACAGCGTCCGGGTCAGTTCGAGATTGGCGCGCGTCGAGGCGTCGATCTCGAGGCTGGCGCCGCGCAAGCGGCGGGACGGCGGCGACAAGGCGGGGCGCGCGTCGATCTGGGTGCGCGCGACATAGCCGAGCGCGAGCGCAGCAGCGCCGATTTCCGCCCGGGTGAAGGCGCCGAATCCGTCGAGCGCTTCGACGCCGTAGAACTCGCAGACGCGGCGCTCCGCGAGCGCGCCGTCCGCGGCGTCGCGCCCGATCGGCGTCACCGCCGCGTGCGACTCGCCGAACAGCCGCGCGAGCGCGGGATCGTCGAACAGCGCCTGCGGGACGAGGATTTCGCTCGGCTCGATGCGCGCGATCTCGACCGCGAGGCCCGCCTCGTCGGTCTCGCCGAGCGTGAAGGCGCCGGTCGAGATGTCGAGCGCGGCGAGCCCGAACAGCGCGCGCGTTTCGCCTGCGCGCAGGCGGTGGATGGCGACGAGAATATTGGCGCGGCCCGGCTCGAGCAGCCGGTCCTCGGTGATCGTGCCGGGCGTCACGAGCCGCACGACGTCGCGGCGCACGACCGATTTGGCGCCGCGCTTCTTCGCGTCGGCGGGATCCTCGAGCTGCTCGCAGACGGCGACGCGATGACCGAGGCCGATCAGGCGCTGAAGATAATCGTCGGCACGCTCGATCGGCACGCCGCACATCGGGATGTCGTCGCCCTCGTGCTTGCCGCGCTTGGTCAGCACGATGCCGAGCGCGCGGCTCGCGATCTCGGCGTCGGCGAAGAACAATTCGTAGAAGTCGCCCATGCGGTAGAACAGCAGGCAGTCCGGATGGGCGGCCTTGATCGAAAGATATTGCGCCATCATCGGCGAGGGGCGCGCGATCTCCTTCGCCGACGGGGCGACGGGATCGTCGATCGCGCCCCGTTCCGGCTCTCGCAGCTCCGCTTCGCTCGTCATGGGCGCGACCCTAACAAAGACGCCGCGACAAAGCATCGGCGGAGGGCGAGGTTTCCACGGCCGCCTTCGGCGCCCTCCGGCGCGCTCCATCGCCCGACCAACCGGTTTGCTCAGAGCCATGTTTTCGCGGATCAGAAGTGTCGCGTCGAGCGACGCCGGAAGCGCTGGTCGTTCCGCCGCAGGATGAAACGTAGCGTGGACCCCCCGGCGAGATCGCCGGCAAGCCGCGGGACGGCCGGACCGATGACTCGGCCGGCCGGCTCCCTGCGGGAACACCGTCCCATCATGGCCGGTCGGACGGACCACGCGTCGGGGCGCCGGCGTCCGTTCGACACGACGTCGCAGGCGGCGGGCCCGACCATTTCGCATAGCGCACGCAGACGTCGACGTCGATCGCGTCGGTCGCGTCGTCTCCGGTCCAATCGGCGCCCATTTCGAAGAACGAATGCCGACTGCAATAGTCCCCGGGATCGCCATGATCGGCGAGCGAAACATTGGCGAATCCGCGCGTCGCCAGATCGTAGACCGAAGAAAACAATTCGCCTCCGCTGATCACGTAACCGTCGGGAATTTCGGGAATCGAGAACGTTTGCATTTCCCGCAGCGCGGCTCGCCGTGCGCGGTAGGTCGAATGCGCGCCGGGCTTGCAGCGCGGCGAATCCGCGCTGCAAAGCCGGATCTCAACGAGATAGCCCGGCAGACCGTCGCTCGACGCGCCTTGGCAGGCTTCGCCCGGCGCGCCGCGCGCGCCGGACGCCAAGAACAGCAGCGCGGCGAGGGTCGGCGGGAAGCGCCGCCTCGTCATGGACGCCCATCGGTCTGCGCCCATGGCTGCGAGCGAGCGGGCGGCCCGCCGCCGTGCAGCGCGGCGACGCCGCGGGCCCTGCTCGTCGATCGAAATGCGGCCTTCGGCCATTTCCCCGCGCGTCATTGCACCGTCCTGGCCTAGACATGGTTGTGTGACAATACTATAAGTTGGGGCGCGCATCCAAACCGGCCGAACGTCGGGGGAGAGAATGCCGGCGGCGGCATGGGCGAGCGAGGTCAGCGGATCTCGGCTGTTGGGAGGAACATCAGATGGTCGCAAAACTGAGCAGATTGGTCAGCTTGGCGTTGGCCGGCGTCGGGGCGTTGAGCCTCGCTGCGCTGGCGGGGGCGACGAGCGTGCGAGCCGACGAAAAGCCGCTCGGACACTACGACGCCACCGCCAAGGATTTCTGGTTGCATCCGCCGGACGACTGGTGGCGCGGCGACGAGACCGAGGCCCAGCGCGGGCTGGTGCCCAATGCAGGCCAGCCCTTGCCGACGCCGGTCGCGGACCTCGAGAAGAATCTCGCCGGCGTCAAGCTTCCTCCCGGCTTCAAGATCAGCGTCTACGCCTCCAACGTGCCGCAGGCGCGCGAGATGGCCTGGGGGGAGAAGGGGACTCTGTTCGTCGGCACCTGGGACGCCGGCGTCGTCAACGCGATCGTCGATCAGGGCGGAAAGCGGACCGTGAAGCCGGTCATCAAAGGCCTGCGGATGGCGACCGGCGTCGCGTTCAGCAACCACAAACTCTATGTCGTCGACATCGACAAGGTCTACGCCTGGGACAATCCCGAGGACCATCTCGACAGCCTGGGGCAGGGCAAGATCGTCTATGACGACTTCCCGCCCTACACGCCCCACGGATGGAAATACATCACTGTCGGGCAAAATGGCGAATTGTACATCCCCGTCGGTCCGCCCTGCAACGAATGCCTGCCGCCGAGCGGCACCTCGCAGTACCGCCGCATCAATCCCGAGAACGGCAACGCCGAACTCTGGGCGATCGGCGTGCGCAACAGCGTCGGCGGCGCCGTCGACCCGCGCACGGGCAATCTCTGGTTCACGGAGAACGCGCGCGACTGGCTCGGCGACGATGTCCCGAGCGACAAGCTCAACGTCGTGATGAAGACCGGAACGGACTTCGGCTATCCCTATTGCCATCAGGGCGACATTCTCGACCCGGTCTACGGCAAGGGCCATTCCTGCGCCGAGTTCGCCCCGCCCGTCGTCAAGTTAGGGCCGCATGTGGCCCCGCTCGGCATGAAGTTCTATACGGGCAATCAGTTCCCGCCGGAATATTCAGGGAACATCTTCATCGCCGAGCACGGTTCGTGGAACCGGCATCAGAAGATCGGCTATCGGATCGAGCGAGTCTCGGTCAATCCGGACGGCACCAACGCGAGCCAGGAGGTCTTCGCCTCCGGTTTCTGGGACGGCAACAAGATCCTCGGCCGACCTTCGGACGTCATCGTCGCGCCGGACGGCTCGTTGCTGGTCGCCGACGATCAGGCCGGAGCGGTGTATCAGATCTCCTACGTCGGCAAGTAAGACGCGATCGACAGGTCTCGCCTCTCGGCACGCCGAGCGGCGAGACTTTCATTTCCGGCGACAGAGAACGGAATGTTTCGACATGCCGCGACCCGCGATCCTCGTGTGCGCGCTGACCGCCGCGCTGGCGACGGCTCCAGCGACCCGCGCCCAGGAGGCCAAGCCGGGAGCGCCGGCGTCGGCGATCGCCGACAAGCTCGATGTCTGCACGGCCTGCCACGGTCCGTCCGGCGTTTCCCGGGTCGAGGGCATTCCCAATCTGGCCGCCGAGCCGGATCTGTTCACCGAATGGCAATTGGTCTATTTCCGCGGCGAGACCCGTCACGACGAGGTGATGACGCCCGCGGCGAAGGACCTAACTGACGACGATATTCGGCAATTGGGCGCCTATTTCGTGACCCTGCCCGGGCCGGTTCCGGCCGGTCCCGATCCCGACCCGGCGTTGACGGAGGCGGGAGCGAGGCTGGCGAAGGATCGCCATTGCGCCCAATGCCATACCGATATTTTCGTCGGTCAGGGCGAGATTCCGCGCCTGGCCGGCCAGCGCCAGGAGTTTATCGTCAAGGCGCTGCACGATTATCAGCACGGCGCCCGTCGCGGCCGCGGCAATGTCATCATGCCCGAAATCGCCTATTCGCTGAACGATGACGAAATCGCCGCGCTCGCCCATTTCATGTCGCGGCAGTCGGGTGGGGCCTCGCCGCAATGATTCTCCAGCCCGAGGCCCGAATCGCGCCGCGGGATCGATGAGGCGAGAGCGCGCGATGTCGACCGACGAGCCGCCGGGATTTCGATCGGATGCGGGGGCGGCGCCGGTCTCGAAGGAAATGCCGGGCGATTCTTCCGGCCGTGCGCGTGAGGGAGTCTCGGTCGAGCGCGGGCTCTCGCGCCGGCGCTTGATCGGCGCCGGAATCGGATTGGCCGCGGGCGCCGCGCCGGCGCGCGCGAGCGCTTCGGCCGCAAACCTGCCACCCGCGATTCCCGATTGGCAGCGGCGGCCCGGCGCCGGCGTCATGACGCCTCCCTACGGCCTGCCGTCGCCTCACGAGTCCGGCGTCGTTCGCCGCTCCCGCGCCGGCGCCCAGCCGCCGACCGATCTGGCGGCATGGAGCGTCACGCCTCTGCAGGACCTCGCCGGCATCGTGACGCCGAACGGCCTGCATTACGAGCGCCACCATTCCGGCGTGCCCGCCGTCGATCCCGACCAGCACCGGCTGATCGTCCACGGCCTCGTCGACCGCCCGATGATGTTCACGATGGCGGATCTCACGCGCTTTCCCTCGGTCTCGCGCCTCCACTTCGTCGAATGCTCCGGCAATTCGTCGCCGACCTGGACGGCGCCGAAGCCTGAGCTGACGGTGCAGGATACGCATGGGCTGTTGAGCTGCGCCGAATGGACCGGGGTCCCGCTCGCCATCGTTCTCGCCGAGGCGGGCGTGCGGCCGGACGCGGTGTGGGTGCTCGCCGAAGGCGCCGACGCCGCCGCGATGACGCGCAGCATTCCGGTCGAGAAGGCGCTCGACGACGCCATCCTCGCCTATGCCCAGAATGGCGAGCGATTGCGGCCTGAGCAAGGTTACCCGTTGCGTTTGTTGCTGCCTGGCTACGAGGGGAACGCGAGCGTCAAATGGCTGCGGCGTCTCAAGCTCGGCGCGGCGCCGTTCGAGACCCGCGAGGAGACCTCAAAATATACGATGGTGATGCCGGATGATTCGATCCGCCAGTTCAATTTCGTCATGGAGGCCAAGTCGGTCATCACCTTTCCCTCGGGCGGCCATCGCCTCGGGCAGCCCGGGTTCTACGAAATCTCCGGCCTCGCCTGGTCCGGCGAGGGCAAGGTCGCCAGGGTCGACGTGTCGACCGACGACGGGCGCAACTGGCGAGAGGCCGCACTGCAGGAGCCGGTCCTGTCGAAATGCCTTACGCGATTTCGGCTGCCCTGGCGCTGGGACGGCGGCCCGGCGACGCTGGCGAGCCGGGCGATCGACTCCACCGGCTACGTCCAGCCGAGCCGCGCGGCCCTGCTGGCGCTGCGCGACGCGCGATCCTACTACCACAACAATGCGATCCAGAGCTGGCGCGTCGATTCCTCGGGAGCGGTGACCAATGCGGGGTAGGATCGCGGCTTGCGCCCTGCCGCTGGCTCTGCTCGCCGGCGCCGCGCTCCAGACAGCCGGCCGGGCCGGCGACTCCTACGGGATCGGCCGGGTCGCGACGCCGGAGGAGATCGCCGGCTGGGACATCGAGGTCGCGCCCGACGGAGCCGGCCTGCCGCCCGGCCATGGCGACGCAGTCGAGGGCCGCGCGATCTACGAGCAGAAATGCGCCGCCTGTCATGGCGCGCACGGCGAAGGCAAGCCCGCCGATCGCCTCGTCGGCGGGTTTGGGACGATCTTTGACGCCAAGCCGGAGAAGACGGTCGGCAGCTACTGGCCCTACGCCACGACGTTGTTCGATTATGTCCGCCGCGCGATGCCGTTCGACGCGCCGCAGTCGCTGACGCCCGACGAGGCCTACGCGGCCTGCGCCTATGTCCTCTTTCTCAACCATCTCATTGCCGAAGACGCGGTCCTCGACGCCACGACGCTGCCGAAGATCGAAATGCCCAACCGGGGCCATTTCGTCAGCGCGGTTTCGCCCCGCTCGAAAAGTCCGGCGCCCTAGGGCGTCCGTCCAGCCAGCTTGCGCGGGAGAAGCCGATGATCGTCGATCTTCGCACCTATACGATGGTTCCGGGCCGCCTCAACGCCTGGCTGAAGCTCTATGAGACCGATGGCTATCCGATCCATGTCCGGCATCTGGGCGAGCCGATCGGGATTTTCACGACCGAGGTCGGTACGCTGAACCAGGTCGTGTTCTTCTGGCGGTTCGCCAATCAGGCTGACCGCGAGCAGCGCCGCGCCGCGCTCGAGGCTGATCCCGACTGGGTCTCGTACCGCAAGAAGAGCGCCGAAGCCGGCAATGTCCAGCACCAGGAGAACAAGATCGTCAGGGCGGTCGCGTTCTCTCCCAGGTGAACCGGGCGAACCGCGTGACCAGGCGCGCAGTCGGCCGGGCCGCCGTCAAGCCTTGCGCGCCTGCTCGACCATGTCCCGGAACTTGGCCACGTTCGCCTCGCCGGCGTAGGCGGCGATGCGATTGTAGGCCGGCTCCATCAGCGCGCGGAACGGCGCCAGGTCGGGCCGGGTGACCTGCATCCCCGACGCCTCGAGCCGCGCGATCTGATCCGCCTCGCCGTC
Source organism: Roseiarcus sp. (assembly GCA_049509635.1). GTDB lineage: Bacteria > Pseudomonadota > Alphaproteobacteria > Rhizobiales > Beijerinckiaceae > Roseiarcus. The sequence goes on from JBEKZS010000071.1 coordinate 19,744, forward strand.
CGCCATCAGTTTGCGCATGAGATCGCCCGCCGCGGCGCTCTCCTCGCGGAAGATCGTCTGCTGTTCCGGCGTCAGCTTCTTCCAGGCGTTGGCCCCGACGGTGTGGATCATGTTGTTGTAGATGTGCCTGGTGATCGCCAGGTGCTTCTGCGCCTCGTAGAATTTGTTGAAGTAGATCACCGCGATCGGGTTCTCCTCGCCGTCGACGACCTTCTGCGCGAGCGCGAGATAGAGTTCGGGAAACGCGATCGCCTGCACGCTCGCGCCGAGCGCTTCCATCGACGCCTGAATCTGCAGCTCCGGCGGCGTGCGCAGTTTAAGTCCCTTGACGTCGTCGGGCGAATTGATCGGGCGCACGCTGTTGGTGACGTTGCGGAAGCCGTAGTCCCAGTTGCGCAGCAGAATGAACCCCTGGGCCTCGGCGAGCGGCGCCAGCCAGGCCATGCCGGGCCCGTCGAGGACCCGAAAGACGAGCTCCCGGCTGTCGAAGACGAACGGCAGCGGCACGGCGCCGAAGGCCCGGTCGAACTTGTCGAGCTGGCCCTGGGTCGGCAGTCCCATGTCGATCGCGCCGAGCTTGATCTGCTGGGCCTGCTCGGGCGGCCCGCCCAACTGGTTGTTGGGAAAGATCATGATCCTGACCGCACCGTCCGTCCGCGCCTCGACCCGGCTGGCGAATTGCCTGGCGGCGACATTGGCGGGATGATCCTCCTGAGCGAAATGGGCGAAGCGCAAAGTCAGCGCCGCCGCGCGCACGAGCCTGGGCGCCGCGAGCGCCGACGCCGCGGCGCCCCCGCCGCAAGCGAGAAATCCTCTGCGATTCATGACGTTTCTCCCTCGTCGGCCGCCCGATTGCTCCTTCGTCGCCCTGAATCTGTCAGCCACGGAATCCGAAATGATTCGGCAGCGCCAGGACGATCCACGGCACGAATGCGATGATGACGAGGCCGATCAGCACCACCGCGAGATAGGGGATCATCGCGCGCGATGCCGCCTCGATTTCGCAGCGCATCACGGCGCAGCACACGTAGAATCCGACCCCCGCGAGCGGCATGAAGCCGCCGACGCCCATCGCAATGATCAGCACGAGCGCATAATGGAGCTCGCTGAGCCCGACCCGGCCGGCAATGGGCATCAGCAGCGGGGCGAGCACATTGAGCGACGGCAGGCCTTCGAGCAGGACGCCGACGCAGATCAGCAGCGCGATCGAGCCGATCATGAACAGGGAGGCGCTGTTTCCCGTGGCGGCGAGCAGTTCGACGAGCCGCTGCGGAAGATACGCCACCGTCAGCGCCCAGGAAAACGCCGAAGCCCCCGCGAATATGAACAGCAGCATGCCCGACAGCGCCGCGGCGTCGCAAACGGCGCGCATGAAGCCGGAAAGGCCCATCTCGCGATAGACGATGACGGCAAGACAGAAGCCATAGACGACCGCCAGAGCGGCGACCTCGGTCGGCGTCGCGGCGCCCGAGAGGATACCGGCGAGCAGCAGGCCGGGCATAAGAAGCGGCAGGAGCGCGCGCAGACCGGAATTCACGACGACGGCCAGTGGCGCGCGAGGCAGGAGCGGCGCGCCGGCGC
>JBEKZS010000072.1:0-21286 GCA_049509635.1 Roseiarcus sp.
GCCTCGTCTTCCTCGCGCGCGGGCGGCGGCGCCATGCCCTCGAGGCCGCGCAACAGGTCCTCCTCGGTCATGCGGTCGAATTGCCCCTCCGGCCCGGACGACGTCTCGCCGGCCATCGCCGAACTCGCCATCGCCGGGGCGGCCTCCGGTTCGGGCTCATCGACCTCGACGTGCTTCTGCAGGGCATGGATGAGGTCTTCCCTGAGGTCGCCCGGCGCGAGGCGCGCTTCGGCGATTTCACGGAGGGCGACGACGGTGTTCTTGTCCTTGTCGCGGGGAACGACCGGCTGGGCGCCCGAAGAGATCATCCGCGCGCGGTGACTGGCCATCAGCACGAGGTCGAAGCGGTTCTCGACCTTGTCGATGCAATCCTCGGCGGTGACGCGCGCCATGGCGGGCCCCTTTCGACGGTCTGCGGCACGGAGGACGCATTGGCTATATCGCGGATTCGGCGAAATCAAGACGAACCGATCGGCGCGTCCGCCGCTGCGCGGGATCTCAGGCTCGAATCAATTTGGTCGGCCCGCCACAGGAAAGCCTTCAATCTCCGCGACCAAGCGACCCCCGCAGGGGGCGCCGCGAATCGGCCGGGATCGCCGACCCCGAGGCGAAATCCCGCCCGACCCACGCTCGGCGGCCCGACAAGGATAGGAATTTCCCATTGCAAAAGCACCAGCTGAAGGCGGCCGCGCTTCTGATCGGCGTCCTGTTCGTTCCGACATTGGCGCCCTCGACGTTCGCCCAGACCTGCGCCTGCGCCGGCGCAGGCATACGTTCGGAGGTCGCGCCGCCGCCCTTGCCGGTCTACGACCAGCCGCCCATCCCGTCGCCGGGCTACCTTTGGACGCCCGGCTACTGGGCGTGGAACAACTACGATTATTACTGGGTGCCCGGCACCTGGATCGAGCCGCCGCACCCGGGGCTGCTGTGGACGCCGGGCTATTGGGGCTCCGTCGACGGCGCCTACGCGTTCAACCCGGGCTATTGGGGGCCCCACGTCGGCTTCTACGGCGGCGTCTCCTACGGCTTCGGCTACGGCGGAGTCGGCTATGAGGGCGGCTACTGGAACAATGGCGCGTTCTTTTACAACCGCACCGTCAACCACATCGGCGGCGGCGTCACCGTCAACGTCTATGAGAAAGCGGTCGTCGTGAACAACGAGAGCGCCGGGCGCGCCAGCTTCAACGGGCGCGGCGGAACGCTCGCCAAGCCGACCGCGGAGGAGCAGGCCGCCGCCGCCGAGCCTCACGCGCCGCCGACGGCCGGCCAGGTCGCGCATGTGCGCGCGGCGAGCATGAAGAGCGACCTGTTCGTCTCGGCCAACCACGGAAAACCGGCGATCGCGGCGACTGCGACCGCGGCGGCGTTTTCCGGCCCCGGCGTCGTCAGGGCCAAGGCCGCGGGCGAGACGAAGGTCCAATATCCCGCGGGCGAGACGCCCCCCGGCGCCGCCGGGAAGGAAGAGCGCAAGGCGCCGGAAAAGAACGGCCTGAGGCCGGCTGCGGAGCCCGCGCCCGGCTCGGAGCCGAAGGCGGAGATCAAGACGCCGGAAAAGGCCGAGCGCCCGGCGCCGGCCAACCCGACACCCGACGCGGAGTCGAAGAGCGAAAAGAAGGCCCCGGCGGCGAGCGGCCACGAGACGTCGCCCGGCAAGCCGGAGGCGGTCGAGAAGGATCGCGAGCGCAAGCCCGCGCCCGCCGGATCGGAAAAGCGGCTCGCTCCCGCCGCCGAACAGCGCAAGGCGCCGGCCACCGGCGTTGCCGAACAGAAGCATGCGCCGGGGCAGGCCAAGCCGGGCGAGCGTCCGCCGGCGCACCCGGCCGCCAAGGAGAAGGAGGAGTGCGGCAAGCCCGGGCAGCCCAAATGCCCCTGAAGCGGGCGAACGCGGGTCCCCAAGGAGGAGCGACAGACCCGTAACGGGTCCGGCGCGCCCCGCTAGAGGCGCGCGAAATAGACCGTGCAGCGCACGCCGTCGGGATCGAAGCTCATCGTCGCCTGACCGTATTCGGAGGGGAAGGCGGTCTTCAGCAGCCGCGATCCGAACCCGGCGCGCGCGGGCCGCGCGACCGGCGGGCCGTCGATCTCCCGCCAGTCGAGCCGGACGAACTTCTCGCGCGTCTCCCATTTGATCGCGACCGTGCCTCTCGGTCCCGAGAGCGCCCCGTATTTCACCGCGTTGGTGCTGAGTTCGTGCAGGAGCAGCGCGAACGACGGCCCGAGCTGAACGGGCGCCGACACCGCCGGCCCCTCCAAGACGAACCGGTCGGCGCCGAACGGCTCGACCACCTGCCGCAGAAATTCCCGCAACTCCGGCGCCGCTTCGGCTTCGTCCGATCCCAGCTGCTGCGCGCGCGCGAGCGCCGTCAGCCGCGCAGTGAACAGGGCCTGGTGCTCGGCGACGCTCGCCGCGCCGCGCGCGGTCTGCCCGGAGATCGCGATCACGACCCCGAGCAGATTGCCCGCGCGGTGCTTCATCTCATGGGCGAGCAGGATGGCGCGCTGCTCGCCCTCCGCGTGAACCTCGACCAGCGCGCGCAGCAGGCTGGCGACGAAAATCCCGAACAGGCAGACGACGACGAACGCCGTCAGCGTGATCGCCGAGGAGGCGTTGATCGCAAAGCTTCCCAGCGGGGGAAGCCACAAATAGTCGGCGACCGCGGCCGACAGGACCAGCGCGGACAGTCCCGCCAGAGAACCGCCCCACACGCTGGCGACCAGCACGAACGGATAGAAGACGACGACCGGAATATACTCGTGGACCAGCGGATCGAGCAGGGATCGCAATGCCGTGCCCGCCGCGACGCAGATCACGGCGACCGCTTGACCCCTCCAGAACGTCGGCGGCCGGCTCGGCGCCCAGCGCGCCAAACGCCGCAACAGCGTTCGTGTGTCGCGCGCGCCCATTCCCCGCCCGTCTGCTTCGGTTCGGTCAAACCAGTCAGCGCAGGTCAGGCTATCTGGCGCGGCTGTTCCGCGCAACAGCGCGCCGCGCCTCGGGATCCGGGCCGGGCGGCGTTTCGGCCGACCGGCGTCCGGCCTGCGGAACCCGTGACCTTCGGCGGCGTTCCCCTGCTGTTTCCCTCGGAAAGGTCATGAAATGGACAAGAAAATTCTCGGTCTCATCGCCGCGGTCTCCAGTCTGGGCGCTGCGGGCGCAGCGCAAGCCGATACGCCGCCGGCGAGTTCGGTCATGGACGCCAGGTCCTTCGCCGAACTGCTCGATCCGATTCCCGACGCGGCGTCCGTTCTCAGCGCCGTCGACCAGGAGCCGAACGCGCGCCCGGTTCAGCTCGCCCAATGGCATCACCACCATCACCGCTGGTGGCGCCGTCACCGCCATCACCATCATCACCATCACCATCACCACCACAATTTTCTCTGACGGGTCGGCCCCCCGCGCTCGTCGCGGGCGGGCGCCTTCACCCCGCGCCGGGCTTGGCGCGCGCCTTGGCGGCGCGCAGCATGTGGCGATAGGTCCCGTCGAACACTGTGTCGGTGCGGGACGTCCAGTGGGTGTCGGCCGACAGCGTTTCGCGCGCCGCATGAATGCGCCGCGCCCGCAATTCGCGGTCGGCCTGCTCGTCCTGGGACATTTCGGCGAGTTCGAAGTCGGCTTCCTCCGGCACGACGATGATCTGCGCGAACGGTTCGCCGGGGCGGAAAATGTGGGTGACGCCCTCGGCGGGCGACTTGAACACGATGAAGAACAACATCGGCCACCAGTTGCGCACCAGCGCGGGCACGGCGATCGGCACGGTGTCGGTGCGGTCGCCGTAAAAGCGCGGGTGCGGCTCGGTCCGGATCGCCCAGCCGGGGCCCGGATCGAGATCGAGCAGCAACTGGTGGGTGTAGAAGCGGCCGCCGAAGTCGCGAAACGGCGGCCATTGGACGCCGGTGTCGGGCGCGGGGCCGAAGTCCCCGTCCAGCCGCAACCGGCCCTCGCGGGTCGTCACCCGCAATTCGTTCGGGTAGGGATAGAACAACTCGATCCCGTATTGCGCGCCTTCGGAGAAGGGCAGGCAGTGCCACAGCTGTTCCTGCGATCCATCGGCGCGCGGTTCGCGCGCGCCCGCCCAGCCTGGGATCTCCATCTTCGTCCGCCGCGGCCGCAGGCCGGGTTCATGGCGCCTCATCTTGACAATGCGCATCCTGTCTCCTCGCCGCGCGCCGCGGAATCGTTCGTTCACGCCTTCCCGCCGGCCGTCGTCGACCCCGCGTCGACCGGCTCGGGCCAGGGACGGGCGAGGCGCACCTTCGCCTCCTTCAGCCGCCGCAACAGGTCGAAATGCATTTCGCTGCGGACTCGTTCCGCCATTTCTATGTCGTCGACGAAGCAGACGAGCTGAAATTTCAGCCCCCAGTCGCCGAATTCGTTGAACAGCACCAGCGGCGCGGGAATCGACAGGATGAGATCCTGCCCCTTGGCGACCGCGAGCAGAATCTCGCGCACCGCGTCGGCGTCGTTCTCGAAGCCGACGTCGAGATTGACGAGAATGCGCCCGACCCGGTCGTTGTGGACCCAGTTCTTGACGATGCCGGACACCAGGGTCGCGTTCGGCACGATCAGCGTCGCGCGGTCGAACGTCTCCACCTCGGTGGCGCGCGCGTTGATGCGCCGCACGAAGCCCTGCTCGGCGCCGATCACCACCCAGTCGCCGACCCGGACGCCGCGCTCCCACAGCAGGATCAGCCCGGAGAGGAAATTGTTGACGATCGATTGCAGGCCGAAGCCTATGCCGACGGACAGGGCGCCCGCCACGATCGCCAGATTCTGAAAGCTCAGGCCGAGCTGCGCACTGCCGAGCACCAGCGCGAACACGACCCCGACATAGCCGAAGATCGTCTTGATCGAATTTCGCATCCCCGAGTCGAGCCGGGTGCGCGGCAGCAGCCGCGAGCCCAGCCAGCCCTGGACCGCGCGCGTGACGCCGACGCCGACGACGAACACCGCCGCGGCCGCGAGCATGGAGGAGACCGAAACCGTGACGTTGCCGATCCGGAAGCCGAAATAGGCGGCGCGCAGATCGCCGAACATGTCCTCGGACTGGATGCCCCAGGGCGCCAGCACGAGCAGAATCGCGGTGAGGATCAGCGCGACGCGCGCGGCGCCCTCGATCAGGACGGCGATCTGTTCGAGCGCGTCGCGCCCGAGGCCGACGACCGCCATCAGGCTGCGCCCTACCGCGGCGTCGGGCCGGAGCACAGCTTCCGCGCCCTCGTCGACGACGACGCCGATCAGATACATCGTGGCGCCGATGCCGGCGACCCAGATCAACTGGGCGACGATGAACGTGGCGAAGGCGACATAGCCGGCCAGGATCGCCCCGAGCAGCGTGACGCTGAGCAGCCAGAACAGCGTGCGCGCCGGCGCCCAGCCGTCGCGCGGCGGCGCATTGGGCGCCGGCGCGACGAAGGCGGTCGCGCGCAGCGCGCTGCCGATCAGGATCGCCACCAGCGCGGCGCCGAGGCCGCGCGCGGCGACCGTCATGCCGAGCGAGGCGCCGATCGCGTCGGCCGCGGGCTCCAGCAGCCGCTCGACCGCCACGATCGCCGCCACGCTCATCCAGAATCGGAACGCCAGCGTCGCCACCCGGTCGGGCGCCGGGATCAGCCGCCATGACGGCCGTCCCGGCGCCAGCACGCCGCGCGCCAGCGCGTTGGTGACGAACAGCAATTTCAGCCCGTCGAGCGTGGCGTCCTGGACGCCCTGCAGGCGCGGATCGGAGAGATCGAAGGCGTCGAGCGCATAGGCCAGCGCGAGCAGCCCGAGCGTCGGAATGCCGCCGAGCACCAGCGCGGTCCAGATCGCGGCGAGCGCACGGCGCAGCTTGCCGGGCGCGGCGACGCCCGGGTCCCTGGCGATGACCCGCCGCGCCATCCAGCGAATCGGCGCGGCGAGCACGGCGAAGGCGATCGCCAGCGCGAGCAGGCTCAGCGCTCGCCCCTTGGTCATGCGCTCGGCGGCCCCCGACAGCGAATCCATCAGCAGGCGCGCGAGCCGCGCCATGTCGGCCGGCGCCTCGTGAACCACGCTCGCCCACAGCAGCGGGCTCACGATGCTCGACGTGCGTTCGAAGGTCTGGCGCGCGAACAGGGCGCGCCGCGCCGCGCCGATGCGCGCGTTGTCGTCGTCGATCTGCAGCGCGAGCGCGCGGGCGCTGCGCAGATCGGCGTCGAGCTCGTCATGGGTCCTCTGCTCGGCGGCCAGTTCCGCCGCGGCGGCGTCCGTCTCGGCGGTCTTGTCCTTCGATTTGGGGGTCAGCTCGGACAGGCGCTTGGTCGAGGCCCCGAGCCGCGGCGTCAGTTCGGCGATCACGCTCTGGATCTCGCCGGCGAGCGGGTCGTTGTCGGCGCGCAGGCGCTGCAGGTCGCCGTCGGCGAGGGTGGCGTTCTTGAACGAAGCATCGATCTCGATCAATGCGGCGCGCACCGCGTCGAGCCGCTGGCGCGGCGTGTCCTGCGCGCGCGCGGCGCCGAGTTGCGCGAGGCCGGCGAGGATCGCCGACAGCGCGAGGAACAGGGCGCGGAGACGAGGCAGGATCAGTTCCTTGCGGCTGGGCGATCGGACCTGGAATCCGCGCGGCGGGGCGATTCGCACGCGGCGCGGCTCCTCATGCCATCCGAACATGGCTGCGCTCCGTTCGCAACGGCCGCCAGCGCCGGCGCAGCATTGCGTTCACCTTGGAGCGGGAAAGTGGCTGCGCCAGCCCGCCGGCTTTGCTAGAAAGCCGGCAATTGAAGAAAAATCGCGCAGATTTCGAGATCCCGCCTTGACCCAGTCCCCCGCCGACACGCTCGACCACGGACCGGACGGCGCCGATCCGGGGGCGCGCGCGCTCGACCGCCTGCTGGAGGCGGGCTTTTCGCGCATCGAGCCGGCGATCCTCCAGCCGGCCTCGGTGTTCCTCGACATGTCGGGCGAGGACATCCGCGGTCGCCTCTACCTGACCAGCGATTCCGACGGCGCGGAACTTTGCCTGCGCCCGGAATATACGATCCCGGTCTGCCTCGCCTATCTCGCTTCGCCGCGCGCGGGCCGGGAGGCGCAGTTCTCCTATCTGGGCCCGGTGTTCCGGGCCCGCGCCGGCCACAGCGGCGAATCCCGGCAGAGCGGCCTCGAGAGCTACGGACGGGCCGACGTCGAGGCGGCGGACGCGGAAATCTTCGCCACTGCGATGGAGGCGGCGCGGGCGGCGGGCGCCGGGCCGCTGACCGTCCGGCTCGGCGATGCGCATCTGTTCGACGCGGCGCTGCGCGCGCTCGACCTGCCCGACGTCTGGCTGCGTCGGCTGCGCCGGGGCCTGGCGCGCGGGCGCCCGCTCGACGCGATCCTCGAGGGCGCCGGCGCCGGCGCGGGGAGCCAGTCGGGCGTGCTGGCGGCGCTCGAGCGCGCCGATCATGCGGGCGCCAGGGCGCTCGTCGAGGACCTGCTCGCAATCGCCGGGATCGCGACCGTCGGCGGACGCAGCGCCGGCGAGATCGCCGATCGCTTTCTCGACCAGGCGGCGATCCGCTCGGGCCCGGGCCCGGCGAGCGAGCAGCGCGCGATCCTGCGGCGCTTTCTCGCCGTCGCGGGCGATCCCGACGCGGCCTCGCGCAGCCTGCGCGCGCTCGCCGCCGAGACCGGCCTGGCGATCGGCCCCGCGCTCGATTCGCTCGACCAGCGGATCGGCTTTCTCGCCGCGCGCGGCATGCCGGTCGAGACCTACGCGTTCTCGGCCGCGTTCGTGCGCGATCTCGACTATTACACCGGTTTCGTGTTCGAGGCGGTCGACCCCGCGCGCGCCGACGGCCGGCCGGCGGTCGGCGGCGGCCGCTACGACCGCCTCGCGCGCCGGCTCGGCGCGCCCTCCGACATTCCCGCGGTCGGGGCGGCGATCTTCATCGATCGGCTCGGCGCGCCGCCGGCCGCGGGAGCTCCGGCATGAGCGGGCCGGCGGAGGCGCCGCTGGTGCTGGCGGTCCCGTCGAAGGGGCGGCTGCAGGAGAACGCCGCGGCGTTCTTCGCCGGCGCCGGCCTGGAATTCGCCCAGGGGCGCGGCGCGCGCGACTATCGCGGCGCGATCGCCGGACTGCCCGGGGTCGAGGTCGCCTTTCTGTCGGCCGCCGAGATCGTCGGCCAGCTCGCCGCCGGCGCCGCCCATTTGGGCGTGACCGGGGAGGACCTCGTTCGCGAACAGGTCGCAGACGCCGACAGACGGCTGCTGATGCTGGCGCCGCTGGGTTTCGGGCGCGCCAATGTCGTGGTCGCCGCCCCGCAGGCCTGGATCGACGTGCGCAGCATGGCCGATCTCGAGGATGTCGCGGCGAGTTTCCACGTCCGGCGCGGCCGGCGGATGCGGGTGGCGACCAAATACGTCAATCTGACCCGGCGCTTCTTCGCCAGCCACGGCGTCGGCGACTATCGCATCGTCGAGAGTCTGGGCGCGACCGAGGGTGCGCCGGCGGCGGGCGGCGCCGAGCTGATCGTCGACATCACCACGACCGGGGCGACTCTCGCCGCCAATGCGCTCAAGGTGCTCGACGACGGGGTGATCCTGCGTTCGCAGGCCAATCTCGTCGCCTCGCTCGGCGCGCCCTGGAGCCCGGGCGCGCGCCGGACCGCGCGCGCGCTGCTGATGCGCGTGGCGGGCGCCGAAGAGGCGCGCCAGTCGCGCGAGGTGCGCGTGCGCCTGCCCGGCGCGACCCGCGGGATCATGGAATCGGCGGGCGCGCTGTTCGGCGCCCAGGCCGCCTCCGGCGACGAAGCCGACGCCGCCGGCTTTCTGGTCATGCACGCGCCGCGGGCGAGGATCGCCGAACTCGCCGACTGGCTGCTCGCCCAGGGCGCCGCGCGCGTCAGCGTCGGCGCGCTCGAGCATGTGTTCGTCGCCCGCAACGCGCTCTACGAGGCGCTCGAGGCGGCGATCGGGGGATAGGAGATTTGCGGCCGAGAGCGGCCGGCGGCGCCGGGCGCCCAGTGGCGTGCGGTTTCGGCGGCGCAGCGGCTCGAACGAACAGGATCGCGATGCGATCGCCGCACTATCGCGGCTAGAGCAGATAGGGAATCAGTCTCCAGGTTCGGCTCATGTATTTCTCGTAGGGCTGGCCGAGTTCGGAGCGTAGCGCCGTCTCCTCGACCGCGATCCGGTATGCAAACGGGCACGCCGGCAACAGGATCATCGCCAGGAGCCCGGCCCAGTCGCCCAGCGACAGGCCGAAGCCGAACAGGGCCAGCAACAGGCCCGCATAGGAGGGGTGACGGACGCAGCGGTAGGGCCCGGACTCGATCACCGGTTGCGCCGCCTGGGTCGCGACATCGACGGTGAAGTGGCGCCCCAGCGTAAAGATGGCCCACCAGCGCAACGACGTCCCGGCGACGACGCAGCCAATGCCGAGGGCGAAGAGGGTCTCGGCCGCCGATTCGATCCTCAGGCTCGGCAGGGATAACGCGCTCGCGAAGTCCAGGGAAACAGCAGTCGTGATGAGCAGAAAAAGAAGACGAAACGAGCCTCGATCATGGCTCCGCGAGGTCGATCCCGACCGCCTCCGCGCGCTGAGGGTCAACTCGGCCAGGTTCCACAGGGCAAACGTGACCCAGAAGACGGGTCCATACGCCAACCCGCCGCCGAACGGCAATGAGAACCGGAAGTCCATGCCGAGGCCTTCGTTGGGTCGCCAGCGTTCGCGACAGCCCGCTGCGACCGCCCAAAGCATCGTTCGAGCCGACTCGACGCGCAACCCGGGGGTAAATTGCGCCGTGCGACAGTTTTGCGGACCGCGCGAAGACTTTCGAAGCCGATAACACAAATTATTATTGTGATATATGCAGAGGCCTTTTCAGCCTTTGAGAGCAAGCGATTATGAACGCGCGCCGACGCTCCGAGCGACGAAATTGACCAGAAATGGATACCGGCGCCGAGTTTTCACGCGGCCTGCAAGAATTTTCAAACGCCGACTTCCCCTTGAAAAACAGGGTGTTCCGAGAGGCCGCACCGCCGAAGACTGTACTTTGCGCGACCGTCCATCGTTTCTGCAGTTTGAGGGTGTGAGACCTCTGTGCCACGATGCCTGGGGCTACAGCGATCGCGGAGCCCAGCGGAGACAAGCTATGGAAGGAGGTCGTTTCAGCGGAGCCGTCGCTGCGGTTATTTTGTCTTATGCTTTGGTCACACCAGCATTCGCGCTGACTGGTAGCTATAGACACAGCTGTACTGGTTGCTACATATACGAATCCAAGCTAGCGTGTAAATGCAGAAAGGTAAATGGCTCGTATCGTCACGCAGGATGGATGGATTATACGAAATGTCCGAATCAGTCCGTGGCGAACAACAATGGCGCCTTGGTCTGCGGGCGGTGAATTATTCCGTCTTTGGGCATGAGATATTTGCCGCCCGGCCTGCCTGTGACACAAAACGAAACACTCCGACGGCATCCCAGAAGGCTGCCTAAGAACCGTGCTCGAAAGAAAAGCGAAAAAGGTGGCGGCCCCGGAAACCGGTCGATTCCTGAGAGATCGTCGGCGACCGCTAGCGACCATTTGTTCAGGCCAGTACGGTGACACGCCCACCACCTCCATCACCGTAACCTCCTAGCCTCCCACAATATCCGCGCCGAGCTACGCGTCCACGCCGATATCGTCCTTTGTGCGCCCTGGCTCGCGAACCATCTCCGAATCCTCCGCGCCTACGCGCGAAAGGGAATCACGCCGCCCTCCGATTTGACCCACTTCGAATTGTCCGACCGTCTCCGTCGCCGTGATGCTTCCACTATCGAAGCCGGACTCGTCCGTCGGCGCCGTTCCTGATTTCGATTCGATCGGGTTCGGCGGGTTGTATGCAGTGGATCCGAATAATATCGCAGGCCAATGCTTGATATTGTTTATTTTCAACTCACTATAAAGTCTTACATAGGGATCGAGCACGAATCTGATTGGCGTCTTACAATAATCTGCGTCGTCGTCAAACAGTCCAACCTCCGGAACGTGACTAGGTGGCTCCGCATAGGTGCCGAATAGTCTATCCCATATTGTCAATCTTGCTCCAAAATTCGATCCATTACATAGATTGAACTGCTTCTCTCTCGCGTGATGCGTAAAGTGCACCCCAGGGGTTACAAATATCCAGCGCAGCATGCGAAGCGCGCGTGAACGTGTTTCAAGGTGGGTGAGAACGACCGAGTGCGATGGGTCGGCGAGCGCATCGAAAATCACCGCCGCCACCAATACCCATCCCGCGTCACGTATATCGACCGAAAATAGCTTCGTAATAAACGGGAGAAGTAGAAGAGCGAAGACCTTCCCACCCGCCACGTTGAGAAGCAGAGATGGCGGGTCGACCGCATAGGTAAGTTGTGATAATTTATGCGACCGGTGGTGATTGATGTGACCCAGGTTCCAAAAGAACCTGATGCCGTGGCACCATCTATGAGACCAGTAGAAGCAGAAGTCGCCTATCAGGCACGCCGCTATCAAGGCGGCGGCGCCGTTGAGATGCACGATGGTGGGGATGACGTGAAGGGCGCCCACGTATAGGGAGATCAGCTGCGTAATCAGCGGATTCAGTAATACAAATATCGTAACAAATATAAAAATAACATTTACCATTGCAAAATTTATCATGCCTTCGTAGTCAAAATTTTCTCCGGTTATTTTCTTGTAGAAGGTGATATCCAGCAACGCAATGATTGCTGAAACCACCAACCGAAAACCGGTGGCAATGAGTAGCGCCCTTGCTATAGGCCCTGAGACGTCGGATGTAAGGATTTCTTGTACGTTATCGTAAATTGTTATTGATCTAAGGCTCAAGACTTTCGGCAGAGCGCCGAGATGGTAATGAAACAAAAGCTCAGATAACAGGGCAATTAGCGAGCACAGGGCTAATATAAAAATCTTTATTTTTCCGCCACGAATTTGAATATCTTTGTCCCACACATAGACTTTGACAAGAAGAAAGGCCGTTTCTAGCCGAGATGCCTTGGGCATATTCTGATCAGCAGACAACATCACAGCCTCGGGGCTTGGTGGGATCATATGATTCCACCTCTAGATCATGGCGGCTAAGCGAGCGTTAAGCGACGCGAGCGGATGGGCGCGCGGCGCGTGGAGAGACGGTCATCGCCTTCGAGTTGCGGCGACAGGCGCCCCGGTAGACCGGCAAGGATTGGGGGGTGCAAGCCGCCGTCGAGCGGCTGCGCCGCTCCTCCACTGCGTCCCGGCGCTCCGCCTGCATGACGCGATCGTCCGTAAAAGAGAAATATGAAAAATGACTTCCTAAATTCAGAAACATCGGTTATGGTCACACTCCGCGCCACCCGGGCAGGAGCCCCGCCATGCCCGACCCCGCCGTCCCCGCGCTGCCCGCAGCCCGCGTCAGCGCCATCGGGCGCCAAGCCCGCCGGCATCGCGGCGCGGCGGATCGCCGGGGCTCGACGCCCCGCTGCGGCTCGCCGCGCGGAAAAGCGACGACGTCGAGCGCGCCGGGATCGACCGCCCGCTGCGCCTGCTCGACCGGCGCCGGACCAGGGCGGCGGCGCCGTTCGAGCAGCGGGACGACGACGAACGCGTGCGGACGGCCGCCGGGCGGCGCGCGACCCATACCGCGCGCGGGCGCAGCTCCCAAGGCGCCGCCTCTTGCGCCGCCGCCGGGGCCCTTCGAGCGCCCCGACAGCAAGGGCGGCCTGGGCGTTCGTGCGGGCTTCATTTTGCCTGCAACCCGCTGATTTGCCTCGATCGGCCGAAAAATGAATTTCCAAATGTTTCCTTTCCGAAAGGATTTCTCGCCCCGCCGCCGCCGGCTCGGCGGCCTTCGCCCGGGCGGCGGGGAGGGGCGGGAGATCGGGGAGAGGCAGGGCGGAACGCCGCGGGAAGACGCCCGTCCGGCGCTTCGCGCCACCTCTCGGGGAACGCTTCGCGTGCCCCTGACGCCCAAACAGCGGGAGAAGGAGTTTTCCGCGCTTTTGGAATCGCCGCCGAGCGGGCCGCGCCGCTCGCCTTGGGCGAAAAATGCCCTATAACGCCCGCTCGCCTGTTTCTTCCGAGCGTTGCATGCAACTGGCCGCCACGCCCGACAATCCCATCCCGCCCGGCGCCGCCGTCGCGATGGCGCGCGCGGTCGACGGGGTCGAGCTGCGCACCGCGCGCTGGGTTCCGACGACGGCTCTGCGCGGCACGGTGGCGATCCTGCAGGGCCGCTCGGAATTCATCGAGAAATATTTCGAGCTGGTCGGCGACCTGCTGGCGCGCGGCTTCGCCGTGGCGGCGATGGACTGGCGCGGGCAGGGCGGCTCGGCGCGGCCGTTGAAAAACCCGCGCAAGGGCCATATCGACGATTTCTCGCTCTACGAGCGCGACATCGGCGCGCTGGTCGACGACGTGCTGGGGCCGTCGTGCCCGCAGCCCTGGTTCGCGATCTGCCATTCGATGGGCGGGGCGATCCTGCTGTCGGTCGCCCATGCCGACCGCTGTCCGTTCGAACGGGTCGTCCTGACCGCCCCGATGATCGGGCCCGCCCGGCTGCCGTTCGCCCGCGCCGCCCATTTCCTCGTCGAGGCCTTCGACACGCTCGGCTTCGGCGGCGCCTTCGCGCCGGGCGGCCGCGGGGCGAGCGTGATGGCGATGCCGTTCGAGGACAACGTGCTGACCACCGATCGCGCCCGCCATGCGCGCTCGGCCGGGGTGCTCGCCGCCCGCCCGGATCTGGCCCTCGGCTGGTGGACGATCGGCTGGGCGCACGCCGCCTTTCGGCTGTGGCGCCAGTTCGAGGAGCCCGACTACGCGCGCGAGATTCTCGGGCCCCCGATGCTCGTCGTCGGGTCGGGGCGGGACCGGGTCGTCGACCTCCCCGCGACCGAGCGCTTCGTCAGCCGGATGCGCGCGGGCCGGCTGATCGTGATCGAGGGCGCCGAGCACGAGGTCCTGATGGAGCGCGACGTCTATCGCGACCAGTTCTGGGCGGCGTTCGACCGGTTCATTCCGGGCGTCGAAGGCGAGCGCCTGGCGGCGCGGCGGTGATCGGCGCCGGCCGCTGATGTCCGCACCCTTCGCCCCCGCGACTCCGGTCGCCGACGACCCCGACGGCTGCCGCCGCGCGGCGCTCGCGATCATCCTCGCCTTCGCGCTCGCCCGCGTCGCGCTCGCCTTCGGCCTCGGCTTCGGCGTCGACGAATCCTATACGATCGCAATCGCCCGCCGGCTCGACCTGTCCTATTTCGACCATCCGCCGCTGCATCAATGGCTCGCCCATTTCACCGCGCAGCTGGTCGGCGAAGGGCCCGCGATCCGGCTGCCGTTCATCGCGCTGTTCGCCGCGACCGGCTGGCTGATCTTCGCCCTGACGCGCGACCTGTTCGGCGCGCCCGCCGGCGTCCGCGCCGTCTTCTGCCTCAATGCGACGGCGTTCTTTCTTGTCTCGGCAGGCGGCTGGGTCGTGCCGGACGGGCCGCTGCTGTTGTTCCTCGCCGCCGCCGCGCTCGCCTTCGCCAGGCTGTTGCTCGGCCGGCCCGGCCCCGGCGCGGTCTGGCGGCTCTGGCTCGGCGGCGGGTTCCTCCTCGGCCTGGCGGGCCTCTCCAAATACAGCGCCGCGCTGTTCGCGTTCGGCTTGCTCGCCTTCCTCGTCCTGTCGCCGCGCCAGCGTCGCTGGTTCGCCCATCCCGCGCCCTATCTGGCGGCGCTGCTGTGCCTGGGCATGCTGGCGCCGGCGATCGTCTGGAACGCCCGCAATCAGTGGATATCCTTCACGTTCCAGGGCGCCCGCGGCGCGCCGGCGGCCCGTTGGCGCCCCGCCCAGCTCGGCGCGATGGCGCTCGGCGAGATCGTCTGGCTGACCCCCTGGATGTTCGTTCCGCTGGTCGGCGCGCTGGTCGCGGCGGCGCGGAGCGCGCGTTTCGACGAACGGCGGCTGTTCCTGCTATGCCTCGCGCTGCCGCCGATCCTCCTGTTCACCGCGACCCCGTTGTGGGGCGCGCGCGGATTGCCGCACTGGCCGGCGCCCGGCTGGCTGTTCGCCTATCCGCTGCTGGGCGCCTGGCTCGGCGAGGGCTTCGCCCGCCGGTTCGCCTCGCGCCGCTCGGCGGCCGCGGCGGCCGCCGCGCTCGCGGCGGTCGCGCTCGCGCTGGTCGCCCAGGCCGCGACCGGCTGGATCGGCGCGGCGATTCCGCTGGCGCGCGGCGCGGTCGATCCGACGCTGGAGACGCTGAGCTGGGCCCCGCTGCGCGAATCGCCGCTCCTCCGCGGGGGCGTCCTGCCGGCGCCCGCGTTCGTCGTGGCGACCAAATGGACCGAGGCCGGCAAGATCGCGCTCGCGCTCGGGCCGGCGACGCCGGTCATCGTGGATTCCGCCGATCCGCGCGGCTTCGCGTTCCTCGCCGATTCCGCCGATTTCCTCGGCAGGGACGCGGTGATCGTGGTTCCGCGCGACCGCCTCGCCGGCGTCGCCGCGACTTTTGCACCGTTCTTCGCCGAGCTCGGCGCGCCGCAGTCGTTGAGCCTGGGGCGCGCGGGGCGCGACGAGATCGATCTGGCGCTCGTCCCCGCCCACGGCTTGACGCGGCCCTTCCCCTTGCCCTATCGGCGACCCGAGCCTCCGAACCTCGCAACCCAGGCGTCTCCATGAACGACCAGGCGGCGCCTCGGCTCTCGGTGATCGTCCCGACCTATCGCGAGGCGGCCAACGTGCCGGTGCTGTTCGAGCGGCTGGGGAAGGCGCTGGCCGGTCTGGCCTGGGAGATGATCGTCGTCGACGACGATTCGCCCGACGGCACCGCGGAGATCGCCGCCGCGCTGGCGGCGCGCGACCCCCGGCTGCGCTGCGTCAGGCGGGTCAACCGGCGCGGGCTCGCCGGCGCCGTGATCGAGGGCGCGCTGTCGTCGAGCGCCGAATTCGTCGCCGTCATCGATGGCGACCTCCAGCACGACGAATCGGTCCTTCCGGCGATGTTCGCCGCGCTCGACGGCGGCGCCGATCTGGCCGTCGGCACACGCGTCGAGGGCGAGGCCGCCGAGCGCGGCCTGTCGCCGGCGCGCCAGAAGCTCAGCGACGCGGGCGCCGGCTTCTTCCGCTGGATTTCCCGCGTCAGCGTCGCCGATCCGATGAGCGGCTTCTTCATGATCCGCCGGCGGATCGTCGGCGAGATCGCGCCGAGGCTTTCGTCCGACGGCTTCAAGATCCTGGTCGACATCCTGCTGTGCGCGCCGCCCGGCCTCAGGATCGTCGAGACGCCCTATGTGTTCCGCCAGCGGCAGGCGGGCGAATCGAAACTGTCGCCGCTGGTGGCGATGGATTTCCTCGGCCTCGTCATCCACCACGCCAGCCGGGGCGTGCTGCCGATCCGCTTCGTGCTGTTCGGCGCGGTCGGCGGACTCGGCCTCGTCATCCATCTCATCCTGCTCAACGCGCTGATCGCGACCGGGGCGCTGCCGGACTTTCGCGCGGCCCAGCTCGTCGCCACGCTCGCCGCGATGGCCAACAATTTCCTGCTCAACAACGAGGTCACCTATCGCGACTACCGCTACCGCGGCTGGAGCGCGATTCGCGGCTTCGCGCTGTTCGCGATCGTCTGCAGCGTCGGCGTCGTCGTCAACATCGACATCGCGTCGTGGCTGTTCGATTTCGATCACGTATGGTGGGTCGCCGGTTGCGCCGGCGCGCTGGTCGGGGTGGTGTGGAACTATTCGGTGAGTTCGACCTTCGTCTGGCGCCGGCGCCGCCCCGGCTGATGGGCGCGGCGAGGCCGTTCGGCGAGCGACTGTATTTCCCGGCCCCCGCTCGCTATGACAGCGCGATGTTCGACGACGCCATCGACGCTTTCGCGCAGATCTTCACCCCGCCGTTCCGCGCGACGCTGTTGAAATCGCTGCTGCTGACGATCGGCGTGCTCGCCGCGATCTGGATCGCGCTCGACCGTTTCGGCGGCTCGCTGATCCGCGTCGAGGCGCCCTGGCTGGCGACGACGCTGCATGTCGTGCTCGGAATCGGCCTGGTCGTCGGCCTCGCATCGCTGGTCCCGCCGGTGACCTCGCTGGTCGCCGGCTTCTTCCTCGACGATATGGCCGGCATCGTCGAGCGCACGGTCGACCCTGCGGGGCCGCCGGGCGCGGCCGCCCCGGCAGGCGCGGTGGCTCTGTTCGCCCTGCGGTTCGCAGGGCTGTCGCTGCTCGTCAACCTGCTCGCCATCGCGCTGCTGCTCTTGCCGCCGCTCAACGTCGTCGCCTTCCTCGGCGCCAACGGCTATCTGCTCGGGCGCGAATATTTCGAACTCGCCGCCATGCGCTTCCGCCCGGCGGCGGAGGCGCGCGCGATGCGGCGCCGATACGCGCTGCGCATATTCCTCGCCGGACTGATCATCGCCGGCTTCGTCGCGATCCCGATCCTCAATCTCTGCACGCCGCTGTTCGCCACGGCGTTCATGACGCGGCTGCATATGCGCCTGTCCCGAAACCCGCCCGCCCCGGCGTGACGGCGAGCTTCAGGTCGCCCCGCTGCTTGCATATTGGCCGGTCTTGCGGAAGCGCCAGAGATAGGCCGGCGCGATCGCCTCCACGCCCTGCGGGTCGATCCCAAGGCCCTGGAAGCTCCGCCCCGCCTCGATTGCGCTCGCCGCAACGAGATTGTCGCGCCGCAACAGCTCGATCTGGTCGCGCGTGGTCGTCAGCGCCTTGGGGAACAGCCCGAGCGTCAGCGCGCGCGCGATTTCCGTGCCGCCCGCCATCAGCCGGGCGAGGCCGAACGGCAGCGGGATCAGCGCGGGATGGCGGTCGGTCGTCCGGCAGACGAAGGCGACGATCTCGCGCAGGGTCATGACCTCGGGGCCGCCGAGCTCATAGATCTCGCCGGCCTTGGCGCGGCCCTCGATCGCGCGCGCCGCCGCCTCCGCGACGTCGCCGACAAAGACCGGCTGCATCCTCACATCGCCGCCGCCGAACAGCGGCAGCGCGGGGAGGGTGCGCGCGAGCAGCCCGAAGCGGTTGAGGAAGTCGTCCTCCGGGCCGAACACGACCGAGGGGCGCAGCACGATCGCGGCGGGAAAGGCTTCGCGCAGCGCCGCCTCGCCGCGTCCCTTGCTGGCGATATAGGGCGAGGCCGATTCGGGATCGGCGCCGATGCCCGAGACGTGGACGAGCCTCGCCAGCCCCTGGCTGGCCGCCGCGCGGCCGATTTCGCGCGCGCCGAAGACGTGGACCGCCTCGAAATTCTGGCGGCCGGTCTGGGTCTGCACGCCGACCAGGTTGATCGCCGCCTCCGCGCCGACGAGCGCGGCGGCGATCGAGGCGGGATAGCGGAGGTTGGCCTGCACCGGGTGAATCTGGCCGACGTCGCCGAGCGGCTGCAGGAAGCCGGCGAGGTCGGGCCGGCGCACCGCCACCCGCACGCGCCAGCCGCGGCGGGCGAGCGCCCGCACGACATAGCGCCCGATGAAACCGGAGCCGCCGAACACGGTCGCCAGACGCGATTCGACATAGGGTTTCTCGGCCATGATTCGTCTCCGCGGAGGACCGGCAAAGGCCATGTTTGCATAGGCGAAGCGGCGGCCGCTGTATAGGCGCTGCGACCCTATGGCGCGCCGCCCGGCCGCGCCGCCGATGGCGTCGCGCGGCGCCATGTTGCATAGAGGAGCCGGCGAGCCCGGAGACGCGGCCATGGACGCCCATATCGATCCGACCAGGCAGGCCTTCGGCCGCTTCAAGGCGCTGCCGGCCGACCAGCCGATCCACATGCTCAACCTGGTCCGGCTGCGCGCCCAGGCCGCCTATCCCGACGGGCGCAAGGCGACCGGGCGCGAGGCCTACCGGGCCTATGCGCGCGAGAGCGGCCCCATTTTCGCTCGGCTCGGCGGCGCGCAGATCTGGATCGGCCGGCCCGAGCTCACGCTGATCGGACCGGAGTCCGAGCGCTGGGACGTCGCCTTCATCGCGCAATATCCGAGCGGCGCCGCATTCGTGGCGATGATCCGCGATCCCGCCTATCGCGAGGCGGTCAAGCACCGCCAGGCCGCGGTCGCCGATTCCCGCCTGATCCGGCTCGCCCCGGCGCGTCCGGGCGCGGACTTCGGCGAGGAAGGGTGAGCGCGCCGCGCCGGATCCTCATCCTCGGCGGCTACGGGATGTTCGGCGGGCGTCTCGCGCGCCTGCTCGCGGACGAGCCGGGCCTCGCCCTGATCATCGCCGGGCGATCGCTCGACAAGGCGCGCGCCTTCGCCGCGACCCTGCCTGCCGGCGCTGCGCGGGTCGCGCTCGCCTTCGACCGCGAAGGCGATCTCCCGGCGCAACTGGAGGCGGTCGCCCCCGATGTCGTGATCGATGCCAGCGGCCCGTTCCAGGGCTATTCCGGCGATCCCTACCGGCTCGCGCGGGCGTCGATCGCGCAGGGCGCCGACTACCTGGATCTCGCCGATTCCTCGGCCTTCGTCGCCGGCATCGGCGCGCTCGACACGGCGGCGCGCGCCGAGGGGGTCTACGTGCTGTCCGGCGTCAGCAGTTTTCCCGCGCTGACGGCCGCGGTGGTGCGAAAGCTGGCCAGGGGCCTCGTTGAAGTCACGACAATTCGGGCCGGCGTCGCGCCTTCGCCGTTCGCCGGCGTCGGTCTCAACGTCGTGCGCGCGGTCGCGAGCTATGCCGGCCAGCCGGTCGCGCTGACGCGCGAGGGCCGGCGCGTCCGGGCGTTCGGACTGACCGAGACGATGCGTCGGGCGGTCCGGCCGCCCGGAATGGCGCCGCTGCCGAGCCGGCTGTTCTCGCTCGTCGACGTCCCCGATCTCGCCTTGCTGCCCCCGCTCTGGCCCGGCCTGCGCGCGATCTGGGTCGGCGCCGCGCCAGTGCCTGAAATCCTGCATCGCGCGCTCATCGGTCTGGCCTGGCTGAGGCGGCTGCGGCTCCTGCCGAACCTGGCGCCGATGGCGCCGCTGCTCCACGCCGTCCTCGGCCGGCTGCGCTGGGGCGCCCATCGCGGCGGCATGATCGTCGAAATCGACGGCGTGGACTCCGCCGGAGCGCCGCGGCGCCGCTCCTGGCACATGCTGGCCGAAGGCGACGCCGGTCCGCTGATCCCGGCGATGGCGGTCGCCGCCGTCCTGCGGCGGGAAACGGACGGCCGGCGCCCGGAATCCGGCGCGAGAGCCGCGACCGGCGAACTCGAACTGGAGGATTACGAGCCGATGTTCCGGGCGCGCGCGATCCGTCACGCCGTCCGCGACGACGGCGAGTCCGTCGATGCGCCGCTCTATCGGCGGATGCTCGCCGGCGCCTTCGACGACCTGCCGCCGGCGGTCCGCGCGATGCATTCATTCGTCGGGATGCGGACCGTGCGCGGCGAGGCCGAGATCGAGCGCGGCCCGGGGCTGATCGCGCGCCTCGTCGCCGCGCTGTTCGGCTTTCCCGCCGCCGCGCGCGCGGCGCCGGTCAGCGTGCGCTTCGAGGCGCGCGACGGCGTCGAGACCTGGACGCGGCGCTTCTCGGGCCGGGTCATGCGCTCGCGGCAGTGGCAGGGCGCGGGGCGCTGGGAAGGCCTGCTGTGCGAGCGCTTCGGGCCGTTCACCTTCGGGCTCGCGCTGCTGGCGGATGCGCAGCGGTTGCGGCTGGTCGCCCGGCGCTGGGCGCTGTTCGGCCTGCCGCTGCCGGCGGCGTTCGCCCCGCGCGGCGACGCCTTCGAATCGGAGGAAGAGGGCCGTTTCCGGTTCGACGTGGCGATCGAAGCGCCGTTCATCGGCGCCATCGTTCGCTACCGGGGCTGGCTCGCGCCGGCGCCGCCGCCCCTCGCCGAGGGCGGCGCCCGGCTCGGGGGCGCTCCGACGGGCACGGTCAGCCGTTGGCCGCCAGCGCCTGTCGACGCGCCGCAATGACCGCCTCGGCCGGGCGCCCGGTCAGTTCGGCCAGATGATCGAATTTCGTTTCGAAGGCCCCGACGCCCGCGGTCGCCGAGCGCAGCTCGACGATCAGGTCGCCGATTTCCGCCTCGGGGATGAGCGCGCTGAGGACGTCCCAGCCGTCCCAGCCCGCGCGCGCCTCGAAGCCCAGGATATGGCCGCGCCGCGCGGCCACCAGGGCGCTCGCGCGCGCCATCGCGTCGGCCGGCACCAGGATCGACACCGCGAGAATCGGCTCCAGCAGCACCGGGCGCGCCTTGGGCAGGGCCTCGCCGAGCGCGATCTTCGCCGCCGCGCGAAACGCCATGTCGGAGGAATCGACCGCGTGATAGGAGCCGTCGGTGAGGGTGACGGCGACATCGACGACCGGAAAGCCGAGCGGGCCGCGCGCCATGGCGTCGCGCGCGCCCGCCTCGACCGACGAGAAATACTGGCGCGGCACCGTTCCCCCG
>JBEKZS010000073.1:0-21243 GCA_049509635.1 Roseiarcus sp.
GCGGGGCTCCTGCCGAGGGGCTAATGATGCGACTATAGCCGGTCCTTTGGAATTTGGGAAGAACTATCTCAGATTTCTCTTTAACAGACGTCCGGGCCCCGCTCGCGATGACGGCTGGCGCGCTGAACCTGAGCTTCCCACCGTCGCGGCGCCGAAAGCCCCGTCGACGGGACGCAAGTCGCCCCCGGCGACGAAGTCGGCCGGCGAAGCCGCCCGATCGACCCGCGCCGCGATCCGGCGCGCGCCAGGCGGGCGGCGTCGCGATGCGCCGACCGGCGGATCCGCCGCGCCGCGCCAAGCCGGCATCGCCCGCGCCGGCCCGCACGCCGCGCTGGCGGGGCCGCGAAACTCTAGAACGTCGTGCGCTGCCGAATCGCCGCGGAAAGCGTGCCTTCGTCGAGATAGTCGAGTTCGCCTCCGACCGGCACGCCATGGGCGAGCCGCGTGACCTTGACGGGATAGGCGCTGAGAAGATCGGTGATGTAATGCGCCGTGGTCTGACCGTCCACCGTCGCGTTCACCGCCAGGATCACTTCCCTGACCGCGCCCGCGCCCACCCGCGCGAGCAATTGCGGGAAGCTCAGATCCTCCGGGCCGATCCCGTCGAGCGGCGACAGCGTCCCGCCGAGCACATGATAGGGCGCGCGCAGGACGCCGGCGCGCTCCAGCGCCCAGAGGTCCGAGACCGATTCGACCACGATCAGGAGGGTCGGGTCGCGCCGATCGTCCCGGCAGACGGTGCAGGGATCGCACGTGTCGACATTGCCGCAGATGCGGCAGGTGACGACGCGCTCGCGCGCCGTCTGCATCGCCTCGGCCAGCGGGCCCAGCAATTGCTCGCGCTTCCGGATCAGATGGAGCGCCGCGCGCCGCGCGGAGCGGGGTCCGAGCCCGGGCAGGCGGGCCAGCAACTGGATCAGCCGTTCGATTTCCGGTCCCGCGACGCTCTGGGTCATCCGGCGCCGCTCAGAACGGCAGTTTCATGCCGGGGGGCAGCGGCAGGCCCGCGGTCACCGCCTGCATCTTCTCTTCCATCACGCGGTCGGCCTTCGCCCGCGCGTCGGCGTGGGCGGCGACGATGAGGTCCTCGATCATCTCGCGATCGTCCGGCCTCAGCAGCGAGGGATCGAGCGCGACCCCCTTCATCTGGCCCTTGCCGTTGAGCCGGACCTTGACCATGCCCCCGCCCGATTGACCCTCGATCTCGAGACGCTCGAGTTCCTCCTGGACGTCCTTCATCCTGGCCTGAACGGCCTGCGCCTTCTTCATCAGTCCCATGATGTCGACCATCGCCGGCTCCTGCAGGGTTAAGCGTCGTCCTCGACGATGGCGGCGTCGCCATAGGCGACATCCTCGTCGCCATGGCCGGGGATGGGAGGATCACAGGCCGGCGCGGCGTCGGGGCCGCGCACGCCGACGATCTGGGCGCCCGGGAAGCGCGTCATGATCTGGCGCACCAGCGGGTCGGCCGCGACGCCGCTCAGGCGCTCGGCCTCGCGCGCGGAGGCGCGCTCGCGCAAAGTCGGCGCGTCGGCGCCCGGCACGAGCGCGATCATCCATCTCTCGCCGGTCCATTCCTGGAGCCGGCGCGACAGGGTCTGGGCGATCTGGGGCGAGGCGCCCTCGACCAGCGAGAAGGCGATCGTGCCCGGCTCGAAGCGCACGAGCCGGACGTCGTTCTCCAGCGCGGCCTGCAGCTGGATGTCGCGCTTGGTCCGGGCGAGCAGGACGACGTCTTCGAATCGCGCCAATCGGGCCGCCGGGGCGACGGCCTGCGGGGCGGGCGCCGCGGCGGGCGAGGGCGCGGCGGACGCGACCGCGCGCAGCGCCTGCGCCCCGGCGGGACCGCGCGGCGCGAGCGCCTGCGACGCCGGTCTCGGCGCCGCGTCCGGGGCCTCCGCCAGCCTGCGCAGGGCTTCCTCGGGCGGGGGAAGTTCGGCCGCGTGGCCCAGACGGATCAGCGCCATTTCGGCCGAAGCCAGCGGCCGCGGCGAATCCCTGACGTCCTGCACCCCCTTCAGCAGGATCTGCCAGGCGCGCGTCAGCGGGCCGAGGCCCAGACGCGCTGCGAAGTCGGCGCCGCGTCGGCGCTCATCCGCCCCGACGGTCGGATCGTCGATTCCCTTGGGCGCCAATTTCAGGCGGGTGACGAAATGGGTGAATTCCGCCAGTTCGATCAGCAGCTGAGCGGGATCCGCGCCGGCGTCGTAGAGCCGCGCCATCAAGTCGAGGCCGGGCGCGAGCTCGCCCTTCATGGCGAGCTCGAACAGGTCGACGATATGGCCGCGGTCGGAAAGACCGAGCATCGCGCGGATGTCCGCGGCCTGCACGCCGGCCCGGGCGCCGTGCGCGATGGCCTGATCGAGCAGCGAAAGCGCGTCGCGCACCGAGCCTTCGGCGACGCGCGCGATCAACGACAGGGCCTCGGGCTCGAACGCCACCGCCTCGGCCGCGCAGATCGCCGCCAGATGGCGGGTCATCAGGCCCGGCTCGATGCGCTTCAGGTCGAAGCGGATACACCGCGAGCGAACCGTCACCGGCACTTTCTCGATCTCGGTGGTCGCGAACAGGAATTTGACATGCGCCGGCGGCTCTTCGAGCGTCTTCAGGAGACCGTTGAACGCCTGCTTCGACAGCATGTGGACTTCGTCGACGATATAGACCTTCGTGCGCGCGGAAACCGGGAGATAGCGGGCGTTTTCGATGATCTCCCTGACGTCGTCGATCCCGGTGTGCGAGGCCGCGTCCATTTCGATGACGTCGATGTGGCGCGATTCGATGATCGCCTGGCAATGAACCCCGAGTTCCGGCATGTCGACGCTCGGCGCGTCGATCCGGCCGGGCAGGCTGTAGTTGAACGCCCGCGCCAGGATGCGTGCGGTCGTCGTCTTGCCGACGCCGCGCACCCCCGTCAGGATGTAAGCCTGATGGATCCGCCCGCCGGCGAACGAGTTGGCGAGCGTGCGCACCATCGATTCCTGGCCGACCAGATCCTCGAAGCGGGTGGGACGATATTTGCGCGCGAGCACGCGATAAGGAACCGCCGGCGCGGGCGATGCGCCGATTTCCGGCGCTGGATTGTCATTCATCGGACAAAGGCTCGGCGCATCGGGCCCCGGGTGGGAGCGCAGCATCGGTCGTGGCGAGACGGTAGGAGGCTGGACAAAGACCCGCCCTGGCTCGTTAGGGCTGCTTCCTTCCGGACCTGACCCGGTTGGCGAGCGGTACGTCCCTCGCCAACCTCCCGGCCCCTATTTGGACCATGGGCGGGCGGCGCGCAAGCCGTCGCCGACCTCCGCCGCGAATCGACCCGCGCCGCAGGGCTCCGGTCTCAGGCCTTGCGCCGCACGCGGCGCGGCGGCGGCGCCCGGACCGGCTCGTCCGGTCGGGTCGGATGCGGGAGCCGCCGGTTGGCCTCGATGATCCCCGGGATGCCGGCGGCGGCGACCGGGCGGCTGATGAGATAGCCCTGCATCTCGTCGCAGCCGCGTTCGCGAAGGAAGTCGGCCTGATCGGAGGTCTCGACGCCCTCGGCGATCACGGTCAATCCCAGAGCCTTGCCGAGGCTGATGATCGCCTGCGCGATCGCCCGGTCCTCGCAGTCCTCCGGCAGATCCTCGATGAAGGAGCGGTCGATCTTGATCGTGTCGACCGGGAACTTCTTCATCAGCGACATCGACGAATAACCGGTTCCGAAGTCGTCGATCGCGAGGCGCACGCCGCGGCCCCGAATGACGTCGAGCAGTTCGATCGCATGCTCGACATCGTGCATCATCATGCTTTCGGTGATTTCGAGCTGAAGAAGGTGGGCCGGCATGCCGCTGGCGGCCAGGGCGTCGTCGACGTCGCGCAACAGGTTCTCGTCGGAGAACTGTCGGGGCGACAGGTTGACCGCCATCGACAGCGGCGGCAGCCCCTGGCGGCGCCAGGCCATGTTCTGCGCGCAGGCCTGCCGCAGCACCCAGCGCCCGATCGGCACGATCAGCCCGGTCTCCTCCGCCAGCGGGATGAATTGCGCCGGCGGCACCGCGCCGAGATCCGGCAGCGTCCAGCGCAGGAGGGCCTCGACCCCGGTGATGGCGTCGGTCGCCACGTCCAGTTTCGGCTGGAAATGAAGCGACAGTTCGTCGCGATCGAGCGCCTGGCGCAGCCGCGCCTCGAACACGAGACGCTCGACCGGCGGCCCCTTGCGCTGGTTGGTGAAGAAGCGGAAGCCGTTCTTGCCGTCGTCCTTGGCGCGATACATCGCCATGTCGGCGTTTTTCGTCAGCGTGAGCGCGTCCTCGCCGTCGTTCGGGAACATCGCGATGCCGATGCTGGCGGTCGCGCCATATTCGAGCCCGCACAACTGGATCGGCTGACTGACGACCGACAACAGCTTGCGGGCGACGAATTCCGCCAGCTTCGGCTCGAACGCCTGCTCCAGAATGACCACGAATTCATCGCCGCCGAGCCGCGCGACGACGTCGCCGGCGCGCAGGCAACGGCGCAGCCGGTCGCTGATTTCGATCAGCAGCGTGTCGCCGGCGTCGTGACCGAGCGAATCGTTGATGACCTTGAATCGATCGATGTCGATGAACAGCACCGCGAATTTCCGGGCCGGACGGCGCGCCGATTCGATCGAGGCGTTCAACATGCGATTGAACATGGCGCGATTGGGTAGATCGGTCAGCCCGTCGTGCGTGGCCAGATACCGGATGCGCTCGTCGGCGCGCGCCTTCTCCTCGGCGCGGTCGAAATTGTCGAGCGCGAACGAGACGTTGCTGGCGAGCCGGTCGAGCAGTTCGACGAGTTCGGGCGTGAAGACGTGCTTCTCGCTGGCCATGAACACCAGCACCCCGGCGGCTTCGCCGTTGCTGAGCAGCGGAAACGCCGCGCCCGACATGTTGCCTTCGCGGCGCGCCCTCTCGTGAAACGCCGCGCCGCGATCGTCCGCGAGGTAGTCGTTGCTGATGCAGGGCTGGCGCGTGCGGAGCGCGACGCCGCTGACGTCGCGACCCTCGGGGCGGTCGTCCGCGATCGCGATTCTTACGCCCCGCTGCTGGGCTCCCATCGAGCCGGCCGAAGCGACCACCCGAAGAAAGGCGCTGCCCGGCTCCGTCACCGCGACGATGGTGGAGACGAACCGGCCGCCGCGCACCGCCGCCGCGCAGACGAGTTCGAACAGCTCGGCGCGGGTCGGCGCCCGCATGATCGCCTCGTTGGTCGCGCTCAGGGCGGCCAGCATCAGGGTCAGACGCTCCTTCTGGTCCTCCGCCAGTCGACGCGCCGCCTCCCGATCGAAATTCTCGATCGCGAAGGAGACGTTCTCCGCCAGCCGGTTCAGGAGTTCGACCAGCTCGGGCGTGAAAGTGCCTGTCTCGCCCGACATGAACACCAGCAGGCCGACCGCCTCGCCATGGCTGATCAAGGGCAGCGCCGCGCCGGATTTGGCGCCTTGGCGCACCGCTCGGGCGCGCGAGGCCGGGAGCAGGTCTGCGGCCGTATAGTCGTTTCTGATGCAGGCGCGCAGGGTCCGGAACGCCGTTCCGCTGACCCCGCGACCCTCCGGATAGGCTTCGCTGACCGCGATTCGCTCCGATCGTCGCAAGTCCCCTTTGGGTCCGGCGCTCGCCACGATTTCCAGGAAGTCGCTGCCGGCTACGGGAAGGCCGATGATCGCCGAATCGAAGCGCCCGCCCTGAACCGCGGCCTCGCAGACCAGCTGGTAGAGCTCGGCGCGGTCCGGCGCCCGCATGATCGCCTCGTTGGTGGCGCTGAGCGCCGCGAACAGCCGCGTCAGGCTCTCCTTCTGCTCCTCGGCCGCCCGCCGCGCGTCCTCCCGATCGAAGTTATCGATGGCGAACGAGATGTTTTCCGCGAGTCGCTCGAGCAGCGCCACGAGTTCGGGCGTGAATGCGCCGAGCCGGCTCGACATGAACAGCAGCACGCCGATCGCCCGCCCCTGTCTCAACAGCGGCAGCGCGGCGCCCGACTTCGCGCCCTCGCTTCGGACGGTCGCGCTGAGGACGCTCTCCTCGATCTCGGCCTCATAGTCGTTGCTGACGCAGGGCCGCTCGGTGCGAAACGCGGTCCCCATCAGACCTCGTCCCTCCGGGTGGTCGGCGCTCGACGCCAGTCCGGCGCCCTTGGAAGCGGCGTCGGTCGGTCCCCCCGACGCGACGATCCTCAAGAAGTCGCCGTCCGGTTCCGCGACGCCGACCAGCGTCGTGGTGAAGTCGCCGCCCTTGGCGGCGGCGGCGCAAACCAGGCCGAACAGCTCCGGCTTGGTCCGGGCGCGCATGATCGCTTCGTTCGTCGCGCCGAGCGCGGCGAGCATGCGCGCCACTTCGTCCTTCTGCTCCTGGCGTTCGAACATTTGCAGGCCGAACGAGATATTCTCCGAAATCCGGGTCGTCAGGCGAATCCGCTCGTCGTCCAGCGGCCCGGAAGCCTTGTCGAGATAGAACGAGGCGGCGCCCACCACCCGGCCGCTCCTGGTCAACGGCAGGATCGCGCATGCCGTCACCCCCTGCGCCGTCAGCGCTTCACGCCAATCGGCCGCGCGCGGATCGGACCCGATCTCGGCGATGAAGCACCCCTCGCCCTTCCCGAGCGCGTCCGCGCCGATCCCGCGCCCGCCGGAGTCCGGATCGACGATCCCGGCGAAATCCTCCGGGCGCCGAAGCCCGCCCGACCAGGCGGTTATCGCCATGCGCGGGGAATTCGGATCATGCACGTAAACCGACGCGCCGATCATTTTGCCGGGGCCGGTCGCGGCGTCGCAGACCCACTGAACCATCTCGTCGGCGCTGCGGGCCATCAGGATGGCGGCGTTGGTCGCGCTGAGCGCGGCGAACATCCGGCTCAGGCGCTCCTCATGGACATCCGCCAATCGGCGATGATCCACCCGATCGAAAATCTCGATCGCGAACGAGACGCTCTCGGCGAGCCGCTCGAGCAGTTCGACGAGCGCGGCGGTGAAGACGTCGGCTTCGCGGGACAGGAACAGCAGGACGCCGATCGACTCGCCATCTCTGAGCAACGGCAGGGCGACGCAGGATTTCGCGCCGTTGATCCGCGCCCTGTCGTGGAAGGCGGCGCCCCGCGGGTCCGCGAGATAGTCGTTGCTGATGCTGGGCCGGCGGGTCCGAAATGCGGTCCCGCACAGACCCCGCCCTTCCGGAAGGGCGGTCGAGACCGCCACCCGCAGGCTCTCGAGGAAATCGGCGGTCGGGCCGGCGGTGGCGACGACGCGCATGAAATCGGAATCGGGGTCGGCGAGCGCGATGACCGTCGAGGCGAGCCTTCCGCCGGCCGCCGCGGCCTCGCAGACCCGTTGGAACAGTTCGTCGCGCGTCTGCGCGCGCATGACCGCCTCGTTGGTCGCGCTGAGCGCGGCGAACATCCTGGCGAGGCGATCATCGGGCGCGTCCGGCGCTCGACGGCCGTCCGCGCGCCCGGCGCCGTCGGGCGCGAGATCGGCGAGCCCGGACAGCTTTCCAAGCCGTTCGGCGTCCGTGGTCAGCGACGAATACATCCGCCCCGCATTCGCCCGCTGCCCCATCATCCGGTTCGATCCATACTCCGCCGAACCTGTCAGCCAGAGTTGAAGGGGGCGTTACAAATCTCGGTAAACACGCGGTGGATGACCGGGCTCGCAACGGGAACGCTCGGCCGCCGGGCCGCCCTCCCGATGGGTCGCGGGCGCCCGCTCGCCTCTCGCCTCGGCGGCAGCCCCGGACACTCGCGTCGGCGCGGCGTTCGGGTATATTGAAGCCGCCGCACCGGAGCCGCCTCGTGACATCTCGTTCAAAAAGCCCGATCCCCATCGTTTCGAGACCGGGAGCGGGCGTCTTCGCGCTGATCGCGCTGATCGCGCTGATCGCGTTCGGCGCGGACGGCTGCGGTCGACGCGGCGCCCTCGAGCCGCCGCCCGACCCGAGCGCCGTCGCCAAGCCCGACGACCCGGCCCATCCCCAGGTTCATCGCAAGCCGAAACCCATCCAGCCGCCCAAGGAGCCCTTTGTGCTCGACCCCCTGCTGTGAGCGAACCGGCTCGCGGGCCGTCGTCGAGGCGCAGCGCAAGCCCGCCGCGGCCGACCGGCCGGGGCGGGCCGGCCGCGAGCGGCCGCCCATCGCGGCGATCGCGCGAGATTTCGAGAAATGGATTTTCAGCCCGATGCATCATTTCGCCTATGTTGACGGCGCGATGCGCGCCGAGGACGTCGACCTCGCCGCCGTCGCGCGCGCCGTCGGCACGCCGTTCTACTGCTATGCGTCGGCGACGATCGAGCGTCACTACCGGGTGTTCGCCGAGGCCTTCGCCGATATTCCGTCGCTGATCTGCTACGCGATGAAGGCCAATTCGAACCAAGCCGTGCTGGCGACCCTGGCGCGCGCCGGGGCGGGCATGGACGTCGTATCCGAGGGCGAGTTGCGGCGGGCGCGCGCGGCCGGCGTTCCGGCGACAAAAATCATCTTCTCGGGGGTCGGCAAGACTCGCGCCGAGATGGCGCGCGGAATCGACGAGGACATTCTGTGCTTCAACGTCGAATCCGAGCCGGAGCTCGAAGCGCTGTCGGAGGTCGCGGTCGCGCGCGGGCGCGTCGCCCGCATCGCGGTCCGCGTCAATCCCGACGTCGACGCGCGCACCCACGCCAAGATTTCCACCGGAAAGTCGGAGAACAAATTCGGCATTCCGATCTCGCGGGCGAGGGAAGTCTACGCGCGGGCGAAGAGCCTGCCCGGCGTGAGGGTGACCGGCGTCGACATGCATATCGGCTCGCAGATCGTCGAGCTCGCGCCGTTCGACGAGGCGTTTCGCCTCCTGGCCGAGTTCGTGGCGGTCCTGCGCGCGGACGGGCACGCGATCGACCATGTCGACCTCGGCGGCGGCCTGGGGATTCCATATCGGCGCGACAACGAACCGCCGCCGCATCCCGACGCCTATGCGCGAATCGTCGCGAGCCGGACGCGGGCGCTGGATTGCCGGGTGTTTCTCGAGCCGGGACGCCTGATCGTCGGCAACGCCGGCATCCTGGTGGCCTCCGTCATCTTCGTCAAGCACGGCGCGGGCAAGACGTTCGTCATCGTCGACGCCGCCATGAACGATCTCATCCGGCCGACGCTCTACGACGCGCACCACGAAATCCTGCCGCTCGTCGAGCCCGCGGCCCCGGCGCGGCGCATGCGCGCGGACGTCGTCGGGCCGGTCTGCGAGAGCGGCGATTATCTCGCGCAGGATCGCGATCTCGCCGAGGTCGCGGCCGGCGACCTCGTCGCCGTCATGTCGGCCGGCGCCTACGGGGCCGTGCAGGCCGGGACCTACAATTCGCGGCTGCTCGTCCCGGAAGTCCTGGTCAGGGGCGGCGACTGGGCGATCGTGCGGCCCCGCCCCACATACGAGGACTTGATCGGACTGGACAAAATTCCGCCTTGGTTGGCGTGAGGCTGGGCGCGACTCGCCGTCCGGCGAGCCGGGGCCCGGCGACGAGGAGAAAACCTTGAACGAAGCCGCGAAAACGCCCGAAGCGGCGAACCGGTCGGGCGCCGCGACGCGCGCGCGGCTGGATCGGCTGGCGAAGCGGGCCGCGCTGGCGCTGGTCTGGGAACGGGTCTGGCCGCCGATGGCCTGGGCGCTGACGGTCGTGGCGGTGTTTCTCGCGGCGTCGTGGTTCGGCCTCTGGCTCGTCCTGCCGGCCGGCGCGCGGATCGCGGGCCTCGTCCTGTTCGCGGCCGCCCTGCTGGCGGTTCTCTATCCTTTGGCGCTGCTGCGGGCCCCGCGCCCCGAGCAGCGGCTCGCGCGCCTCGACCGCGACAGCGCCGCGCCGCACCAGCCGGCCTCCTCGAGTCTGGATCGGCTCGCCGACGCCAAGGCCGCCGAGACGACGCGCGCGCTCTGGATTCTCCACCAGCGCCGCATGGCGGCGGCGGTCGACGCCCTGGCGGTCGCCCCGCCGGCGCCGCGCATGGTCGACCGCGACATGGCGGCGTTGCGCTTCGGCGCCGCGCTGCTCGCGGTCTGCGCGGCCTTCGTCGCCGGTCCCGAGCGTTACGCCCGCATCGCATCGGCCTTCGACTGGCGCGGCGAAGCGGCGGCGGCGGCGCCGGGATTCCGGCTCGACGCCTGGATCGATCCGCCCGCCTACACCGGCAAGCCGCCGATCCTTCTCGATGCGCTCGGCAAGGACGGCTACGACAGGAAGATCGCCACGCCGGTCGGATCGATCCTGGCGCTGCGCGCGGACGATTCCTTCGAGGCGCGCGCCGACGGGGCGTTGGCTCTCTCGGCCCCGGTCAAGCCTCCCGGCGGCGCGGCGCCGGCCCCCGCCCAGCCGTCGTCCAGCGCGGCGGTCGGCGAGCGGCGGTGGACGATCAAGGGAGACGGTAAGCTGACGGTCAGCCGCGGCGGCGCGCCGCTGTCGGCGTTCGAGATCACGGCGATCCCGAACGAGAGGCCGACGATCGCGCTGACCGCCCGGCCGCAGGCCAATGTCCGGGGATCGCTGACCCTCGCCTACAAGCTCGCCGATCAATATGGCGTCGCCAGCGCCGAGGCCGATTTCGCCCGGCCGCTGATCGACGGAAAGCCGCCCGCCGGCCGCTCGCTGGTCGAGCCGCCGGTCATGGCGCTGCAGCTGCCCGGCAGCGCCAACGGGACCGGCGAGGCGCAGACGACGAGCGACCTGTCCGAGCATCCCTGGGCCGGCGCCGAGGTGACGATGACGCTCGCCGCCCGCGACCTCGCCGGGGAGACCGGCTCCAGCGAGCCGATCCCGCTGACGCTGCCGCAGCGCAGGTTCGACAATCCGCTCGCGCGCGCGCTCGTCGAGCAGAGGCGCGACCTCGTGCTCGATCCCGACGCCAATGTCAGCCGGGTCGGGACGGCGCTCGAGGCGCTGCTGATCGCGCCCGAAACGTTCGACACCAGCCCGGGCGTCTATCTCGGCCTCTCGGCCGCGCGCGCCCGGCTCGCCGCCGCCCGCTCGGACCAGGATCTCATCGGCGTGGCCGACCTGTTGTGGGCGATGGCGCTGCGGATCGAGGACGGCGACGCCTCGCAGGCGGAGCGCGACCTGCGCGCCGCCGAGCAGAGGCTGCGCGAGGCGCTCGATCGCGGCGCCAGCGACGACGAGATCCGCGAACTCATGAAGGAATTGCGCGCGGCGGCCGAGCAGTTCACGCGCGAACTCGCGCAGCGCCCGAACGAGCAGACCGACCCCGAGACCATGACGACGGAGGACCTCAAGAACCTGCTCGACCAGATGGAGGACACCGCTCGTACGGGCGACAAGGCCCAGGCGCAGGCGATGCTCGATCAGCTCCAGCAATTGTTCGAGAACATGCGCAGCGCCCGAAGGAACGCGAGCCCGGCCGAGCGCGAACTGCGCCGCGATCTGGGCGAACTCGACAAGCTGCTGCACGACCAGCAGGCGCTGCGCGACGAGACCTTTCGCCGCGACCAGCGGGATCGCAAGGGCAAGTCGTTGCCGGACTGGCTCGGCCGTCCGCCGCCGTCCTCGCCCGACGAGGACAACCCGTCGATGGACAAGGGCGAGCCGCCCGACTCCAATCCCCTCGCGAACAAGGACGGCGAGGATCCGGACGCGGGCCAGGCGCCGCTGGACGAGCGGCAGCGCGAGTTGCGCGATCGCCTGGCGGAACTCCAGCGCCGTCTCAAGGGGCTCGGGGCCAAGGCCGAGAAGGGGTTCGACGACGCCGGCAACGCCATGGGCGAGGCCGAAGGCGACCTCAAGCCGGGCGGCAAGGGCAAGAACAGCGCGGTCGGCGAACAGGGGCGCGCCCTGGAAGCGCTGCGCGAAGGCGCGCAGGGTCTGCAAAAGCAGATGCAGGGCGAGAACGGCGAAGGCGGCGAAGGGGTCGGGGCGACGGGTCGGGCCGCCGGTCAGAACGGGCGCGACCCGCTCGGGCGCGAGCGCGAAGGCACAAAGGGCGGCGCCTCGAACGGCCGCCTCGGCGACGCCGTCGGAGCGGCCGAGCGGGCGCATCGCGTGCTCGAGGAATTGCGTCGCCGGCTCGCCGACCCGAGCCGATCGGCGGAGGAGCGCGATTACCTCGAGCGGCTGCTGCAGCGCGATTGAGCCCCGGCGTCTTACGGGCTCGCGTTCGCGGCGCTATAAGACGATGACGTCCTGGCACCGAGAGTCACGCCATGTCAGCCTTCTCCAACGCCGGCGTCGCCATCGCCGTCGGCGCGGTGGCCATCGTGCTGGTTCTCGGGCTCGTCAACATGCTGCGCCAGGGGTCGGGCAGCCGATCGCAGACGTTGATGCGCTGGCGCGTCGGCCTCCAGTTCCTCGCCATCGTCGTGATCGTGCTCGTCCTGCTGACGCGAGGACGCTAGACTGGGACTGGGCCGCTCGGCGAAGCGGGACGACGCGGGCGCAGCAGCAACGAGAGAGTCGGCATGGTGAGGCTGGACAGAATCTACACAAGGACCGGCGACGACGGCACGACGGGCCTGGGCAACGGCGAGCGTCGGCCGAAATTCGACCGCCGCGTCATCGCCTATGGCGAGGTCGACGAGACCAATTGCGCGATCGGGCTCGCGCGGGTCGCGACCGCCGCGTCGGCCGATCCGAGGCTCGCGCCGATCGACGCGCTGCTCGCGCGCATCCAGAACGATCTGTTCGATCTGGGCGCGGATCTGTGCGCGCCGCCGTCGGAGAGCGGCGGGTCCGGCGAGCCCGCGCGCGCGCGCCTGCGGATGAAGCCCGAGCAGGTCGCCCGACTGGAAGCGGCGATCGACCAGCTCAACGGCGAGCTCGCGCCGCTGCGCTCGTTCGTGCTGCCCGGCGGCGCCCCGGCCGCGGCCGCGCTGCACCAGGCGCGCGCGATCTGCCGCCGCGCCGAGCGGCGGATCGTCGAACTCGCCGCGACTCGGGGCGAGAGCGTCGGCGCGCCCGCGATCGCCTATGTCAACAGACTTTCCGATTTCCTGTTCGTCGCGGCGCGCTTCGCCAATGATCGCGGCGCGGGCGACGTCCTCTGGGTCCCTGGCGCGAATCAGGGCGGGCCCGCGGAGTGAACGATCATGTCGATATTTCTGTTTGATCCGCCGCCGCGCCCGGCGATCCCGATCGTCGGGCGGGATGCGGCCTATCCGGTCGCGCGCATTTTCTGCGTCGGCCGCAACTACGAGGACCACGCACGCGAAATGGGCCACGTCGTCGATCGGGAAAAGCCGTTCTACTTCTCCAAGAGCGCGACGGCCCTGCGCCTCTCCGGCGACTCCCTGCCCTATCCGCCGGGAACCGAGAATTACCAGTTCGAAGTGGAGCTCGTGGTCGCGCTCGGCGCGCCCGCCTTCAGGGTCGCAGCGGCCGAGGCGCTCGGCGCCGTGTTCGGCTACGCCTGCGGTCTCGACATGACGCGTCGCGACCTCCAATTGTCGGAGCGGGCCAAGCAGCGGCCGTGGACCCTGGGCAAGGACGTCGAGGCGAGCGCGCCGGTGTCCGCCATCGCGCCCGCCGAGGTCGCCGGGCATCCCGCCCGCGGCGCCATCGAATTGCGCCAGAACGGGCAGACCCGCCAGTCCTCCGACCTCGGCCAGATGGTCTGGTCGGCGCCGGAGATCATCGCGCATCTCTCCGGCTTCTATCATCTGGGACCCGGCGACCTGATCTTCACCGGCACGCCGGCGGGCGTCGGCCCGGTGGCGCCCGGCGACGCGCTCGCGGCCTCGATCGCGGGCGTCGGCGACCTCGCGGTGACGATCGGAGCGCGCGCGTGACGGCGGGCGCGGCGCCCTTGCGCGATGCGATCGGCGTCATCAGCGGAACGTCGATGGACGGCATCGACGTCGCGTTGATCGCGAGCGACGGCGAAACGCGGGTGACGCCCGGCCCCGGGGCGACCTTTCCCTACCCGCCGGCGGTGACCCGCGCGCTGCGCGAAGTCGTCGCCGATCCCGCCGTGGCGCAAGGCCCGCTCGACGACCTCCAGCGCGCGGTGACGGACGCGCACTGTGCGGCGGTTCTCGCCTTCATGGCGCGGTTCGCCATTTCACGCGAGAGAATCGCGGTCGTCGGCCTGCATGGCCAGACGATCCTCCACCGCCCGGGCGAGCGCTTCACCCGCCAGCTCTGCGACGGCGCGCGCGCCAGCCGGACGCTCGGGATCGGGGTCGTCAACGATTTCCGCTCCGCCGACATCGCGGCCGGCGGCCAGGGCGCGCCGCTCGTCCCGCTCTATCACGCGGCGATCTGCGCCCGTCTGGGGCGACCGCTGATGGTTCTCAATTGGGGTGGCGTCGGCAACGTGACCTGGCTCGGACGCAATGGCGAAATCGTCGCCTTCGACACCGGACCGGCCAACGCCCTCATCGACGATTTCGTCGCGCGGCGGCGCGGCCTCAGCCATGACGAAGGCGGCGCGCTCGCCGCTGCGGGACGCGTCGACCCCGCCGTGCTCGGGCGTCTGATGGCCGATCCCTATTTCGATCGCGCGCCGCCCAAATCGCTCGACCGCAATCATTTTCACCAGCTGGCGCGCGAGGCCGAATCGCTCGGCGACGCCGACGGCGCGGCGACCCTGGCGGCTTTCACCGTGGAGTCGGCCGCCGCCGCCTTGCGCCACGTCGAGGGAACGCCGGCCCGCTGGCTGGTGTGCGGCGGCGGACGCCGCAACCTGACGCTGATGGCGATGCTGCGCGCCCGGCTCGGCGGCGCGGTCGAGCCGATAGAAGCGATCGACTACGACGGCGACGTGATCGAGGCGCAATGTTTCGCCTATCTCGCCTTGCGTTCGCGCAGGGGACTGCCGCTCTCCCTGCCGACGACCACGGGAACGCCCGAACCCACGCGCGGCGGCGCTTTCTGGCCGGCGCCGAAGGCCGCGTGAGGGCCGCTGCGCGAACAAGCGGCCCTCCGCGAGGCGGCCAGCGACGACCGGCGTCCGCAACGGCGGTCGCCGACCGGCGGGATGTCTCCTGTCGCCTTCAGCAGACGTTGACGAGACGGCGGCCGAGGTAATTGCCGTAGGCGTCGAACACCGGCCGATAGGCGGCGCAACCGCCGTAGCCGTAATAGCCGTAGGGCGCCTGCGACGCGATGATCGCGCCGGCCGCCAGGCCTCCGATTCCGAACCCCACGGCAGGGCCCCACCAGCCGCCGCGATGCCAGCCGCCATGATATCCGCCATGCGGATAGTAGGGCGCCGCCGAGGCGGAGCCGACCGAACCGATCGCCGAAACGCCGATCGCGAGAGCCGCCAGCGACCCGACGATCGTCTTCCTCAGGGTAGCGCGCATTTTGATCTCCTGCTCGCGTGCGGCGGGCGACAGCCGCTACGCCATTTCCACGCCGGGATCGACCGATCCCGCGGTAGCTAAAATCGTCATCCAAATAGGACTCTTCAAGCCGAAATCGTGTCGAGGGGGCGCCGAGCGGGAATATTTGTCGGGATTGCGGCCAGAAGCCGCGCGAGCGTGAATATTCATTCATCTTGCGCCACTTGCGGCGGCGTACGCGCCCGGGGTCGCGACCTCGGCTACGATGGCGCTTCGAAGCGCCGCTGCCGTCGCGAGCGCCCACCGCAGGTAAGGATTCCTCGAGACATGCCGATCGAGATATTGGTCGACGCCGACGCCTGCCCGGTCAAGGAGGAGATCTACCGCGTGGCCGCGCGTTATGGACTTGCGGTCTTCGTCGTCGCCAACAGCCCGATCCGCGTCCCGCGCGACCCGTCGGTCACCCGGATCGTCGTCGGCTCCGGGTCGGACGCCGCCGACGATTGGATCGCCGGCCGGGCGCGGCCGGGCGCGATCGTCGTCACTTCGGACATTCCGCTGGCCAGTCGCTGCCTGAAGGCGGGCGCCGAAACGCTGACGGCGACGGGACGGCTGTTCACCGAGGCCTCGATCGGCATGGCGCTGGCGAACCGGGACCTCATGGATCATCTGCGCGCGACCGGCGAGGCCGCCGGCGGCCCCAAGCCGTTCGCGCCGCGCGATCGATCAAATTTTCTCGGCGCGCTCGACAACGCCGTTGTCCGGCTGAAGCGGGCGGGACTCGGGTGACGCTCCGCCGCGGCGCGGGCGGCGCCCTCAGCCCGTCAGGACGCCGCGCCGATATTGCGGCGGCCATTCGACTTCGACGCCGAGGCTCCGCGCCGCCCGCAACGGCCAGGCCGGATCCGCGAGCAGGGCGCGCGCGAGAAAAACCAGATCGGCGCGGCCGTTCGCCAGGATTTCGGCGGCGTGCTCGGGTTCGCGGATCATCCCGACGGCGCCGGTGGCGATGCCCGCCTCGTTGCGGATGCGTTCGGCGAACGGCGTCTGATAGCCCGGATGAATCGAGGGTATCTTCTGCCCGGGGTCCACGCCGCCGCTCGAACAGTCGACCAGGTCGACGTCGCCACGCGCCTTCAGCCAGCGCGCGAGCAACGCGGTGTCGTCGATGGTCAGGCCGCCTGGAACCCAGTCCGTGCACGACAGCCGGACGAACAGCGGCAGGTCGCCCGGCCATTCGCCGCGCACCGCGTCGATCGTCTCCATCAGCACGCGCGCGCGCCCGGCGAGATCGCCGCCGTAGCGGTCCTCCCGGCGGTTGGCGACCGGCGACAGGAATTCATGGATGAGATAGCCGTGCGCGGCGTGCAACTCGACGATGCGGAACCCGGCGCGCCGCGCCCGCGCCGCCGTCGCGGCGAATTCGCGCGCAATCCCGGCGATCTCGTCGGCCGAAAGCGCGTGCGGCGCCGGCCGCCCGGGCGCATAGGGAATCGCGCTCGGCGCCACGGGCAGCCAGCCGCCCGGCTCGTCGGGGCGAAGGAAACCGTCGCCGATCCATGGCGGCAGCGTGCTCGCCTTGCGCCCGGCGTGGGCGATCTGGATGCCCGGAACCGCGCCGCCCGATGCGATCAGCGCGGCGATCCGGGTCAGGAACGCTTCGTGCTCGTCGTTCCACAGGCCGAGGCAATGCGGCGTAATCCGGCCGATCGCCGAGACATGGGTCGCCTCGGTGAACACGATCCCGGCGCCGCCCATCGCCTTGGCGCCGAGATGCTGGAGGTGCCAGTCCTGGCCGAGCCCGTCGATCGCGCTGTACTGGCACATCGGCGATACGACGATGCGGTTGCGGGCCTCGACCGAGCGGAAGGCGATCTTCTGAAACAGCAGCGGCGTCTGCGCCATGGCCAATGACCTCGAGAGCGTGGGTTCGATGATGAGGGAACGCTTATCACATCGCTCCCGCGCATCGCCATCCGGCCGCGCGATCGATCGGGAGACAGGGTTCCCTTCCGCCGCCCTCGACGATCGAATGGCTGCATAAGGCGGAGTCCGCCTCGCTCATCCCGGCAGTCGCCGATGCAATCAGCGGTGGAGGTCCGGTCCGCGAGGTTGCTAGACCACGCCGAGACTCCGCCACAGCGGCAGGTCCTCCTCCAGCGCCGGCCGCATCCGCTCGGCCAGGAAGGCGAGCGCCTCGCCGTCGTCGTCGAGCGCGCGGCCGCCGTCGCGCGGCCGCCGGCCCAGCCCGGCGATGACCGCCAGGCCGCGGCGCGCGGCCGCCTCCGGCGTTGCGGCTTCCCCGTCGAACAGGGCGGCCAGCGTCAGCAGTCCGAAATCGTCGACGCGGACGCCGGTCCGCGCGACCGGCGAGGCGAGCCAGCCGTAGAGCCGGCCGGTCCGCGCCGCGTCGACCACCATCCGATTGAAGCGACGGGCGGGCGCTCCGTCTTCGGGCGCCGGTGCCGCGCGCGCCAGAACCTGTCCGGAATGGATCAGCACCGCGAGACATTCGACGAGTCGGTCGACGGCGGCTTCGCCGAACGCGGGCAAGGCGAGGAGTTCGTCGAACGCGGTGGGTCCGCCCGCCAGTCGATCGACGATCGGACCGTAGAAATCCTCCCGGCCGATCAGTTCGCCCAGCGGCCCGACGAATTTGAAGACGATCCGCCCGCGCGGCGCGGCGAGCGCGAAACATGTCCGGCCCAGCGATCGTCGATGCGCGGCGGCGTCCGGGGGCGGCGGGTCGCGCAGGAACAGGTCGCGTCGAAAGGTTCTGTTGGCGGCGAAATCGCGCAAGCCCTCGCGCAGGATCGGATCGGCGGTCTGCGCGATCAGCGGTCGAGTGTTGGCGGGCGCGGCGAAAGCGTCGAAGTTCTCGGTCAGCGTCGCGGAGGCCGCGAAGCGAAGCCCCGCCCCGTCGAGCAGCGCGGCGACTTCCGCGAACGGCGGCGCCCGCCAATGCTCGGCGAGATATTCATGCGCGAGATAGGCGCGGTCCATGCCGAGCATGGCGTCGAGGTGGCGCGCGGCGGCGGGATTGGCGAGGAAATATCGCGCGTCGGCGCCCTTCAGGCGGACGAGCAGATCGAGCGCGCGCGCGATCCGGGTTTCCGAGCCGCCCCCGCCGCTTCGCCCGACCTCATCGACGAGCCGCCGAATCGGCGCCAGCGGCCCCCAGCCGGGCATGCAATTGTAGGAGACGTAGAGGGCGCCCGCCTTTCGCAGGCGCCGGCGCAGAATCGCCGTCAGCGCCTTCTGGGTCGCCGGGCCGACCCAGCTCAACACGCCGTGCAGGATGACGGCGTCGACGTCGCGTTTCCCGCCTCGCGCGGCGACGTCCTCGAATCGCGCCTGCGCGACGGTCAGATTGGCCAGATCCGCCGCTCCGACCAGCGCGCGCGCGTGAGCGACGTGGCCGGCGTTGAAATCGCAGCCTTCGAAGGCGATGTCGGGGTTCGCCGCGGCGAGCAGAGCGAGCCCGAAGCCCTGACCGAAGCCGAGCTCCAGCACGCGCGCCGGCGCGGCCGCGCCGCCGGGCGCGCTACCCGCCGCCATC
This sequence comes from Roseiarcus sp., assembly GCA_049509635.1. Lineage (GTDB taxonomy): Bacteria > Pseudomonadota > Alphaproteobacteria > Rhizobiales > Beijerinckiaceae > Roseiarcus. The sequence continues at coordinate 18,792 of JBEKZS010000073.1, forward strand.
GCCGCAAAGGCCAGATGGCCCGGCGCGGTCTCGGGATAGAAGCCGGCGGTGTAGCCGACATCCGCTATGTAGCCTTCGGATTCGATCACTTGTCCGCGCCGTCCGACGAGTGCCGCGCCGTCATGACGGGACGCGGCGGCGGTTGCAAGGATTGTCCCGCGCATCAGGCGGCGTGGCGCGCCGGTCCGCGCGCGTTTCACGCCCGGCGCCAACAGAATCGCGCCAGAATGTGTCATATCCAGTTGACAACTTTTTTTGTCAGCTTAGATTTACGAAAGTCGCATCATGACGTCGAGGTGGGAGCCTGGGGAGCATCCGCTCGATGGCGGCCGCGAACAGCCATGGGCGGCTTGAGCTACGAGACAGGGCGCCTGTCTCCAAGGAGGTGACGCATGGCTACCGACATCAATGATCCCAACCGGGTCTGGCCGACAGGCCTGACCATCGCCGAAAGCGAAGAATTGCATAAGCATCTGATCGATGGCACCCGGGTCTTCGGCGCCATCGCGCTGTTCGCGCATTTCCTCGCTTACATCTATTCGCCGTGGCTTCACTGAGGGGGACTGGAGATGAACCAAGGCAGGATATGGACGGTGGTGAAGCCGACGGTCGGGCTTCCCCTGTTCCTCGGCTCGGTTGCGGTGACCTCGCTGATCGTCCACTACGCGGTGCTGAGCCATACGACCTGGATGGCGGCCTACTGGGAGGGCGGCCATAAGGCGAAGGTCACGCTCGACAGCCCCGCCCCGGCGGCGCCCGAAGGGACCAAGCTTTCGTTGCAGGACGGTCGCGCGACCCTCGCTTCGGACACCGACGCGCCGGCCGCCCCCGACGCGCCGAGGATCGCGGCGATCACGCCGAAGCCGTCGCAATAGGCGTGGCTTGCCCCCGATCTGGAGCCAAAGGCCGGGACCCATGCGGTCCCGGCCTGTTCTGACGGCGGCGCCAAACAAACGGATGGATTGAGCCGCCGGGCGTATCGCCGCGGTCGCCCGACCGCCGGCGCGTTCGAACCAGCATGCGAGGAAGCCTTTCGACTGAGCCGCCGTCTATTCCCGGACAGTTCCCCCGATGAATGTCGTAAGCCAGAAAGTGATGCGCGCCTGGGCGAATCTGGGCCCGAGGTTTCTGCCTTTCGCCGATGCCGCGTCGCCCGATCTGCCGCTTGGCCGGCTGCTGCGCCTGTCGCTGTTCCAGGTCTCGGTCGGCATGGCGCTCGTGCTGCTGATCGGCACGCTCAATCGGGTCATGATCGTGGAGCTCGGCGTGCCGGCGTCTCTGGTCGGCGTCATGATTTCGCTGCCGCTGCTGTTCGCGCCGTTCCGCGCGCTGATCGGCTTCCGCTCCGACACCCATGTGTCCGCGCTCGGCTGGCGGCGGGTGCCGTTCATCTTTCGCGGCACGATGGTGCAGTTCGGCGGGCTGGCGATCATGCCGTTCGCGCTGCTGGTTCTGTCGGGCGGCGGCAATTCCTCGCACTATCCCGTGTTCGTCGGCCATTTCGGCGCGGGGATCGCCTTTTTGCTGGTCGGCGCCGGGCTCCACACCGTGCAGACCGTCGGCCTCGCGCTCGCCACCGATCTCGCGCCGCCGGAATCCCGGCCCAAGGTCGTCGGCCTGATGTATGTCATGCTGCTGGTCGGCATGGTCGTCAGCGCGCTCGTGTTCGGCGCTGCGCTCGCCGATTTCTCGCCGCTGCGCCTCGTCCAGGTCATCCAGGGCTGCGCGGTCGCGACGATCGTCCTCAACGGCGTCGCGTTGTGGAAGCAGGAGTCGCGCGGGGCCAACCGCAATTTCGCGAGCCGGCGCAATCCGCAGTTTCGCGAATCCTGGGATAGTTTCGTCGCCGGCGGCCAGGCGATCCGACGCCTCGCGGCGGTCGGACTGGGCACCATGGCGTTCAGCATGGAGGACGTGCTGCTCGAACCCTACGGCGGCCAGGTGCTTCATCTGTCCGTCGGCGCGACGACCAAGCTGACCGCGACGCTCGCGATCGGCGGCCTGCTGGGGTTCGGCGTGGCCTCGCGGGTGCTGGGCCGCGGCGCCGATCCGCTTCGCCTCGCGCGCCAGGGCGCCCTGGTCGGCCTGCCCGCCTTTCTCGCCGTGATCGCCGCGGCGCCGTGGCAATCGCCGTGGCTGTTCGGCTCGGGAACCCTGCTGATCGGCTTCGGCGCCGGGCTGTTCGGCCACGGGACCCTGACGGCGACGATGAACCTGGCGCCCAAGGGTCAGACCGGCCTCGCGCTCGGCGCCTGGGGCGCCGTGCAGGCTTCCGCGGCGGGGGTGGCGATCGCGCTCGGCGGAATCATCCGCGACGTCGTCGCCGGCCTCGACCTGCGAACCGCGCTCGGCCCGGCGACCGGCTATGTCTGCGTCTACGGCCTCGAGGTCGCGCTGCTGCTCGCCACGCTGGTCGCGATGATCCCGCTGCTCGATCCCGCCGCCGAGGCCT
>JBEKZS010000074.1:0-24319 GCA_049509635.1 Roseiarcus sp.
CGCGGTCGAAGTCGAGCGCGCCGCCTTCAGGCCGCTCATGTCCGGCTTTCACGCCTTCTTCAGCATCGGCGGTTTCGCTGGCGCCGCCGTGATCACCGTACTGCTTTCGGCGAACCTCGACCCGTTGGCAACCACGCTGGTCGCAGCCCTGCCGATGGCGGTCGCGATGGTCGTCGCGTCGCCGCGTCTGTTGCGCGCCTCGCCTCCCGAGGGGGCTCCGCTGATCGCAGCGCCGCACGGGATCGTTCTTCTGCTCGCGGCTTCGGCCGCGGTGATGTTCCTCGTCGAAGGCGCAATTCTCGACTGGAGCGCGCTTCTCGTCACCGAGAAGGGGCTCGTGCGCGAGGCGCGGGGAGGGCTTGGCTACTCGATTTTCGCGATCGCGATGACGGCGGGACGGCTCGGCGGCGATTTCGTCACGGCGCGAGTCGGCGACCGCGCGACGCTGTTCTGGGGCGGTCTCACGACGATGGCGGGCTTTGGACTGCTGCTGGCGGCGCCGATTCCCGCGCTCGCGATGAGCGGCTTCCTGCTGATCGGCCTGGGGGCCTCGAATATCGTGCCGGTGCTCTTCCGGGGCGCGGGCGCGCAGCGCGCGATGCCGGCCGGTCTCGCCGTCGCGGCGATCACCACGGCCGGATACTCCGGCATTCTCGTCGGTCCCGCCGGAATCGGGTTCGTCGCCGGAATGGCGGGGCTGCCTGTCGCGTTCTGGCTGCTGGCCCTGCTCGTCGGCGTCGTCGTTCTGAGCGCTCGCGCCGTCACCGCTCAGCAGAGGTGAAACGGGTCATCGTGGAATCCTCCCGAAATCGCGCGCCGAGGACTCGAGGCTGGCTCGGACTCCGGCGCGCGGCTGAGAGACGATGCGCGACACGATCGCTCCGTGGTCGGCGACCGGAATTTCGCGCCGGCGGCGCTGACCCGTTCGACTATGGTCGCAAGCGCTTTGGAGGCCGGGACAGTCGTCGAGTTTCCAGACGACGAGCCTGTCGCCGGAGCGGAGCTGGTCGAGCATTTTGTGAAGACACGGGACGCTTCCATCTTGCGCCGGACGCAGCGCCTTCGACCAGCAGCCTCATCCCCCTCACAAAACGCTTGCCGAATAGCCGAAGTTCTGATATTCAGAATACTCGTCCCTCCGTCACAGGAGTCCTCGATTGAACCCGCCCGCCCGGCCGACCCGCGAGATTCCGCCCACCGCCGATGAAGCGCCCCCTCCGCCACCGTCGAAAAGCCCCCACCGAGGCGGTACTCACGGAGGTCGACCTCGGCTTGTTCGCGATGCGATTCGCACGAGTTCCATCGCTGCGCCCACCGGGGCCTTCGAGAGCCCGAAGAACGCGGGCGCCGCGGGGTCAAAAAAACCTCCGGCCGCTCGCAAGCTATTGAAATATAAACAGACGCCATGGATTTCCAAGACGCTTCCAAGAGGCTTCCAAGACGCTTCCAAGAGGCTTCCGAGACGCTTCCAAGAGGCTTCCGAGAGCTTCCAAGAGGCTTCCGAGAGCTTCCAAGAGTTTCCAAGTTTCCGAAGATTTCCAAGAATTTCCGCGGCTCTCGGGCCCGGGCGACGCGGAGGGACGGCGGGCCGATTGCCGGCGGGCGGATGACCGCGCGGTTCGCCGCCAGCTTCGCCGGCGGAAAACGGCGCGCCGGCTCGCCGAATTTCCGCTCAGGCCGCCTTCAGCCGGTGGTAATAGCGCTCGAGCAGATCGGCGAGGTCGCACGCCGGGACCGGCCTGCTGAACAGATAGCCCTGGACCTCGATGCAGCCGGTCTCGATGACGCCCGCCAGCTGCGCCTCGGTCTCGACGCCCTCGGCGGTCGTGGTGATCCCGAGCGTCTGGCCGAGCGAGCAGATCGCACGCACGATCTCCTGCGCGTCGCGCTGGTCGAGGTTGCGGACGAACGACTGATCGACCTTGATCTTGTCGAACGGGAAGCTCCGCAGGTAGCTCAGCGAGGAATAGCCGGTGCCGAAATCGTCCATCGCGATCTTGACCCCCATGCCGCGCAGCTCGTGCAGGATTTCGAGCGTGCGCGCGCTTTCGATCAGCAGCACCGATTCGGTGATTTCGAGCTCGAGCCGGTGGCCGGCGATTCCGGATTCGGCGAGCGCGGCGGCGACGGTCCCGACCAGATTGGCCGCCTTGAACTGGTGGACCGAGACATTGACCGACACGCCCACGTCGGCGGGCCACAGCGCGGCCTGCCGGCAGGCCGTTCGGAGCACCCAGGCGCCCAGCGGCACGATGAGGCCGGTCTCCTCGGCGAGCGGAATGAATTCGGCGGGCGAGACGAGGCCGCGCTCGGGATGGCGCCAGCGCGCCAGCGCCTCGAAGCTCTGGATCGTCCGGTTGCGCGCGTCGACGAGGGGCTGGTAGAAGACCTCGAACGATTCCTTCTCCACCGCCTCGCGCAGCGCGATCGCGAGCAGCCGCCTGGACTGAAGTTCATCGTCCATCGCCGCCTCGAAGAAGCGGAAGTCCCGCCTTCCCTCGGACTTGGCGCGATACAGCGCTATGTCGGCCTTGCGCAGCAGCAACGGGCCGTCGCCGCCGTCGCGCGGGGCGCAGGCGATCCCGACGCTGGCCCCGATGTCGATCGGATGGCCCGCGATCTCATAGGGCCTGGTGACGACCGCGAGGACCCGCCGGGCGAGATCGGCGGCTTCGTCGGCGCTGGCGATCGCGACCTGCACGATCGCGAATTCGTCGCCGCCGACCCGCGCGACGGTGTCGCCGACGCCGAGCGTCGTCTGCAATCGGGTCGCGAAATCGCGCAACAGCGCGTCGCCGACGGGATGTCCGAGCGTGTCGTTGGCTTCCTTGAAATGATCGAGGTCGAGGCACAGCACCGCGAATTGCTCGCCCTCGGCGAGGCGCCCGACCGCCTGGTCGAGCCGTTCCTGCAGCAGGATGCGGTTGGGCAGGCCGGTCAGCGCGTCGTGGCGCGCCATATGGGAAAGCCGCTCGTCGGCATGGCGGCGTTCGGTGATGTCTTCGTGGGTGGCGACCCAGCCGCCCTCCGGCATCGGCTGATGCCGAACGAGGATGGTGCGGCCGTCGCCGAGTTCGTGGGTGACGGTCTCCGCGGTGCGCGCGAGCTCGATCGCGTGAAGCTTCGATTGCGGTAGCCGAACCGTTCGATGCGATGCTCCAGTATGTCGCGCCAGGCAACGCCCGGCCGCGCCAGCTGCGCCGGCAGGCTGTACATTTGCGCGTAGCGCGGATTGCAGACGATCAGGCGATGCTCCTTGTCGAACATGCACAGACCCTGCGACATGTTGGTGAGCGCGATCTCGAACCTTGCGGCGTGCATCGCCTGGGCCTCGGCGGCGACGCGCGCGTGCTCGGCAGCCGCCACCTTGCGCTGCTGATCGACGGAGCGCGCCAGGACGACGATCGTCGTTCCGATCAGCGCCAGCATCGCCGCCGTCGCGGCATAGAACAATCGCGCGACGCCCGTCCATTCGGCGAGGATTTCCGCCTTGCCCTTGCTGACCGCCATGACGAGCGAATAGCGCGGCACCCTGGTGAAACCGACGACGCGCTCGCTCCTGCCGCCGCCGCCGCCGGGCAGGACGACCACGCCCTCGGTCTCCGGGGCGGCGCCGTTGAACATGGGGTCCGCACCGTAGTTTTTCTGGAATTCCGTATCGATATGCGGCGCGCGGGCGAGCAGGTCGCCGGCCTCCCCGAACAGCGAGACGCGTCCGCCCGGCATGACGAAGGTGGAAAACACGGTCTCGAAATAGGCGGCCCTTATCGACAGGACGACGACGCCGAGAAACTCCCCGTCGGGACCGGAAATTCGATCGGCCAGATGAATCGTGATGCCGTCGGTCACCTTGCCCCGGGCCGGTTCGCCGACGACGCGGCGCCGCGCCGGATCGCTCTCGAGGGTCTGGAAATACTTCCGGTCCGCCAGATTGACGATCGGAGCGGGCGTCACCTTGGAGTCGGTGATGACGTCGCCGTTGGCGTCGGCGATCGCCATCCGCTCGACGTAGAGGACATCCGAGGCTTTCTGGTGGAGCATTTCGTGGAATTCGGCGGTGGCCGCCACTCTGGCCAGATCGGACCCCGAGGCGACGCCCATCGCCCGGAGGCGTTCGACGACGCTGGTCTGCAGGATTTCGGCGCCCTGGAGCGCGCGATCCGTGTCCTCCGACAGCGCGCGCGAGACCGCCATCAGCTCGTGCTGCGCGTCGTTCAGGGCGCTCGCGCGGCCGGCCTCGACGAACCACCAGACGCCTGCGACCATGAGGACGGACAGCAGGGCGCCGCCCGCGATCAGCGCGGACAGCGGCCGCCGCGGCAGGAGGCGCGCGGCGCGCGCCTTCATTGCGAACTTCGAGAATTGGATCATCGACACACGCACTCCGAGCCTTGGGCGCGGCGGCGCGGCCGAGCGTTGCCTCGGCATTTGACGCCGGCCGGGTTAACGCGGACTGTTTTTACGGGTGGGATTCGCAAAATACTGTCGTTGCGCCGGCGCTCGCCTGGACGGCCGCTGCGACCGGCCGCCCGTCCACAGCCTCGTCCGCCGCGCGCTTCGCATTTGACCGGTTCGGCGCGATAAGGCGCCATGCCGCTCCACCTCCTGAAACTCTGCGTCGGCGCCGAATCGATCGACGACCTCCAACGATGGATCGCCGCGCGCGTCGCCGAGCGCGCCAGGCGCGGCGAGCGGGGGCTGTCGCTGCACGTGACGCGGATGACGCCCAAGCGCGCGGCCGAACTGCTCGACGGCGGCTCGCTCTACTGGGTGATCCGCGGCCAGGTGGCGGCGCGCCAGCCGCTCGAGGAGATCGAGCCGTTCGTCGACGCCGACGGGATCGGCCGCTGCCGGCTCTGGATGCGGCCCGGGATTACGCCGGTCCTGCCGCGCTCCTGCCGGCCGTTCCAGGGCTGGCGCTATCTGGCGGCGCCCGATGCGCCGCCCGACCTCGCCGGCCGCGACGATCTGGCGATCATGCCGGAACGCCTGCGCCGCGAACTCAGCGACCTCGGCCTGCTGTAGGGCGCGACCCGCTTGCCGAACGAGGTCCGAGCGCCGATGTAACCGGGATCATTCCAGCGGAGCCCGATCTTGGCCAGACAGAACGGCGAATCCCCGCTCGCGCCGCGGCCGGCCAGCGCCGCCGTCGCCGCCTTCGTCGAGGCCGCGGGCAAGGCGCCGGCGCGGCCCGCCGAGAACCGCGGCCGGCTGATCTTCGCCCTCGACGCGACGATGAGCCGGCAGCCGACCTGGGACCTCGCGCAGACCCTTCAGGCGCGCATGTTCCAGGCCGCCGCGGGCCTCGGCGGGCTCGACGCGCAGCTCGTCTACTTCCGCGGCTTCAACGAATGCCGCGCCTCGAATTTCGTGTCGGGCGGGCAGGGGCTCGCCGAGCTGATGGCGAAAATCTCGGTGCGCGGCGGCGCCACCCAGATCGGCAAGGTGCTCGCCCACGCGCGCGACGAGGCGCGCCGGGCGAAGGTCGGCGCCCTCGTGTTCGTCGGCGACGCGATGGAGGAGAACATCGACCGGCTCGCCGTCACGGCGGGCGAACTCGCCATCGCCGGCGTCAAGGCGTTCATGTTCCAGGAGGGCGACGATCCCGCAGCGGCGCGCGCCTTCCGGGAGATCGCGCGCCTGACCGGCGGCGCCTATGGCGCCTTCGACGCCGGCGCCGCCGGGCGTCTCGAAGGCCTGCTTCGCGCCGCGGCGGCCTACGCCGCCGGCGGCCGCGCCGGTCTGGAGGCCCAGGCGGTCGGCAGCGAGGCGGCGCGGCTGTTGCTGCGGCAGATGCGCTAGCCGCTCATCGGGTGTAGCCTGGTCGACGCGTCGCGCGGCGACGCCGCGCCAGCGAGAAGATGAAGTCGAAATGCCCCAGCTGATCGCCGGCCTGTTCCTGCTCTATCTCGTGCTCGCGGGCATCAAGCAGTTCGCGCGCCTCAGTCCCCCCGCGGCGGCGCGCATCGTGCGCCACGGCGGCGGCGTGCTCGGCTTGCTGCGAGCGCTGCTGCTGGTGCTGCGCGGCAGCCTCGGCCTCGCCTCGCTGCTCGCCAGCGTCGCGTTCGGCTTCGCCGGCTGGAGCAAGGTCCGGAACGTCGCATCCGGCTTCGGACGCGGGGCGGGGCCCGCGGGCGGCCGGACCTCGCGCGTGCGTTCGGCGACGGTGGAGATGATCCTCGACCACGAGACCGGCGATCTCTCGGGCGTCGTGCTGGCCGGGCCGCTGCGGGGCCGCGCGCTGGCGACGCTGACGCGCGCCGATCTGCTCGCGCTCCGGGCGGCGACGCGCGGCGAGGATCCGGATGGGGCGCGCCTGCTAGAGACTTACCTCGACCGCCAGTTCGCCGGATGGCGCGCGGCAGCACAGGATGAGGGCGACGCGCGGGGCGGCGGCCTCGGCTCGGGCGCGATGGCCCAGAAGGAGGCCTATGAGGTTCTGGGCCTGGCGCAGGGCGCCGGCCCCGAGGAGATCGCGCGGGCGCATCGCGAGCTCATGAAGAAGCTCCACCCGGACCATGGGGGATCGACGAGTCTGGCGGCCCGCGTCAATCAGGCCAAGGACGTACTGCTGCGCCGCCATTGAATCACGAACTCCACGCACTCGCCGTACCGCTCCGCCGGAAGGCGAAGATCATTCCCGCGTCGCGAAACAAGAAAAGCCGCTGCGCTTGAGCGACTTGCAGGCCGCCTCGGCGGTCGAGGAATCGAGCCCGGCGAACCGCGCCCGATAGAAGGCCGATCCGCCATTGCCGACTTTTTCGGTCAGCGGCCGGGCCGAGGCGAGGGTCGACCTGTTCGCCGCGCGGGCGCGGATCAGCAACTCGTTCGCCTTGCCGGCGTCGTCGGTGGCGCCGATCTGGACGATCCAGGCGTCGCGCGCCGGCGCGGACCGCGCAGGATCGGCGCGCGCGACATGGCTCTCCTCCTGGGCGGGCGCAGCCTTGGCCGCCGCCGGCGGCCTGGCCGCGGGCGAGGGCGTCGCCCCCACGCCGGCGCCGGGCGGCTCGTCGCGCGCGACCGGCGCCGGGGAAGGCGGGGCCGCCGGTTGCGTCAGGGAGGCGATGAGCGCCTTCCTTGCCGGGTCGGCCGGCCGCGCGATCCCCTCGGGGCCCTTGACCCAGCCCAGCGCCGCCGGCGCCGTCTGGGCTTCGTGAATCGGGCTGTAGGCGGAGGCGAGCGAGGCGGCCGCGGTCTGGTCGGCGCCATGACGGGCCGGCGCGAGCGCGGTCGCCGGCGGATCGCGCTCGACGGAATCGTTGTCGCCTTCGCCCTCGGCCGCGGCGCGCGCGGGCGGAAGCGCAGTCGAGGCCCAGGCGACCAGCGCCGGAGCGCGCGCCGGCGGAACCGGCGGCGCGCCATCGAAGCCCGCCGAAGCGATCCGCGCCGGCTCCCCCGAGGGGGTGTCGGCGATCATCGTCGCGGTGTGCGCCGTCGTGGCGCTGGCGATATGCTGGGCGATCAGGCTCTCCATCGCCCGGTCTCGCGCCGCGGCGGTCGGTCCGCCCATCACGACCGCGACCAGCGAGCGGCCGCCGCGATGGACTGATGTCAGCAGGTTGAAGCCGGAGGCGCGCGTGTAGCCCGTCTTGATGCCGTCGACGCCATCGACGCGGCCGAGCAGATGATTGTGGTTGCCGATCGTCTCGCCCGCATAGTCGAACGAATGGGTCGAAAAATAGTGGAAGTAGCGCGGAAAGCGTTCTTCCACCGCCCGGCCGAGGATGGTCAGGTCATGGGCCGTGGTGATCTGGCGGTCGTCGGGCAGACCGGAGGCGTTGACATAGGTCGTATGCGCCATGCCGAGCGCGCGCGCCTTGCGCGTCATCATCTGCGCGAAGCTGTCCTCGTCGCCGGCGACCGCCTCGCCGATCGCGACGGCGACGTCGTTGGCCGATCGGGTGACGATCGCCTTGATCGCATTGTCGACGCTGATGGTCTCGCCGGGCTCCAGTCCGAGCTTGGAGGGCGCCTGGCTCGCGGCATGTTCGGACATCGCAATCGGCGAGCCGAGCGTCATGCGGCCTCTGTCGAGCTGTTCGAACAGCAGATAGAGCGTCATCACCTTGGTCAGCGAAGCGGGGTGACGCAGCTCGTTCTCGCTCGCCGCGTAGATCGTGCGGCCCGAATTCTCGTCGACGACCATCGCGGCATAGACCGGATTGGCCGGGGCCGCGGGCTGGCGGCGGACCGAGGCGCGCCAGGAATGGCGCCATTGATGCGCCTTGGCCGGCGTCGCGGAAAGTCCGGCTGTCGCCATAGCGACCCACAGGAGCGCCAGAACGCGCGCGCTTGCCCAACCGGTCTTCCCACGACGCAACGCCATCAACCTACCCCTGAACTCTGCACCCGCGGCCCGGTCGCTTTGCTGCGGCCGTTGCCGAACGCCCACAGTCAAAACCTATGGCGACGGGGTTACGACCGGGTTAACGAAATCGCGGCGGAATCCGCGATCCTGCGCAAGCCTATGAATTGGCTCGCTGAACCGCGGAATGACCAACCCGCGCGGCGTCGCCGCCCCGGGGCGATCCGGCGCGCGGCCGAGTGGGCGCGGCCCGACGCGGACGGGTTCGCGGCGAGCGGTCGGGTTAACGAATGGTGCAATGCAAAAGAATTTGCTTGACACTTTTGTGCACTGCACCTAGATGAGGTCGCAGCAAGCGCGGGACGTTCTTCCACTGACCCTTTCGCCCTTGCGCGGCAACGTAGATCGCGTAGCGACCACCAGCCTCCGGCATCGGCGCGGCGGCAAACCCAAGGACCAAGCGCATGTTCACCAATGTTGAAGAGATCCAGAAGTTCGGCAAGCAGCAGCTCGAGGCCGCCAATGCGGCGACGACCTCGCTTTCCAAGGGCCTGCAGGAAATCGCCGCCGAGACGAGCGACTATTCCAAGAAGGCGATCGCCGCCAACACTTCGGTCGTCGAGAAGCTTCTCGGCGCCAAGAGCGTCGAAACCGCGATCCAGATCCAGACGGATTTCGCCAAGAGCGCCTACGAGGGTTTCGTCGCCCAGGCGACCAAGTTCGGCGAACTCTACGCCAAGCTCGCCAAGGAAGCGTTCAAGCCGATCGAGGCCGCCTACGCCAAGGCGCCGGTCAAGTAATTCGGCCGCCGCGCGCGCCGGCCTTCGCGGCGCTCGGCGCGCCTCGCAAGCCTCGGGGTCGGCTGAAAGCCGGCCCTTTTTTGTGCCGCCTCGAATTTGATCCCGGCGCGAAATCACAATCCTCTTTCATATCGGGCGCAACGCTCCTAGATTGGGCGCGACAGTTCGTTCGCTGGAGAGGCCGCCCCCAGATCCATTGCGCGCCGCCCCGGCCTGATGAGAGGTTGGATGTGATCGGCGAACCGCATTTCGTGGTCAGTCGCGTCAGGGCCGGGGTCGCGTTGCTGGCGCGCTGGCTGTTCTCGCCGCGCGCCGCGGGCCGCCCGTCGGCGCCGGCGAATCGGGCGGGGTCGAGCGCGCAATTGGCGCGGATCGCCCCGGTCGGCGCACGCGAGCCGCGCAAGACGCCCGAATCTCCCGGCAACGGAACGGCGGTCATCACCCGCACGCGCACGCAGACCAAGCGGCCCAGCATGTATCGGGTGCTGTTGCTGAATGACGATTACACCCCGATGGAGTTTGTAATCCTCATCCTGCAATCCTATTTCAACAAGAACTCGGAAGAGGCGACTCAGATCATGCTGCACGTGCATCACCACGGGGTGGGCGAGTGCGGCGTGTTCACTTACGAAATCGCCGAGACCAAGGTCGCGCAGGTGATGGATCACGCTCGCAAGAATCAGCATCCGCTACAATGCATCATGGAAAAGAAGTGAAAGGCGCGCAATGCCATCCTTTTCTCGCGCACTCGAAAAGACCCTGCACAGGGCGCTCGCCGTCGCGAACGAGCGCCGCCACGAATACGCTACGCTCGAACATCTCCTGGTTTCGCTGATCGACGACAGCGACGCATCGGCGGTTCTGCGTGCGTGCAGCGTCGATCTCGACGTCCTGCGCAAGAACCTGACCCAATACATCGACACCGAACTCGAGAATCTCGTCATCGAGACGCGCGAGGAGGCCAAGCCGACGGCCGGGTTCCAGCGCGTCGTCCAGCGCGCGGTGATCCACGTCCAATCCTCCGGGCGCGAGGAAGTGACCGGCGCCAACGTGCTCGTCGCCATTTTCGCCGAGCGGGAGAGTCACGCCGCGTTCTTCCTGCAGGAGCAGGACATGACGCGCTATGACGCGGTCAATTACATCAGCCACGGCATCGCCAAGCGGCCGGGCATGTCGGATCCCTCCAAGACGCCGCGCGGCGCCGACGAGGATCATGAATCGCGCGACGCGAAGGATTCCAAGGAAGGGCCAGAACAGAAGAAAAAGGAAGCCGCACTCGATGCTTATTGCGTAAACCTCAACAAGAAGGCGAAGGACGGGAAGATCGATCCGCTGATCGGCCGCGAGGCCGAGGTGCAGCGCACGATCCAAGTTCTGTGCCGGCGCCAGAAGAACAATCCGCTGCTTGTCGGCGAGCCGGGCGTCGGCAAGACCGCGATCGCCGAAGGGCTCGCCCACAAGATCATCAACGCCGCAGTGCCCGAGGTTCTCGCCAATGCGACGGTGTTCGCCCTCGACATGGGCGCGCTGCTGGCCGGCACGCGCTATCGCGGCGACTTCGAGGAGCGGCTCAAGCAGGTCATGAAGGAGATCGAGCAGCACAAGGATGCAATCCTGTTCATCGACGAAATCCATACCGTGATCGGGGCCGGGGCGACTTCGGGGGGCGCGATGGACGCCTCCAACCTGCTCAAGCCGGCGCTCGCCCAGGGGGTGCTGCGCTGCATCGGCTCGACCACCTACAAGGAATATCGCCAGTATTTCGAGAAGGACCGCGCGCTGGTGCGCCGGTTCCAGAAGATCGACGTCAACGAGCCGACGGTCGAGGACGCCGTCGAGATCCTCAAGGGGCTGAAGCCCTATTTCGAGGAATTCCACAAGATCCGCTACACCAACGAGGCCGTGCGCGCCGCGGTGGAATTGTCCGCGCGGTTCATCCACGACCGCAAGCTGCCCGACAAGGCGATCGACGTGATCGACGAGACCGGCGCCTCGCAGATGCTGGTCGCCGAGGCCAAGCGCAAGAAGACGATCGGCATCAAGGAGATCGAGGCGACGATCGCAACCATGGCGCGGATTCCCGCCAAATCCGTCTCCAAGGACGACGCCGAGGTGCTCCAGCATCTCGAGGAGACCCTGAAGCGCGTCGTCTACGGCCAGAACGAGGCGATCTCGGCTTTGTCTTCGGCGATCAAGCTCGCCCGCGCCGGCCTGCGCGACCCGGAAAAGCCGATCGGCTCCTATCTGTTCTCCGGGCCGACCGGCGTCGGCAAGACCGAGGCCGCGCGCCAGCTCGCCTCGAGCCTCGGCGTCGAACTGATCCGCTTCGACATGTCCGAATACATGGAGCGGCACACGGTCTCGCGCCTGATCGGCGCGCCGCCGGGCTATGTCGGCTTCGACCAGGGCGGCCTGCTGACCGACGCGATCGACCAGCATCCCCATTGCGTGCTGCTGCTCGACGAGATCGAGAAGGCCCATCCGGATCTCTTCAACATCCTGTTGCAGATCATGGACCACGGCAAGCTGACCGATCATTCGGGCAAGCAGATCAACTTCCGCAACGTGATCCTCATCATGACGACCAACGCCGGCGCGCAGGATCTCGCCAAGGCGGCGTTCGGGTTCCACGCGGCCAAGCGCGAGGGCGACGACACCGAGGCGATCAACCGGCTGTTCGCGCCCGAATTCCGCAACCGGCTCGACGCGATCGTGCCGTTCGGCCGCCTGCCCGAGGAGGTGATCGCCCGGGTCGTCGACAAGTTCATCCTGCAGCTGGAGGCTCAGCTCGCCGACCGCAACGTGACGATCGAATTGTCGGACGAGGCGCGTGGCTGGCTGGTCAAGAACGGCTATGACGAGGCGATGGGCGCGCGGCCGATGGCGCGCGTCATCCAGAAGGAGATCAAGACGCCGCTCGCCGATGAGGTGCTGTTCGGCCGGCTGAAGAACGGCGGCATCGTGCGGGTCGTGGTGACGGCCGACGAAGGCGGCGTCAAGAAGCTGGGCTTCGTCTATCCCGAAGGCCCGGCCCAGCCGCGGCTCGAGCGCGATCTGCTGGTGGCGGGCCGCAAGCGCGCGACCGACGAGCCCGAAGTGCGCAAATCGAAGCCGCGCAAGCGCGCCGAGAGCGACTCGGCCGAGCCGGACGACGATTCCTCCAACGAAACGCCGCCGGCCGAGCCGCAGACGACCTGAGGTGGCGCGACCGGCCGCCGCGCCGGTTTCAGCGCTCGAGCGCGGCCGCGATCCTGGCGGCGTTCGACGCGAGCGTCTCGCTATTTTCCATCGGCCCGCCGGGCGGCCCCAGAGCCACGCCGGTCCAGCGCGGCAGGATGTGGAAATGGAGGTGGAACACCACCTGGCCGCCGGCGCTCTCGTTGAACTGCATGATCGAGAGCCCGTCCGCCGCCATCGCGGCCTTCACCGCCCGGGCGACCTTCTGCACGGCGGGCATGAATTGCGCGAGCGCGGCGGGCGGAATGTCGAGCAGGTTGCGCGCCGGGGTCTTCGGGATCACCAGGACATGGCCCGGCGCGCGCGGCATGATGTCCATGAAGGCGAGCGCCCGCTCGTCCTCGTAGACGCGCGCGCACGGCGCCGCGCCGCGCAGGATTTTAGCGAACACATTGTCGGGATCGTAGGCGGGGGACATGGCTGTTCTCGAGCGAGGTGCGGGATCCGATATTGCGGGAAATCGCGTTCGCTGGACAAGGGCGGCTAACCCGCCAGGACGCGCGTCCTCGCGCCGTCGGTGACGATCCGCCCGGCGGCGACCAGCGCGAGCGCGCGGGGATAGAGCGCATGTTCCAGCGCCAGCACGCGCGCCCCGAGGATATCAGGCGTGTCGTCGTCGCCGACCTCGAGGGCCGCCTGCGCGATGATCGGGCCGGAATCGAGCTCCGGTTCGACGAAATGGACCGTGCAGCCATGCAGCTTGACGCCCGCAGCGAGCGCGCGCGCATGGGTGTCGAGGCCGCGGAACGCCGGCAGCAGCGAGGGATGGATGTTGATCATCCGGCCCCGCCAGCGCGCCGCGAAGGACGCGCTGAGGATCCGCATGAACCCGGCGAGGCAGATGAACTCGATCCCGTGGATTTCGAGCAGCGCCTGCATCGAACCCTCGAATTCGTCGCGCCCGGCGTAGATCTTGTGATCGATCACCGCAGTCGGCACGCCCGCGTCGCGCGCGCGGCCGAGTCCCGCCGCGTCGCTGCGGTTGGCCAGGACGAGCGCGATCTCGGCGGGAAAGTCCGGCGCGCGGGCGGCCGCGATCAGGGCGGCCATGTTCGAGCCACGCCCGGAAATGAGGATCGCGGCGCGCCGTCGGCCGTTCACAGCGCGAGCCGCCCTTGGAACCGGACGCGCGCGCCGTCCCGGGCGACGACCTCCCCGATCCGGACCGGCGCGAGGCCGTTCGCCGCGAGCGCGCGGACGGCCGCGTCGAGACCGTCGGCGGCGACGAAGGCGACCATGCCGATCCCGCAATTGAACGTGCGCAGCATTTCGGCCTCGTCGATCGCGCCGGCCCGTGCGAGCCAGCCGAACACCGGCGGCGGCGCGAAGGCGCCGAGCTCGAGCGCGACGGCGAGTCCGTCGGGCAGCGCGCGCGGCAGGTTGTCGGGAAACCCGCCGCCCGTCACATGGGCGAGCGCCATGATCGCCTCGCACGACCTGATCGCCGCCAGCAGCGGCTTGACATAGATCCGGGTCGGCGTCAGCAGGGCCTGGCCGAGCGTGCGCGCCGGCTCGAACGGCGCGGGCGCGTCCCAGCCGAGCCCGGCCAGCGCGACGACGCGCCGGACGAGCGAAAAGCCGTTGGAATGCAAGCCCGAGGAGGACAGGCCGAGCGCGACGTCGCCGGCTTTCACGCCCGCGCGCGGCAGCAGGCGGCCGCGCTCGGCGGCGCCGACGGCAAAGCCGGCCAGATCATAGTCGCGGGGCGCGTAGAGGCCGGGCATCTCGGCGGTTTCGCCGCCGATCAGCGCGCAGCCGGCCTCCAGGCAGCCCGCCGCGATGCCCTCCACGACGGCGGCGCCGATCAGCGGATCGAGACTGCCGGTCGCGAAATAGTCGAGAAAGAACAGGGGCTCCGCGCCCTGGACGATGAGATCGTTGACGCACATCGCCACGAGATCGACGCCGATCGTGTCGTGGACGCCGCTTTCGATCGCGATCTTGACCTTGGTGCCGACGCCGTCATTGGCGGCGACCAGCACCGGATCGACGAATCCCGCCGCCCGGAGATCGAACAGGCCGCCGAAACCGCCGATTTCCGCGTCCGCGCCGGGCCGGCGCGTCGCGCGGACGAGGGGTTTGATCCGCTCGACCATCAGGTTGCCCGCGTCGATGTCGACGCCGGCGGCGGCATAGGTCAGCGGCGCGCGAGGGGGTTCGGTCATAGCGCCATGCGTCGGGGGGCTTCGGATGCGGCGGGGTTACAGATTCGAACGCGCGGGCGCAAGCCGGACCGCAGGCGCGGCTTTTCCCGACGCTCGCCCGCTGTGCTAAGGGTCGTGCGCGAGGCGAGTCGGGGGGCGGTCCGCGGTCGATGGAATTTTCGAGATATTTCCGCAGCCTGCCGAATCTGATCACGCTTGCGCGCCTGCTGCTCGCGCCGCTGGCCGTCCTGATGATCGCATCGCAGCGGTTCGGGGCCGCGTTTCTGATCTTCGTGGCGGCCGGCATTTCCGACGCGATCGACGGCTACATCGCCAGGACGTTCGACCTGCGCACCGAACTGGGCGCCTATCTCGACCCGCTCGCCGACAAGGCGCTGCTGGTCTCCATCTATGCGACCCTGGCGATCTACGGGTTCCTGCCGGCTGCGATCGCGATCCTCGTCGTCTCGCGCGACCTCATGATCCTCGCCGCCGTGATCGTGTCCTGGCTACTCGCCAATCCCGTGGAGATCCGCCCGGTTCTGGTCTCCAAGATCAACACGACGACGCAGATCGGCCTCGCCGCCCTCGTGCTCGGCGCCAAGGCGTTCGGCCTGAGCGCGGTCCCCGGCCAGGAGGTCGCCGTCTGGGTCGTCGCCGCCTCCACGCTGGCGTCCGCCGGGGTCTATATCAGCCAGTGGCTCGACCACATGACTCAGTGAGCGTCCCCAGGTGAAACGCGGCATCGGCCATGTCACGCTGCTGGTCCCGGACTATGACGAGGCGATCGCTTGGTTTACACAGATCCTGGACTTCTCGCTGATCGAGGACGGCGCGCTCGGGTCGGGACGGCGATGGGTGGTCGTCGAACCCGCGGGAGCGGGCGGAACGGGTCTCGTCCTCGCCGAGGCCGCGGACGAGCGGCAGGCCGCGCGGATCGGGGACCAGGCGGGCGGCCGCGTGTTCCTGTTCTTGCGCACGGACGATTTTCAGCGCGACCATTCGGCGATGACCGCGCGCGGGGTGCGGTTTCTGGAAGCTCCCCGTCGCGAGCCCTATGGATGGGTCGCGGTGTTCGAAGACAAGTGGGGCAATCGATGGGATCTTCTGCAGCCGGCCGGATAGCCCGCGGCCGCCGGATGGGCGCGGCATGAGCATCGAGCGCCAGATTGCATTCTGGTTCGTCGGATTCCTCGCGCTGGCCGTGCTGCTCCAGTCCCTCGGCGGCGCCGTGACGCCGTTCGCGCTCGGCATTGCGCTGGGCTACCTGCTGGATCCGATCGTCCAGAGGCTCGAGCGCTTCGGACTCAACCGGCTCGGCGCCTCGATCGTGATCCTGGTCGTCTTCATATTCGCCTTCGCGCTGGTCCTCGTCACCGTCGCCCCGATTCTCAGCAGCCAGCTCGTCGGGTTCACGCAGAAGCTGCCCGGTTATGTCGAGCGCCTGCAGGCGCTCGCAGTGGATCAGGGCAATGCGTTGCTCGACAAATACGGCGGGCCGTGGCGCGAGAAATTCGGTCTCGCCAATCCCCTGTCGTCCGAGGAGATCCAGAAATCGATCGGCGACCTCGTCACGCAGGCCGGGCAGTGGATCCTCAACGCGCTGCGCTCGCTCGCGTCCGGCGGCGCCGCGCTGTTCAGCTTCCTCTCGTTCCTCGTGTTCACCCCGGTCGTCGCCTTCTATATGCTGCTCGACTGGGACAAGATGGTCTCCGCGATCGACGGCTGGTTGCCGCTCGACCATCGCGACGGGCTCCGCCAGATCGCGCGCGAGATCAACCATGCGCTGGCCGGTTTCGTGCGCGGACAATCGCTCGTCTGTCTGTTTCTGGGCCTCTGGTACGGGATCGGCCTCACCGTCATCGGCCTCGATTTCGGCCTTCTCATCGGGGTGATCGGGGGCCTGCTGAGCTTCGTTCCTTACGTCGGATCGCTCTCGGTGCTCGTTCTGTCGCTGGGGGTCGCCATCGTCCAGGGCTGGCCGAGCTGGAACCTGTTCCTGCTGGCGCTGGCGGTGGTCGGCATCGGACAGTTTCTCGAGGGCAACGTGCTTTCGCCCAAGCTCGTCGGCGAATCGATCGGCCTGCATCCGGTCTGGCTGATGTTCGCGCTGGTCGCGTTCGGCGCCCTGTTCGGTTTCACGGGACTGCTGATAGCCGTGCCGACCTCGGCGGCGATCGGCGTGCTGGCCCGTCACCTGCTGGTCCTCTATCTCGCCAGCCCCTTCTATCGCGGCCGCGGCGAGACGCCGGCCCCGGCGGGCGAAGTCCTGTGATCCGCGCCGGCCGCCAATTGCCGCTCGACCTGCCGCATGCGCCGAGCTTCGCGCGCGAGGATTTCCTCAAGGCGCCGGCCAATGCCGACGCGCTGCGGGCGATCGAATCGTGGTCCGACTGGCCCGGGCGCATGCTGCTGCTGGTCGGCCCCGCCGGGTCCGGCAAGAGCCACCTCGGCGCGATCTGGGCGCAAGCGGCGCGCGCCGCGACGATCCCGGCCGAAACGCTCGCTGGCCTCAATCCGCCCGCCCACGCCCTGGCCGAGGGCGGGGCGATCCTGGTCGAAGACGCCGATCGCGTCGGCGCCGGCGAGGCGGCGCTGTTCCATCTGATCAATCTGGCGCGCGAGCGCGGCGCGCACCTGCTGCTGACCGCTCGCCGGCCGCCTGGCGCGTGGGGCCTGGCTATGCCCGACCTGCGTTCGCGCCTGCGGCTCGCGCCGGTCGTCACGCTCGGCGAGCCCGACGCCGATCTCGCGCGCGCCGTGCTGTTCAAGCTGTTCAGCGACCGCCAGCTCGCCGTCGAACCCGCCGTCATCGGCTATATCGCCCTGCGGATCGACCGTTCGCTCGGCGCCGCGCGCGCGATCGTCGACGCGCTCGACCGCGAAGCGCTGGCGCGCGGCGCCGCGGTGACGCGCGCGATGGCGGCGCAGCTGTTTCGCGACGCCGACGCGGAGGGGTAGCCCGGCCTCGCCGGCGTTGCCGGCCGCCCGGGGCTCCTATACCTTCGGATGCGCCGATCAATCATTGGAGACAGGCTTGGCTCGTCGCATCGCCGCAATCGAAGCCGTCCCGGCCGCCGCGACCCGGGCGCCCGAACCGCCCGAGCCGGCGCCGGACGACCTGTTCGCGTCGCCGGCCCGGTTCATCAACCGCGAATTGTCCTGGCTGGAGTTCAACCGGAGGGTGCTCGAGGAGGCCGCCAATCGCAACCATCCGCTGCTCGAACAGCTTCGGTTCCTGTCGATCTCCGCCGACAATCTCGACGAATTCTTCATGGTCCGCGTCGCCGGCCTCGTCGGCCAGGTGCTCGCGGGCGAAACGACGCCGAGCGAGGACGGGCTCTCGCCCGCCGAGCAGCTCGCGCGGATCGGCGAGCGCGTCAGCGCCCTGGTGGCCTCCCAGCAGGCGCGCTGGCGCGACCTGCGCGACGAGATGGCGACCGCCGGCATCGTCATCGTCGCCGTCGCCGATCTCTCGGCCGACGAGCGCCAATGGCTGGAGGATCATTTTCTGCTGCACGTGTTTCCGGTCCTGACGCCGCTGGCGGTCGATCCGGCGCATCCGTTTCCTTTCATCCCCAATCTCGGCTTCACCGTCGCCGTCCAGCTCGTCCACCTCACCGACCGGCGCGCGATGAGCGCGCTGATCCGCGTGCCCAACAAGATCGAACGCTTCGTCAGGCTGCCCGAGGCCGACCAGGTCGGAATCCTGCGTTTCGTGACGCTCGAGCAGATCATCGTCGCGTTCACGTCCCAGCTGTTTCCGGGCTTCGCGGTGACGGGGCAGGGCAGTTTCCGGGTCATCCGCGACAGCGACATCGAAATCGAGGAGGAAGCCGAGGATCTGGTGCGCCTGTTCGAGACCGCGCTCAAGCGGCGCCGGCGCGGGTCGGTGATCCGGCTCGAGATCGAGTCCTCGATGCCCGAGGCGTTGCGAATCTTCGTCGCCGGCGACGTCGACGTCGTGCCGTCCGGCGTGTTCGTCGTCGACGGCATGCTGGCGCTCAACGAATTGTCGCAGTTGGTCTCCGTCGATCGGCCGGATCTGAAGTTCGCGCCCTACAATCCGCGCTTTCCCGAGCGGGTGCGCGAGAACGGCGGCGATTGCTTCGCCGCGATCCGCCAGAAGGACCTCGTCGTCCATCACCCCTACGAATCCTTCGACGTCGTCGTGCAGTTCCTCGCCCAGGCGGCGCGCGACCCCTCGGTGGTGGCGATCAAGCAGACGCTCTATCGCACCTCCGCCGACAGCCCGATCGTGCGCGCGCTGATCGAGGCGGCCGAGGCGGGCAAGTCGGTCACCGCGCTGGTCGAGCTCAAGGCGCGCTTCGACGAAGAGGCGAACATCCGGTGGGCGCGCGACCTGGAGCGCGCCGGCGCGCAGGTCGTGTTCGGCTTCATCGAACTGAAGACCCACGCCAAACTGTCGATGGTCGTGCGCCGCGAGGGCGATTCGCTCGCCAGCTATTGCCACGTCGGCACCGGGAACTATCATCCGGTGACCGCCCGCATCTACACCGACATCTCGTTCTTCACGGCCGATCCGGCGATCGGGCGCGACATGTCGCGCATCTTCAATTTCATCACCGGCTATGCCGAGCCGGACGGGCTGGAATTGATGGCGATCTCGCCGATGATGCTCAAGAAGCGGCTGCTCGAGCACATCGCGGAGGAGATCGGCTATGCGGACCAGGGCAAGCCGGCCGCGATCTGGGGCAAGTGCAATTCGCTGGTCGATCCGGAAATCATCGACGGCTTCTACGCGGCGAGCCAGGCCGGCGTGCAGATCGATCTGGTGGTTCGCGGCATCTGCTGCCTGCGCCCGGGGGTCGCCGGCCTGTCCGACAACATCCGCGTCAAGTCGATCGTCGGCCGCTTTCTCGAACATGCCCGCGTCTACGCCTTCGGCGGCGGCCACGGGCTGCCCCATCCCAAGGCGCATGTCTACCTCTCCTCCGCCGATCTGATGCCGCGCAACCTCGACCGGCGGGTCGAGGCGATGGTCCCCGTGCTCAACCCGACGGTGCACGAACAGGTGCTCAGTCAGATCATGGAGGCCAATCTGATGGACAATCAGCAGAGCTACCTCGTCAAGCCGGACGGCTCGAGCGAGCGGATCACGCCCGCGGAAGGCGAGGAGCCGTTCAACGCGCACAAATACTTCCTGACCAATCCGAGCCTTTCCGGGCGGGGCAAGTCGCTCAAGGAATCGAGGCCGCGTTCGCTGCCGCGCCGCAAGCCGCGCAAATGATCGGGCCGTCCGATCCGGCGCGCGCCCGGGCGTGGCGATCATGACGGCGCGGCGTTGCAAAGGCGCGGGTCGCCCCTCCCGCCTGCGCAGGGTTGTCTGGGGAAACTCAGGCATCGTTGAAGCTCGACTGCCGGGACGATGATCTCCGGCGGTTGCGCGACTGGATCGACGGGCGGCGGCCGCTTGTTGGCGGAGCGGGGGATGGGTTTTGCGGCGCGCCCCGTCGCCGGAGCGCTGTCGCGGTCATCCGGCCGCCGTCCCCTACCGCTCGGGCCGGCAAGCCGGCGGAAATCTTTGGAAGCTTTTGGAAACTCTTGGAAGCGGTTTTATTTCCAGGGTTTCGTGACATTTCGTGGAGTTTCAAGGGCTTGCGAGCGCGCGGAAACATTTTGCGACCCCGCGGCGCCCGCGCTTGCCGGGCGCTCGAAGGCCCGCCGGATTCGGCTTTCGTCGACGGTGAGCCGGAGCTTGTCGTCCGGCCGGGCGGGCGGGCTCAATCGAGGACTCCTCTGATGGAGGTACGAGTATTCTGAATACCAGAATACCGGTTGTTGGGCAAGCGTTTTGTGCGGGATGGGGCCGCGGAACGCCGAGGGTCCCCGCGAGGCGGCCGGCCAAGCCGGCGGGATGATGGTCTCTGACGACACCCTCTTTTGCCTGCGGCGGCCCGGGGCCAGACTCGAGCCCTCCCAATCGTTCGGGTCCGTTCCCGGGGCAAGGCTCCGCTTGTGAGTATTTTCCGATGCTAGCCACCGCGAATCTTATCCCGGTACAGTCGTCGGCGAAGGCCGGGAGCCGCTTCGCTTACGTCAGCCCCCCTGACAAGCTGCGGAATCCGCGCCTGATTCGGCCCTCGTTTCAGGAAGGGGCGAACACTCGCCATGACCATCACCCGTGAAGACCTCGATCAGTTCCTCGAAATGGGCCACCTCCACCGACGCGGTCCGATCAGCAGCGTGGTTTACACCGACGGCGTGAAATATCTGGCGGACGAGGCGGACGCCAACTGGCTGATCGACGAAATCGTCCGCGCGCAGCGTCGTCCGAAGGTCGCCGGCGAGGCGTTCCAGACCTGGAAGCTCAAGGTCGAGCCGAGCCAGCAGGCGGTGCTGATCTGTCGGCGTCCGGCGCCGGCCGGCGAGGACGGCGCCGACGAAGTGGTGTTCAAGAAGCGGATCGACTTCACCGACTTTCCGCTCGATGAGGTCAGCCTCTATTGCGTCAAGGGAATGCTCATGCTTCCCAACGAATATTAGGGGAAGCGGCGGGTTCCGCTCGAAAGGGCCTCGACAGGGTCGAGGCCCTTTTCTATGTGCTAGGAGCCGGCCGGGCGGTCCATGGGGGTCCGTCGTCACGAGTCGTCGCTCTCCGCCGGCGAGCGGCCGCCTCGCGTGATGAAAGGCCGTCCATGTCCGTGTTCGATTCGAAAGGGCGCCTGCCGGGCATGCCGGTCGCGATCGTCGACATCGGCTCGAATTCGGTCCGCCTCGTCGCCTACGAGGCGCTCAGGCGGTCGCCGACGCCGACCTTCAACGAGAAGGTGCTATGCGGACTCGGCAAGGGCGTGGCGACGAGCGGGTTCCTCACCGACGAGTCCGTCGCCAAGGCGCTCGCCGCGCTGCGGCGCTTCCGCGTCCTGTGCCGCGTGATGATGATCGTCGACCTCACGGTCGTCGCCACCGCCGCCGTCCGCGACGCCGCCAACGGGTCGCATTTCCTCGGGCTCGCGGAGCAGGCGATCGGCTGCCGGATCGATCTCCTCGACGGCGCCCGCGAAGCGCTGTTGTCGGCGCTCGGCGTGCTGAGTTCGATCCACGCGCCTGACGGCGTCGTCGGCGATCTCGGCGGCGGCTCGCTCGAACTGATCGAGGTCGGGCAGGGCCGGACCGGAAGCGGCGTCACCCTGCCGGTCGGCGGGCTTTCGCTGATGGACGTGTCCGAGCGCTCGCCCAAGAAGGCCGCCCGAATCGTCCGCGAGGCGCTCGCCGGAGCCAAGCCGCTCGACCAGCTCGACGGCCGCACCTTCTATGCGGTCGGCGGGACCTGGCGCGCCTTGGCGCGCCTGCACATGCGCCAGCGCCAGTATCCGCTCAACGTGATGCACAATTACGTGATTCCGTCGCGGGACGCGCTCGAATTCGCCAAGCTCGTCGAGCGGATCGAGGCCGACGCCCTGATGTCGATCGAATCGGTCTCCGCCGCGCGCCGGCCGCTGCTGGCCTACGGCGCCGTCGTCCTGGAGGAGATCATCCGCCGCGCCGGGCCCAAGGAAATCGTGATGTCGGCGCTCGGCGTGCGCGAGGGTCTGCTGTTCGAACGGCTGCCGCAGACCGAGCGCGACCGGGATCCGCTGCTGGTCGCCGCCGAGGAGTTCAACGTCCTGCGCTCGCGCGCGCCCGCCCATGGCGAGGAATTGTTCGCCTGGACAGGGATCCTGATGCAATCGAGCCACCTCGAGGAGACGGCGGAGGACGAACGGCTGCGTCACGCCGCCTGCCTGCTGTCCGACGTCGGCTGGCGCGCCCATCCCGACTATCGCGGCGAACAGTCGCTCAATCTGATCGCCAACGCCGCGGTGATCGGGATCGATCACCCCGGCCGCGCCTATCTCGCGCTCGCCGCGTCCTACCGGCACATATCCGGGGACCAGGAGGTGGGTCCGCATCTACGCGCGCTGGTCCCTCCGCGGATGCTCGACCGCGCGCGCATCCTCGGCGCGGCGATGCGCGTCGCCTACATCATCTCCGCGGCCATGCCCGGCGTGCTGCCGCGCGCGCCGATGACGTGCCAGCGCGGGAAGGTCGTGCTGGAGCTGCCGGCCGACCTCGCCCCGCTCAACAGCGACCGGCTCCAGAACCGCATGAAGCAGTTCGCGCGGCTGATCGGGGGCGACCCTGAAATCAGGCCGGCGCCGGCGAGCGCGGGCCGCCCGCCGCAGACGAGCCTCGCCGAAGCGGAATGAGGGCGCGCTGTCGATCGGGCCCGCCCGCGCCAGGGAAATGCAGCCGTCCTCATTGAAATGGCGGCCGGCGCGACTAGATCGGGGCCGCCACGAAGGGAGATCCCCATGCCGCACGCAGCAAGCCTGTCCTTCCTCGCCGCTCTGGGCGCCGCGCTCGCGCTCGGATCGGCGCCCGCCGGCGCGGAGACGCTGAAATACAAGGCCGCGCTCGACGGCCCCGGCGAGAACCCGCCGACCGCGTCGAAGGGCGTCGGCTCCATCGAAGCCGATTACGACACGGCGACCAAGACGCTGAGCTGGTCGGGCAGCTATTCCGGCCTCACTGGCCCGGAAATCGCCGCCCATTTCCACGGGCCGGCGGCGGTCGGCGCGAATGCGGGCGTGCTCGTGCCCGTCGACGCCAAGGCCAGTCCGTTCAAGGGTTCCGCGGTCCTCACCGAGGAACAAGCCAAGGACTTCGCGCAGGGGCTGGTCTATTTCAACGTCCACACGGCGGACAACAAGGGCGGGGAAATTCGCGGGCAGCTCGCCCCGGCCAAATGATCCAGGCCGCGCGGGCCGGCCGCGCTAGTTCGCGGCGACCTTGGCGGCGGGCGCGGCCTCGTCGTCGCGCCATTCGAGCATGACGACCTTGCCGTTCTCGACCGTCAGGGCGAGGCGGCCGCGCTTGAGTTGGAGCGCGCGGGCGCCGAACAACGTGCGACGCCAGCCTTGCAGGGCGGCCACGTCGGCATTGTCGTCGGCGGCGATCATTTCGAGGTCGTCGATGGTCGCAATCATCTTGCCGGCGACCCCGCTCTGATCGCAGACCTGTCGGAGCAGCACCTTCAGCAATTCGACCGTTGCGGCCGAGCCGGGCGGCCCGCGTCTGCCCTTCTCCAGTTTCGGCAGCGTCTTGGGATCGCGCGCCAGGCCGCGCTCGATCGCCTGCAGAATCTCGGCGCCCGCCTTGGCGCGCTCCATGCCGCGCGGAAACGCGCGCAGATTGGCGAGAGCCTCGGCGCTGCGCGGCGCGGCCAGCGCGATTTCGACGAGCACGTCGTCCTTCAGCACGCGCGAGCGCGGCACGTCGCGCGACTGGGCCTCCTTCTCGCGCCATGCCGCCAGCTCGATCAGCGCCGCCAGATCGCGTGGCTTGCGCGCCCGGTTCTTGAGCCGCTCCCAGGCGTTGTCGGGATGCTGCTCGTAGGTCGAGGCGGAAGTGAGCACCTTCATCTCGTCCTCGAGCCAGTCCAGGCGCCCGGATTTGCCGAGTTTGTGCAACAGCGCCCGATAGATGGTGCGCAGGTGGGTGACGTCGCCGATGGCGTATTCGATCTGCGCGGCGGCGAGCGGCCGGCGCGCCCAATCGGTGAACCTCGACGATTTGTCGACGGCGATGTGACAGATCGACTGGACGAGCTCGCTATACGAGACCTGGTCGCCATAGCCGCACACCATGGCGGCGACCTGGGTGTCGAACATCGGGCTCGGCACCACGCCGGCGAGCTTCCAGAAGATTTCGGCGTCCTGCCGCGCCGCGTGGAACACCTTGACGACGTTCGCGTCCGCCATCAGGACGAACAGCGGGGCGAGGTCGAGGCCGTCGGCGAGCGCGTCGATCGCCACCGCCTCGTCGTC
>JBEKZS010000075.1:0-21225 GCA_049509635.1 Roseiarcus sp.
CGGACGAAGCCGGGCTGTTCGTGTTCGGGCTGGAGGCGTGACGACGGTCGCGCGGCCGGTGCGCGCGTTTATCGTCGTCGGCGAGCATTCGGGGGATCAGCTCGGCTTCAAGCTGATGCGCGCCCTGCGCGCTCAGACCGGCGGCGCGATCGCCTTTTCCGGCGTCGGCGGCGAGGCGATGCGCGCGGAGGGGCTGGGCAGCCTGTTTCCGCTGAGCGACATCGCGGTGATGGGCATAGTGCCGGTGATCGCCAAGCTGCCGACGCTGCTCGCGCGCATCGGGCAGACGGCGCGCGCGGTCGTCGCCGCGCGCCCCGACGTGCTCGTCATCATCGACAGTCCGGATTTCACTCATCGCGTCGCCAGGCGCGTGCGAAAGGCGCTCCCCGGCCTGCCGATCGTCGACTATGTCAGCCCGTCGGTCTGGGCCTGGCGGCCGGGGCGGGCGAAGGCGATGCGCGCCTATGTCGACCGCCTGCTCGCGCTGCTGCCGTTCGAGCCGGCCGCTCACGAGAGGCTCGGCGGGCCGCCGTGCGTCTATGTCGGCCATCCCCTGATCGAGCGCCTCGCCGAATTGCGCCCGGATCCGCAGGAGATGGCGCGCCGCGCCGCCGCGCCGCCGCTGATCGTCGTCCTCCCGGGATCGCGTCGGACGATCATGCGTCGGCTGATCGACGATTTCGGCGCCGCACTGGGCCTGGTCGCCGCGGAGCTCGGTCCGATCGAGCTCGTGCTGCCGACCGTGCCGCATCTGGCCGCGGAAGTCCGCGCGCGCGTCGCCCGATGGCCGGTCTCGCCGCGCGTCGTGGTCGGCGATGGGCCCAAACTGTCCGCGTTCCGCAATGCGCGCGCGGCGCTCGCAGCGTCGGGCACCGTGACGCTGGAGCTCGCGCTCGCCGGCGTGCCGATGGTCGGCGCCTACAAGGTCTCGCGCTTCGAGGAGCCGCTCAAATATTTCGTCAAGGTCGCCTCGATCCTGCTTCCCAACCTGATTCTGGGGGAGCGGGCGATCCCGGAAATCCTGCAACGCGACTGCACGCCGGCCAATCTCGCGCGCGCGCTCGCCGCCCTCGTGCGCGACGGCCCGCTGCGCGCGGCGCAGGTTGCGGCGCTCGCGCGGCTCGACGCGCTGATGCGCCTGCCGGACGGAGAGGCGCCGAGCGCGCGCGCGGCGCGGCTGATCCTCGAAACCGTCGCGGCGCGTTCGACCGCCGGGTTCGCGCAGAGCCGCCCGGACTAGCGCCCCGGGACGGATGACGGGTAAAGAACGCTGCGGTAAAAGCGGGGCCTGCGATCCACGAGAAGGGGAGATGAAACTCATGGCCGCCAAGCGCATCATTTTCACTGGCGGAACCGGCAAGGCCGGCCGGCACGCCGTGCCGCACCTGCTCGCCAAGGGCTATGAAATCCTCAACGTCGACCTGAAGCCGCTCGACCTGCCAGGGGTCAACACGCTCATCGCCGACATCACCGACAACGGCCAAACCTTCAACGCGCTGACGACGCATTTCGGCTTCGCCGGCTTCAACGCGGGCAAGCCGCCTTCGGCGCCCGACGGGGTCGTCCATTTCGCGGCGATCCCGCGCGTGCTGATCGAGCCGGACAACAGGACGTTCGACGTCAACGTCATCGGGACCTACAACGTCATCGAGGCGGCGATGAAGCTCGGGGTCCGCAAGGTGGTCATCGCCTCGAGCGAGACGACCTACGGCGTATGTTTCGCCGAGGGCGACAAGGACTTTCATAGTTTCCCGCTCGAAGAGGATTATGACGTCGACCCGATGGACAGCTACGGCCTGTCGAAGGTCGTCAACGAGAAGACCGCACGCGCCTTCGCGATGCGCTACAAGGCCGACATCTACGCGCTGCGGATCGGCAATGTCATCGAGCCGCACGAATACGACCGCTTCCCCGCTTTCATCGCCGATCCGCCTTCGCGCAAGCGCAACGCCTGGAGCTACATCGACGCGCGCGATCTCGGCGAGATCGTCCACCTCTGCCTCGAGAAGGACGGCCTCGGCTTCCAGGTGTTCAACGCGGTCAACGACACGATCACCGCCGACCTGCCGACCAAGGACTTCCTCGCCCGCTATTGTCCCGGCGTGAAGATCACTCGCCCGATGGGCGAATACGAGGCGCCGCTGTCGAACCGGAAGACGCGCGAAGTGCTCGGCTTCAAGGAGGCGCACAACTGGCGCCAATACGTGCCCGGCAGGAGGTGAGCGCGGCGCTGCTTGCGCGGCCGTGGAGCCGAACGGCGGCCACCATCCTATCCTTTGCGAATCGAGACGCGAGCGCGCGACGCGCGCCGATCTGTTCCGGCGACAGCGGTCGGCTGCTACGGCCGCCCGCCGCCCGTTCCGCTCATTCCGCCGCCTGATGCGCCAACCGGCGGCCGCCGAGCGTCGCCAGCGTCGTCGCGAACGCGCCGAGCGCGCAGAGCGCGATCACGGTCACCATCGGCCGCGCCGATCCGTCGGAGAAGAGGCTGACGACCGCGATCATGGCGCCGCCGGTCAGCATTTGCAGCGCGCCGCCGAGCGCTGCGGCCATGCCGGCGATCGGGCCATGCTCCTCGAGCGCGAGCACCATCGTCGAGGGGACGACGAGACCGAGGCAGGCGAACACCAGGAACAACAGGCCCATCAGCAGCGCGAGGCTGTCGGCGCCCGCCGCGGTGACCGCGAACAGGATCGCCGCGAACAACGCATAGAGCGAGACGGCCGCGGTCACGACGCGCGCCATGCCATGCCGCCGGCCGAGCGCGGCGGCGCTCTGCGAGGCGCCGAAAAACCCGACCGCATTGACCGAAAAGGCGAGGCTGTACTGGGTCGGCGAAAGCCCGAAATGGCCGATGTAGACGAACGAGGAACTCGCCAGGAACGAGAAGAAGCTCGCCATGCCGAGCCCGCCGATGAAGGTGAGGCCGAGGAAACGGCGATGGCGCAGCAGGCCGCCGAAGCCGGCGGCGAGATTGGCGGGGCTGACCGGGACGCGCTCGGCGGACGGACGAGTCTCGGGCAGGAAGCGCGCGACCATCGCCAGCGCCAGCGCGGCGACGATCGTCACCGCGACGAAGACCGCGCGCCAGCCGAACGGAACGATCAGCGCGCTGCCGATCAGCGGCGCGAGAATCGGCGAGACGCTGAACACGAGCATCACCAGCGCCATCAGCCGCGTCGCCTCGACCCCGGTGTGGAGGTCGCGGATGATCGCGCGGGGGATCACCATGACGGCCGAGGCGCCGACGCCCTGCATGACGCGGAACGCGATCAGCCAGCCTATGCCCGGCGCGAAGGCGCAGCCGACCGACCCCAGCAGGAACACGGACAGGCCGAAATACAGCGGCGGCTTACGGCCGACCGCGTCCGAAGCCGGGCCATAGACGATCTGGCAAAGCCCGAACGCCGCAAAGAACGCCATGAGCGTCATCTGCGTCGCGCCGGTCGAGGCGCCGAGATTGGCGGCGATCGTCGGCAGGGCGGGCAGATACATGTCGATCGCGAACGGACCGACGGCCGATAGCAGTCCGAGGACGACCGCGTTCCTGACGAAAGGAGACAGCCTCATGGAGATTCCGATCGATCGAAAGCCGAGGACGCACCGCCCTGGCGCGGTCAGACAAAAACTGGGCGCCCGCCGCGCCAGCACATGGCCGAGGCGGGCGCGCGAATCAAGGCGACGGGTGGGAGCGGTCGACGCTACCTATTGGTCGTCGGCAGGTAGTCGCGACGCGGCGCGCCGGTGTAGAGCTGCCGCGGCCGACCGATCTTCTGGCTTGGGTCCTCGATCATCTCCTTCCACTGCGCGATCCAGCCGACGGTGCGCGCGATCGCGAACAGGACCGTGAACATCGCGGTCGGGAAGCCCATCGCCTTCAGGGTGATGCCGGAGTAGAAGTCGATGTTCGGATAGAGCTTCTTCTCGATGAAATATTCGTCGTGCAGCGCGATCCGCTCGAGTTCGACCGCGACGTCGAGCAGCGGATCGTCCTTGACGCCCAGCTCGTTCAGCACGTCATGCGCGGTCTTCTGCATGATCTTGGCGCGCGGATCGTAGTTCTTGTAGACGCGGTGGCCGAAGCCCATCAGCCGGAACGAATCGTTCTTGTCCTTGGCCTTGGCGATATATTTGGGAATGTTCTCGACCCGCCCGATCTCGCCGAGCATCTTCAAGGCGGCTTCGTTGGCGCCGCCGTGGGCCGGCCCCCACAGGCAGGCGATGCCGGCCGAAATGCAGGCGAAGGGATTGGCGCCCGAGGAGCCGGCGAGCCGCACCGTCGAGGTCGACGCATTCTGTTCGTGATCGGCGTGGAGGATGAAGATGCGGTCGAGCGCGCGCGCCATCACCGGATTGACCTTGTATTCCTCGCAGGGCACCGCGAAGCACATGTTCAGGAAATTGGCGGCGTAATCGAGGTCGTTCTTCGGATAGACGAAGGGCTGGCCGATCGAATATTTGAACGCCATCGCAGCCAGCGTCGGCATCTTGGCGATCATGCGCATCGAGGCGATCATCCGCTGGCGCTCGTCGCTGATGTCGGTGGAGTCGTGATAGAACGCCGCGAGGGCGCCGACCGAGGCGACCATCACCGACATGGGATGAGCGTCGCGGCGGAAGCCGGTGAAGAAGCGCCCCATCTGCTCGTGCACCATCGTGTGGCGGGTGACGCGGTAGACGAAGTCCGCCTTCTGGGCGGCGGTCGGCAATTCGCCGTAGAGCAGGAGATAGCAGGTCTCGAGGAAATCGCCATGTTCGGCGAGCTGTTCGATCGGGTAGCCGCGGTAGAGCAGCACGCCCTCGTCGCCGTCGATATAGGTGATCTGCGATTCCGTGCTCGCCGTCGAGGTGAAGCCGGGATCGAAGGTGAACATCCCCGTCTGGGCATAGAGCTTGCCGATGTCCATCACGGACGGACCGATCGATCCGGCCTTGATCGGCAGGTCGACGTTCTTGTCGCCAACTTTCAGTGTCGCGGAATTTGCGGTCATCGGCTTCCCCCGGCTGCTCTGGCGCCGTGGAGACGACGATCCCGGAACACGGGCGCGGCGACGCAGCGCGATGGTGCAGTGCGAAAAAGGTAGCTCATCGCCGCCCGCGCGACAAGCCGATAATCTCCGGCAGCCAAACGCGGCGGGCCAGGAAACGCCCTCGGTTATTGCGGATTTTCTAGGCTGAACGCCTGCGAATTTTCGTCATAGGCGAACAATTCGCCGTAGCGGCCGAGATTGATGACCGCGCGTAACGTTCGTTCGGAATAATCCTCCGACATATAGTCTTCCAGCTCCTCACGAAAACGTGTTGCCGGCGCCCGATGGGTGGGGCGCTCGTCGAGCACGCGCTTGATGCGCGCGGCGAGCGGCACGTAGGCGAGCAGATGGTCGCCGAACAGCTTCTTGCGCTGATCGATGTCCATGTCGACGAAGCGCTTGCCGGCTGGAGTCAGCTTGATGTCGCCCTCCTCGAATTCCGCGAACCGGAGCAATTGCAGGATTTCGCCGAGCGGGAAGAGGTCGTCGATCTCGAGCTGGAGCGAATCGGCGAGGTGCGGGAGATCGGCGCGCCCGTTATAGGGCGGCGCGGCGAGTTCCTCGAGCAGGCCGGCGATCGAATTGCTGGAGACGCCCGGCAGCGCCATGCCCAGACCCATGCCCGGGACGCCGCCCTCGCGGCCGGCCGGCTTGGGATCGGGGCGCTGGGTCATGAGCGCGTAGATCTTGTCGACGAGCTGGCGAAATTCCGGGTCGAGCCGATTGCGCGGCTGGACGAGCCCGACCTGGATTTCGGCGGCGATGCGGCCGGGGTTCGACGAGAGGACGAGGATGCGGTCGCACATCAGCACGGCCTCCTCGATGTTGTGCGTGACCATGAGGATCGACTTGGTCGGCATGCGCCCTTCCGACCAGAGATCGAGCAGGTCGGTGCGCAGGGTTTCGGCGGTCAGCACGTCCAGCGCCGAGAACGGCTCGTCCATCAGGAGGATCTTCGGCTGGACGACCATCGCGCGCGCGAAGCCGACGCGCTGGCGCATGCCGCCCGACAGTTCCTTCGGATAGGCGGATTCAAAACCGTCGAGCCCGATGACGTCGATCGCGGCGATCGCCTGCTTGCGCGACTGCTCGGTCGGCGTGCCGTGCGCGCGCAACCCCAGTTCGACATTGTCGAGCACGTTGAGCCAGGGGAACAGGGCGAAGCTCTGGAACACCATCGCCGTGCCCTCGTAAGGACCGGTGACCGGCTGGCCCATGAACGCGACATCGCCCTTGGTCGGGGTCGCCAGCCCGGAAATGATGCGCAGCAGCGTCGACTTGCCGCAGCCCGAGCGTCCGATCAACCCGACGATCTCGCCCTCCTTGAGGCTCAGCGAGACGTCGTCGAGCACCGGCGGCCCGGCGTCGCCGGAGCCCTTCAGAAAGCTCTGGCTGACGTGGCTGACATTGAGCAGAACCGAGGTCACGGCTTCGAGCATGCGGGGTCTCCCCTAGCTAAGGATACCGGCGAGCGCGGGTCGATCGCGACTGCCGACGGCGCGCTACAGACGCAGCCGCCGTTCGGCAAAGGCATAGAGCTGGCGCCAGAACAGGCGGTTGAAGATGGCGACGAAGATCGACATGGTCGCCACACCCAGGACGATTCTCGGAAAGTCGCCCTTCTCGGTCGCCTGCGCGATATAGGCGCCGATGCCGTGCGCGACCACCGTCTGGTCCTTCCATTTCACGTATTCGGCGACGATGGAGGCGTTCCACGAGCCGCCCGACGCGGTGATGGCGCCGGTGAAGTAATACGGCAGGATCCCCGGCAGCATGACGCGCGTCCACCAGTCCCAGCCATGGACGTGGAAGTTGTCCGCCGCCTCGCGCAGATCGTTGGGAAAGGCGGCGGCGCCGGCGATGACGTTGAAAACGATGTACCACTGGGTGCCGGTGATGATGAGGATGCTGAGCCAGATGTCTGGGTTGAGGTCGAAGGCCAGGACGAGGGCAACCGCCGCGCCGAACAGCAGGTTGACGGGGAACGCGGCGAGAAACTGCGCCATTGGCTGGATGCGCTCGGCGATCCGAGGCCGCAGCCCGATCCAGATGCTGATCGGGACCCAGATCAGAGTCGCCACCGCCATCAGCACGAGCACCCGCAGCAGGGTGAAACAGGTCAACTCGAAAGCGTTCCAGACGTCGGCTGCATCCAGCTCCGTGCCGATGAAAGCGACGACGCTCCACAACGCCCAGGCTGCGATGACGAGGATGACGACGATCCAGAGGCCGTCGAGCAGCCGCGAAGCGTTCCGCGACGGCGCCGTGCGCCGCGACCATGCGGCGGGCAGGCCGATCGGCCACAGGCTCACCGAACGCAGCGCGTTGCTGAAGGGCCGGTAGCCGAGCCGGATCCAGTTGGTGCGCAAAAGCACGTCGAGCACCCAGGATTGCTCCTTGGTCTGCGAGGCGGAGATCTCGACGCGGAACTTCCCGGCCCAGGCGACGATCGGGCGGAAGAACACCTGGTCATAGGCGAGGATGACGACCGCCATCGTCGCCACGGCGGCGAAGATCGCATCCCAGCGGCCCTGCTCGTTGGCCTTGGCGATGTAGGAGCCGATGCCGGGAAGGGTGATCGTGGTGTCGCCGACGGTGATCGCCTCGGAGAAAACGATCATGAACCAGCCGCCTGACATCGAAACCATCATGTTCCAGATCAGGCCCGGCATCGCATAGGGCGCCTCGAGCTGCCAGAACCGCTGCCAGCCGGTGAGGCGGAAGCCGCGCGACACCTCGTCGAGGTCGCGCGGCACCGTGCGCAGCGACTGATAGAAGGAGAAAGCCATGTTCCAGGCCTGGCTGGTGAAGATCACGAACACCGCCGCGCATTCCGCGCCCAGCACGCTGCCCGGGAACAGGCCGAGGAAGAACGTCACCGTGAACGACAGGAATCCGAGTATCGGCACGGACTGCAGAATGTCGAGCACGGGGATCATCACCATCTCGGCGCGCCGGCTCTTGGCCGCGAGCGTCGCATAGGTGAAGGTGAAGACCAGCGAGGCGACCAGCGCAGCGAACATCCGCAAGGTCGTGCGCAGAGCGTAATAGGGCAGGTTCCAATAGTCGAGATCGATCACCGGTTCGTCGGCCGTCGGCAGCGGCACAGCCATGCCGTGATAGCCCCTGACCATGGCGACGAGGCCGGCCATGATCGCCACGAACGCCAGCAGGTCCCACTGGTTCGGCAGAACCCTGCGTCTCATCGAGGCGATGCTCGTCACGGTCGTCGGCATCGATTTGTCCGGCTGGAGATGGAACTGGGCGGGCGGCGAGATCGGCGCGACGGCGAGCAGGCCTCTGGGAACCATTTTGCTGGTGTCAAGGCAACAGGAAAATGACCGGCCTCAGCCCATCCCGGTCGGGACCCTCGGCTCCGCGCTCCGCTGAAAGCCGCAATTCGAGGCGAGCAATGCCGGAGCGGTGTGACAAGCCCGCGACAACACAACGCGCCGTCGGGGCAACGCAATCGCCCCCCCGACCATGCGCATCACGGCGCTGCCTGGTCGGCCAGGCGGCCGAGACTTTCCTCGCGGCCGAGCACCGCGAGCACGTCGAATACGCCCGGCGAGATCGCGCGGCCGGTCAGCGCGGCGCGCAGGGGCTGCGCGATCTGGCCGAGTTTGGCGTTCTGCTCCCGCGCATAGTCGCGCACGATCGCCTCGGCGACCGCCGGCGTCCAGTCCTGCGCATCGCGCAGGCGCGGCAGCAGCGCCGCCAGATGCGCGCGCCCGCCATCGGCGATCGCCTCGGCGGCGCGCAGGTCGAGCGCGAGCGGGCGCTCGGCGAACAGGAAGCCGGCGCTGTCGAGGAGCTCCACGAGGGTCTTCGCCCGCTCCTTGAGCCCCGGCATCATCGCCGAAAGCCGGGCGCGCAGGACCGGCGCCCGCGCGAGGAGCGAGGCGAACTCGGGGCCGCCCGGCAGATAGGGCAGGGTGTCGATCAGCGCCGCGGTCAGTTCAGCATCGGGCATCGCGCGCATGAAGTGCCCGTTCATGTTTTCGAGCTTGACGAAGTCGAACCGCGACGGCGAACGGCCGATCGCCGGCAGGTCGAAGGCCGCGATCATCTCGTCGGTCGAGAAGAATTCGCGATCGCCCTGGCTCCAGCCGAGCCGCACCAGATAATTGCGCAGCGCGGCGGGCAGGAAGCCCTTCTCTCGGTACGCGTCGACGCCGAGCGCGCCGTGCCGCTTGGACAGCTTGGCGCCGTCCGGTCCGTGAATCAGCGGGATATGGGCCATCACCGGGACGTCCCAGCCGAGCGCCTGGTAGATCTGGGTCTGCCGCGCGGCATTGGTGAGATGGTCGTCGCCCCGGATCACGTGCGTCACCCCCATGTCGTGATCGTCGACCACCACCGCGAGCATGTAGGTGGGATTGCCGTCCGAGCGCAGCAGCACGAGATCGTCGAGATCCTTGTTGGCGAAGGTGACCTTGCCCTGCACCTTGTCGTCGACGATCGTCTCGCCGTCCTGGCGCGCGCGCAGCCGGATGGTTGGCGCGACCCCTGGCGGCGCCTCGGCGGGATCGCGGTCGCGCCAGCGCCCGTCGTATCGCATCGGCTTGCCGGCGAGGCGCGCGGCCTTGCGCATGTCCTCGAGATCCTGCTGGCTGGCAAAGCAGCGAT
This sequence comes from Roseiarcus sp., assembly GCA_049509635.1. Taxonomy (GTDB): domain Bacteria; phylum Pseudomonadota; class Alphaproteobacteria; order Rhizobiales; family Beijerinckiaceae; genus Roseiarcus. The sequence continues at coordinate 9,660 of JBEKZS010000075.1, forward strand.
AGGCGTTTCCCGAGGCGAGCATCGTCTCGACCACCTCGCGATGGCGCGCCGCGCGCTCGAACTGGCTGATCGCCTCGCCATCCCAGTCGAGGCCGAGCCATTTCAGGCCATCGATGATCGCCTCCACCGCCGGCAGCGTCGAGCGCTCGCGGTCGGTGTCCTCGATCCGCATCAGGAACCGGCCGTCGAACCGGCGCGCGTAGAGCCAGTTGAACAGCGCGGTCCGGGCGCCGCCGATGTGGAGGAATCCGGTCGGGGAAGGCGCGAAGCGCGTCACAACTTGGGTCATCAGCGGGGTTGGGTCCTCCTGGGCCTGCGGATGGGGAGTACCGGCGCGCTGCTGTAGCAGAAACGCGGCGCGGCGACAAAAACCCGCCGTCCGGGCAGGATCCCCGCGCGGACGCCGGCGCTATTCGAACACCGCCAGCGCCCCGACGGCGTAGCCGCAGCCGGCGAGGACGTCGCGGTCGCGCCGGCGCAGCGCGTCGAGCAGATCGGCGGACTGGTTCGCGGCGACCGTGCGGATCGCCGGAATCGAGTTCTGGAATTCCTGCTCGATCAGCTCGTCGATCTTCGCCTCGTTCAGCGCCGGCGCCATCTCGCGGGCGCTTGCGCGCTTGGCGGCGAGCTGGTCGCGGCGCTCGGCCATCATCTTCTGGACCAGGCCCTCGGCGACATAACGCTTGGCCTCGTCCGCGCGCTTTCCGAGCAGCCCGGCCGAAACCGCCCAGACCGCCATCTGCTTCTCCGCGTCGGGCATGTGGCTGTCCGCCATGCAGACGACCAGCTTGCGGATCGGATCGGTCTCCTCGGTCGCTGCGCCGGCGGACGGCGCGAAGGCGAGCACGGCGCCGGCGGCGGGTTGCGACAGGAAGGGGTCGATGCACAGCGCGCTCACCGTCGCGGTGGCGGAGTCGGACTCCTCACCGACCACGATCGTGACCGCAGCGGCGGTCATCAGGCGCTGGCTGGCGCCGTCCGGCGCGCCCAGCAGCGCGCCGGGAGGAATCGCGACGATGATGGCGCCGGTCGTTCCCGGCGTTCGGGTCAAGGTGATGGTGACCGAACCGCCCTCGGGATCGGCAGCGACGACGCCGGCCTCGACCGCGCCGTCGCGGACCGCCGCCTCGAGCGTCAGCGGGCCGCCCTGACGCTGATGGAACATATAGGCGCCCGCGAGGATCGCGGCGGCGATCAGACCGAACAGAAGGCGCCGGCGGCGGGTCATTTCAGCGCCGCCTCGAACAGCCGCGACGAGGCCGGACGCAGTGCGAACAGGATCTCCCGCTTCGGGTCCAGCACGTAGAGCGCGTCGCCGCGGATTCTCAAGGTTCCCCCGGCGTCGTTGACGATCGAGATCGCCGCGCCGCCGAGCAGCGCATAGACTTTGGCGTCGGTCGAGAACAGGACGAGATCATCGTCGGCGACCGCGAGCGAGCGGATCGGGCCGTCGAAGTCATCGTCGGGTGCGTGGAACAGCACTTCCGGCTGGCCCGCGCGCACCTTCAGGATTTCGGTTGCGGTCGCCGCATAGACGTCGCGCGCGCTGTCGGCGGCGTCGACGATCGGCTCGCGCGACGCCATCAGAAGTTGAAGGGCGCCGTCGTCGATGAACCGGTAGAGCCGATAGTCGCCCGCCGCGCCGCCGGACATGTAGAAGACGCCCGGCCGGACTGACGGCTCGAGCCGCATCGGCGCCTTCGGCAGCGGCCGCGCCGCGCCGAACCGCCTGTCCGCGCCGAGCAGACCGAGATATCCGTCCGCGATCCCGAGCATCGGCCCGCTCGCGTCGACGACGAAACTCTCGGGCGGATCGCCGTCGAGATCGATTCTCTGCACAGGGCCGCCGGGCGCGAGCGCATGCAGCGCCCCGCCCGCGGAGAAGGCGACCGCCCCGTCGCCGGTCACGCCGAAATCGGGCCCGATCCGGTCGCCGAGCACGGCGAAATCGGCCGGCCCGAGCAGCGGCGCGATCGTCGCCGCGGCGCTCGCCGTCGGCGCCGCCGCGGCTGCCTCGGCGGCGACGCGCGGGTAGGCGAGCAGGACGCGCGCCACGATATAGGCCGCCGCGGCGCCGATCAGGAGGGTCGCAAGCCTGCGCGTGCGTGCGGACAAGGCGATCGCCCTATTGGCCGTACAGCGTCTGCTTGCGACGCCCGTCCCACGACGATTCGGCGGTGGCGGGGCAGCCGTTGGAGCACACGGCGAAGGTCTTGCCGTCGCCGACCCGCATCAGCTCCGCATGCAGTTCGGCCCAGCGCGCCTGGTCGGCGGCGCTCGGCGGCGAAGGCTGCCAGACGGGGGGCGGCGGCGCCACAGGCGTCGCGCGCGGCGCGGCTTCGCGGCGCGACCAGGCGCGGTCGTCGGCGTCGAGGACGCGCACGACGGGATCGGCAGGCCAGGCGGCGAGCGGGCGGATCGCCGGCGTCGGCGCCGCGACCAGCGCGACCGGCGCCGGCGCCGGCGCGGCCGCCGCGGCGCGCACGGCTTCGAGCCGCGCGCCGCCGACGCGCAGGGCGCGCGGCGCCGAAGGATGCTCGCGCATTTCGTCCTCGTAGGCGCGCACGAGCGCCTCCGAAAAGCTCTCCTTGACCTCAGCGGCGCGATTCTTCGACAGGAAATTGGCGACCGCCTCGCTCTCCTTGGCGACGATCGAGGCCGCCTGATCGCGCAGTTCCTCGTCGGCGGCCGCCTCCGCCTCGCGCGCGAGCGTGCCGAGCTTGCGCCAGCCTCCGGCGCGCTCGGCGTCGGCGAGCGGGCCGCCGTAGTTGAGCGCCCAGTTCACCTTGGCGGGGACCGGAACGAATCTCTCGAACAGCGCGATCGCGCCGCTCTCCTCCAGTGCGAGGCCGACGCTCTTCTCGATCAGCTTGTCCACGCCGACCTCGGCGACGGCATAGGGCATGTTGTCGAGGATGACCGCGGTGGTGTAGCCGAGCCGGCCGCGCTGCGGGCTCTCGATTTCCTCGACCCGCGCCCGTAGCCGCGCCTTGATCGCCTGCGCTTCGGCGCCGTCGAGATCGCCGCCCGCGGCCTTGATCCGCTCGAGGCGCTGCGCGTCGTCGCCCGACAGGACCATCTGCGCGTCGAGCCAGCGGTCCCGGCGGGCGATCGCCGCCGCGCCGATGTCGCTGGCCGCGTTGATCGCGAGGTCGGCGACCTTGAACGTAGCGCCGGCGCCGAACACCCAGGGGTTGGGATTGCGCACCGCCGCGGCGGCGAGCGCGGCGCCGGCGACCTCGAGCCCGGCGTAGTAGCAGAACGGCGCGACCGCGACGTTCTTGATCCCTTCGGCGCGCGTCCCCGCGCATGCCAGGATCGCCGCAGCCGCGGCGAGCGAGCGGCCGCCGCGGCGCGCGGCGGTCATCGCGAAATCGCGTGCTGGAATTTCTGGACGATCGGCAGGCTCTCGATGTCCTGCTCGCGCGCGTCCTCCAGCGCGGCCCGCAACGCGGCGACCGCCGCCTTCTGGGTTGGCGCCGGCCGCGACGGCTCCGTTCCGCCGGCGGCGCCGCCCCAGGCCGGGGCGAGGCCGAGCGAGGGGCCGAGGCCCGGCGCGGTCAGGCCGATGCCGGGCGCGAGCCCGGGTATGGAGCCGATCGGGGGGTGATAGGGCGGGGCGACGAGCCGCCCGCCGGCGCCGCCAATCTCGCCCGGCGCCATCTGCGCGACCGCGAGGCGCGAAGCGATCGCAACGACGACGATCAGCGCGACGCCCGGAAGCCGCGACATCGACCCCTCCGTTCCGCATGCAGACGCAGCCATGCGTTCGCGCCCGAAGCCGATCGAGTAGATCACCCGGGCCTCGCGCTGGCAATGGCCGCCGCGCCCGCGCTTTCGCGCTGCGCTGGAACATGATTAGCTCCCCGGCATGTCCACTCCCGCGCTCACCGGCGTCGTCTCGGGCGTCAGGGGCCTTGCGCGCGCCGCGGCGTGGGCGCCCGACTGGCGCGCGCTGTTCGCGGGCGCGATTGCGCGGGAGATCGACGAGCGCCGGCTGTTCCTTTGGATCCCCGTCGCGGCGATGGCCGGCGTCGCGCTCAATCTTGCCGCCGACCGCGAGCCCGCGCTCTGGCTGGCCGCATTGCTCGCGCTCGGCGCCGGCGCGCTCGCCTTGGCCGCGCGCCGCCGGCGCCTCGCCTTCGCGCTGTGCGTCGGCGTCTGCGCGTTGTGCGCCGGATTCCTCTCGATGGGCCTGCGCACGGCGCGGGTCGCAGCGCCGGTGCTCGACCACATCCGCATCGTGAAGCTGAAGGGCTTCGTCGAGGAGATCGATTTCCGCCCGGTCGGCGCGCGGCTCGTCCTGCGCGTGGCGGACGCCGGCGACATGCCGGCCGGGATCGCGCCGCGCCGGGTGCGGGTGACGACGCGAATGACCCCGGATGTCGCGGCGGGCGACTTCGTCGCGCTGACGGCGAGGCTGTTGCCGCCGTCGCACGCGGCGCTGCCGGGCGGCTACGATTTCTCGCGCGACGCCTATTTCGCCGGCGTCGGCGCCGTCGGCTCGACGCTCGGCGAGGTCGTCGCCGCGCCGGCTCCCGGCGACGCGCCGGCGTCCGTGCGCTTGGGCGCCGCGATCGACCATGCGCGCAATGCGCTCGCCGCGCGCGTCGAGACGATCATCGGCGGCGACGAGGGCGCGATCGCCGCGGCGATGGTGACGGGCAAGCGCGATTTCCTCTCCAACGACGCCAAGGACCTCATCCGGGAAGCGGGCATTTTCCACATCATCACCATTTCGGGCGTCCAGATGACGCTGGTCGCCGGAATATTCTTCTGGACGACGCGCCGCTGCCTCGCGCTCTCGCCGACGCTCGCCCTTGGCTATCCGATCAAGAAATGGGCGGCCGGAATCGCGATCCTCGGCGCTGTCGCCTATGACGTCTGCACGGGCTCGCGGGTCGGCACGGAGCGCGCGCTGGTGATGACGCTGATCGTGCTCGGCGCGGTGATCCTCGACCGCCGCGCCGTGACGATGCGCAATCTCGGCCTCGCCGTGCTCGCGGTCGTCGCGCTCGAGCCCGAGGCGATCCTCGGCGTCAGCTTCCAGCTCTCCTTCGCCGCCGTCGGCGCGCTGGTCGCGGTGATGGAGGCGCGGCTCGGGCGCGAGGAGCCCGCCGAGGATCCGTTTTCGATGAGGGCGCGCGAGCCCCCGCGCGGGCGCCTTCTGGCCCGTCTCGTCGACAAGCCGCTCGGCCTGCTGGTCGCCACGCTGTGCGCGACGACCGCCACCGCCTCGTTCATGGCCTATCATTTCCACGATCTCAGCCCCTATGTGCTGATCGGCAACCCGCTCACCCTGACGGTGATCGAATTCTTCGCAGTGCCGGGCGCGCTGATCGGGACCGCGCTCTATCCGCTCGGCCTCGACGCGCCGGTCTGGCTCTACGTCGGCGCCGGCATCCGGTTCATCCTGTGGGTTGCGCGCCACATCGCCGAGGCGCCGGGCTCGACCCTGCACGTGCGCGCTTTCGCGCCCTGGGCGCTGCCGTTCCTCGGGCTCGCCGTCTGCTCCGCGCTGATCTGGCGCAGCTGGCTGTTGCGCGCGACCGCGCTTCCGCTCGCGCTGATCGGCGCGATCGGCGCGGCGAGCGGGCCGCGCTACGACGTCATCGTCGCGCCGGGCGGCGAGCAGGTCGCGCTGCGCGGCGCCGACGGCCGGCTGGCGGTGCTCGGCCGGCGCTTCAACGCCTTCGCCGCCGACCAATGGCTGGCGGCCGACGGCGACGGTCGCGCGGCCGCCGAGGCGCGCGATCGCGCTTCGCCGTGCGACCGGTTCGGCTGCATCGGCGCCTTGCCCGACGGCCGGTCGCTCGCCCTCGTCGAGGATCGCCTCGCCTTCGAGGAGGATTGCGCGCGCGCCGACATCGTCGTCAGCGCGCTCACCGCGCCCGGCGATTGCAAGGCGGAGGTCTTCGACGAGCGCCGCCTCGCCGCCACCGGCGCCGTCGGCCTCGTCCGGGACGGCGAGGATCTCCGGATCGAGGCCGCGCGATCCCGGCTCGAGGATCGCCCTTGGTCGCCGGCGCCCAAGCGCGCGCGCAACGATCGGATCGCCCGGCCGGGGCAGGGGCTGGGCGCCATGCGCGCCGACCCTGCGGACGCCGCGCCGGAGACCCAATAGGTCAGCGTGAGCGCAGATCTTGATAGAGCCGGCAATCACCATGATTTGTCTCAGAGGTCGCAAAGTCGCGGAATGAGCGCGGACCGCCATGGCGCGGGTTCGATGCTGCGGTTTTTGCGTAACTCCCAAGCGGGAAGGCCGCCGATTTTCCGAGCAATGGTCCGCCGTCGTCATCGGAGCGCCGTTCAGGCCATCGCCGCAATCCGCGGGCCATCCCCCTGCGTCGCCCAGCCCGAAAATTTTTGGAAAGCTTCGGAAAGCTTCGGAAGGCCACCGGAAGGCTTCGGAAATGATTTCCAGATTTCATGATATTTATTGAGATTCCAATGGCTTGCGAGCAGGTGGAAGTCGCTTGCGACCCCGCGGCGGCCGCGCTTCCGGGGCGCTCGAAGGCCCGGCGGCGCCAAGCGCTGGAACAAGGCCGAATGGCGCCCCGAACGAACCGAACCCGGCGATCGCGAGGATCGCCCCGGAGGGCGCTTCGACGTTGAAGAAGCGGGCGCCTCGGGAGTTACGCAAAGATCAGCCCCTTTCAGATTCCCCTCGCGCTTCGCGCCCGCCGCCGCGCATCGACCATGAGCGTATCCCTATCCAGAAAGCTGGAATATGTCAAGCAGATTTTCTGAATATCAGCATGAATCGGGCATGGTGACCGGGAACAGCCGGCGACCCCCGAGCGCGTGAAGAGGGGCGAACGCCCGGCGGCGCCGGGTCGGTCGGTCCCGGAATAGGCGCGGCGCGCCCAAAGAAAAAGGCGCTCCAGAGAGCGCCCCGTCGGTCGGCTCGGCGTGCCGGTGCGCGGCGCGCCGGCCGGTCACTTGATCTTGGTTTCCTTGAACTCGACGTGCTTGCGCGCGACCGGATCGTATTTCTTGAAGGTGAACTTTTCCGTCTTGGTGCGGGCGTTCTTCTTGGTGACGTAGAAGAAGCCGGTGTCGGCGCTCGACAGCAGCTTGATCTTGATGGAGGCGGCCTTGGCCATGGTCTGGTTCCGTATGACGCGGCACCGGAGGCGCCGGAGGATGGTCCTTTGATCAGGACGACGCCGGCGGAGAACGCGCCAGCGCCGATTGCGCGGCACCATAGAGGCGCAAGGCGACAAGTCAAGAAAATCGGGGTTCGGCGCGGCGCGGCGACAATCTTCCGCCGCCGGGCCCCGCCATCGTTGCGTCGGCGCCCAGAATCGCGCCAGACCGGGGGCGGAGGCTTCCTTGTATCCCAGGCAGCGGCTCGACGCCTTCGGCGACGCGATTTTTGCGGTCTCGATGACGCTCCTGGCGCTCGACGTCCGGCTGCCCGATGATCTTGAGCCCGCCGATTCCGCGGCCCTGGCGACGGCGATCCTCGCGCTCTGGCCCAAGTTCCTGCCCTACGCGCTGAGCTTCTACGTTCTGGGCGTCCGCTGGCTCGCCATGCTGCGGCTGCGCGGCGGTCCGGAGGACTATGGGCCCTCGTACGCGCGCTACCTGCTGGCGTTTCTGTTCCTCGTCACCTGCGTGCCGTTCACGACCACCGCGGTCGGCCAGCACGCGAGCCTCGCGCCCGCGATCTGGCTCTACGCCGGCAATACCGCGCTGATCGGACTGCTGTCGTTCGCGCTGCTGCGCCACACGCCCGGCCTGACCGACAAAACCGCCCGGCGCGATCGCGAGGTCGCGCAAGCGATGCTGGTCGGCTCCGCCCTGATCGCGATCGGCTGGAGCTTCGTCGATCCGCGCCAGGCGCTGCTGGCGCTCGCGCTCAATCTCCTGTCCCCGGCGCTGATCCGTCTGAGCCGACGCGCGGGCGCGCCGCGGCGAGCCCGTTAACCATTGGCTAACCATTGCGCGAGACGCTGGTGCCCGCTGGTTGGCGTGATTCGGGCGCGTTCGCGATGTCCGTGGGATCCTGCCATGATCAATTCCGACGCCGCCGTGGGACTTTCCGGCCTCCTCGAATGGTCCCAGCCGGTCATCTTCGATCTTCTCGTGGAGTCCTACGAGGCCCGACTCGAACCCGGACAGTTGCCACGCGAGCTTGCGCGCCTGCATGCCCGCCTGTGGCGGGTGCTGATGGCCGGCGACATGGCCGCCTATGTCGTCCTGCGCCGGAATCTGCTCGAAGCGCTCGACGAGTGCCGCATCGACGATGCGGATCTCGCCGACGCGGATGCGCGGATTCTCGACGAGCTCCTCGAGATCGTGATGTCGCGCTACCAGCGCTCGATGCGCACCGCCAAGCACTACCATCTCGCGCTGATCGCCTTGGCCGCCCGGCTCGCGCCGCTGCTGCGCGCGGCCTGACGATCAGAGTTCGTCGCGCAGCCAGCGCTTGCGCCCGTGATGATAGAACGGCCGGGCGCGCAACCGGCTCATTCCCGCGCGCCCGGCGGCCGCAAGTTCCGCCAGGACGACCCGGGTGATGAGCGGCAGGTCGAGCCGCTCCGCCTCGTCGAGCGGCGTCCAGATCAATTCGACCAGTTCGGCTTCGGCATGGACGATTCCCGGCGCCCGATGGGCGACGAGAGCGGCGTCGCAAACGAAGAACCGCGTGTCGAAGCGCCGGGGGCGGCCGGGCGGCGTGATCGCGCGCGCGAGAAAATCGAGCCGGTCGAGCGCGGGAAATACGCCGGTCGCCGCGAACCGCGCCCAGGCCCCGGCGGGCGCGCCGGTCGGCGCGCCATGATCGGTGACGCCGAGCGCGAGGCCGGTCTCCTCGAAGGTCTCGCGGATCGCGGCCAGCGCCAGCGCGCGCGCGAAGGCGGCCGACGGGCGCCGGGTCTGCGCGCACAGCTTCTCCTCGACGACCGCGTCGAGCGGGCCGGCGACCGCCATGCGCCGGTCGCTCGACTCGACCCGGCCGCCGGGGAAGACGAACTTGCCGGGCATGAACTTGTGCCCGGCGTGGCGGCGCCCCATCAGCACCTTCGGCGCCGCGCCGGAATGGTCGAGCAGGATCAGCGTCGCCGCGTCGCGCGGCCGCACGTTGGCCGATTTGCGCAGGGCCGCCTCGACGCGCAGCGCCTCCGTCAGGTCCGGGGAGATCGGGTCGTTCAAGGCGCGTCCCGGTCCGCGCCGCCGAATCCGTGCATCCGCAGCGCCCATTGATAGCCGACGAGCGCGCCCTTGACGCGCGGCAGCAACAGCAGCGAAAGCGCCAGCGCCAGGCTCATCCAGCCGATCGCGCCCAGCCATATCCACGAAGTCGGCAGCACCGCCTCGGCCGCCATCACGCCCGCCACGGCCAGATGGCCGACCAGCAGCATCGTGATGTACGGCGGCGCGTCGTCGGCGCGCTGGTGATGCAGATCCTCGCCGCAGACCGGGCAGGCGTCGACCACCTTCAGATAGGCGCGGAACAGCCGCCCCTCGCCGCACCGCGGACAGCGTCCCATCAGCCCGCGGCGCACGGCGGGGCCCAGATCGCGCCGGCCCGTCCGATCGTCGGCGACCGCCTGGATGATCTGGGTCATGAACGGGTCGCCTTTCCCATGGCGCGTCGCGCCCGGCCGCCGGCGGCGCGCGGCGAACCGGCGCGGGCGGCCTTTCCGCGCGCGCCGTCCGACAGCATTTCGAACCGCAGCGCTCCGGCGAACGGCGCCGCCTCGACGAGCTTCACCTCGACGACGTCGCCGAGCCGGAAGGTCTCGCCGGTTCGCGTCCCGATCAGGGCGCGCTGGCCCTCCTCGAAGCGAAAATAGTCGGCGCCGAGCGTCGAGACGGGAATGAATCCGTCGGCGCCGGTCTCGGCCAGCCGCACGAACAGGCCCGAACGCGTCACCCCGGACACGCGCGCCGAAAAGCTCGCGCCGATCCGGTCGCTCATATGCGCGGCGATCAATCGGTCCATCGTCTCGCGTTCGGCCGCCATCGCGCGCCGCTCGGCGGCGGAGATGCGCTCGGCGACGTCGGCGAGGTCGCGCGCGCGCAGGTCCGGCAGGCCGCCGGCGCCGAGGCTCAGCGCGCGGATCAGCGCGCGATGGACGATGAGGTCGGCGTAGCGGCGGATCGGCGAGGTGAAATGCGCGTAGCGGCGCAGGTTTAAGCCGAAATGACCGTAATTCTCGTTCGTGTATTCGGCCTGCGCCTGCGAGCGCAGCACGACCTCGTTGACCAGCGCCTCGGCCGGCGCGCCGCGCACGCGGCCGAGCACGCCATTGAAATGGGCGGGGCGCAGCCGGTCGCCCTTGGCGAACTTGATGCCGAGCGTGGCGAGGAATTGGCTGAGGTCGTTGATCTTCTCGACGCTCGGGGCGTCATGGGCGCGATAGATCAGCTGCGCATTGGCGCCCTCCAGCGACTCGGCGGCCGCGACATTGGCGAGGATCATGAATTCCTCGATCAGCCGGTGCGCCTCGAGCCGCTCGGGCCAGCGCACGCCCTTGATCGAGCCGTCGGGGTTGAGGACGATCTTGCGCTCGGGCAGGTCGAGGTCGAGCGGATTGCGCGCGTCGCGCTCGATCCTGATCGCCGCATGCGCCGCGTAGAGCGGGCGCAGCACGTCGTCGAGCAGCGGCGCCGTCGTCGCGTCGGGCGCGCCGTCGACCGCGCGCTGCGCCTGTTCATAGGACAGCTTCGCCGCCGAGCGCATCATCACGCGATGGAAGCTGTGGCGCCGCTTGCGCCCGTCGGCGCCGACGATCATCCGCACCGCGAGCGCCGGGCGGTCCTCGTCCGGGCGCAGCGAGCAGAGATCGTTGGAGATGCGTTCGGGCAGCATCGGCACGACCCGGTCGGGAAAATAGACCGAATTGCCGCGCTCCAGCGCGTCGCGGTCGAGCGCCGAACCCGGCCGCACGTAATGGGCGACGTCGGCGATCGCGACGGTGACGACGAAGCCGCCGGCGTTGGCGGGATCCTCGTCCGCCGCCGCATGGACCGCGTCGTCGTGATCCTTCGCGTCGGGCGGGTCGATCGTCACCAGCGGCAGCGCGCGCCAGTCCTCGCGCCGGTCCATCGGCGCCGGGCGCGCCGCCGCCGCCTCCGCGAGCGCCGCTTCGGAGAAGACATGCGGGATGCGATGGGCGGTCAGCGCGATGAGGCTGACCGCGCGTTCCGACTTGACCGAGCCGAGCACCTCGACGACGCGCGCCGTCGGCAGGCCGAACCCGCCCTCGCGGACCGTCTCCAGCGCGACGAGATCGCCGTCGGCGGCCTCGGCGCCGAGTCCGGCGGGGACGAACAGTTCGCGCGCGAGCCCGCGCTTCTCGATCGGCAGCGCGCGTCCGGCGCCGCCTTCGAGCGCGCGATAGACGCCGAGCAGGCGCGCCTTCGCCCTGTCGAGGATCTTGACGACCCGCCCGGAATAGGAAGGCTCGTTCGGGCCGGCGTCGGGGTCGAACGTCACCCGGACCAGCGCGCGCGCGCCGAGCCCCGGCGCGAGCGCGCCCTGGGCTTTGCGCGACCGCTCGATGACGATGCGCGGGGCCTCGCCGCCCTCGGCCCATTCCGCGGGCCGGGCGAT
>JBEKZS010000076.1:0-21032 GCA_049509635.1 Roseiarcus sp.
GAACGGCGCCCCGAACGAACCGAACCCGGCGACCGCGAGGATCGCCTTGCAGTGCGCTTCGACGTTGAAAGAGCCGGCGACTTGGCCGTTACGCCTCTTTGGGGTCATGGGCGGCCTCGGGCTCAACGGTGAATCTCCTTGCCTTTGTCGGCTCGTCCCGGCCGTCGATTCCAATGGTCGCGATCATGGACCGGGGAATGGCTGGAGTCAAGCAAAATTTCTGTAAAAGAGAAACCGCGCGGCGCCGGGCTGGCTCCAGGCGCCGATCATCGCGGCCGGATCGGCGGGCGTCCGCGCCGCCGGGGCCGGGCGCGCGCCCCCGCCCGGCCTGTCGCGACGGCCCCTCCGCCTCCGCCCGCCACGGCCACCGCGTCACAACGGCGTCAGACGCCCGCCGGATCAGCGTCATATCCGTTTTCCGCTCCGCCGCGTTTCGTGCTATGATCGAGCCGGGTCAAATCCCCACGGACTCCCATCACAACGTCGCGAATGAATCCGGCGCGTCGCGCGCCCAGAGGAGCATTGAATGCAGCTATTTCCGCGAAATCTGATCGTAGTGGCGGCGGCCGTGGCCGGATTGACGGCGGCGACCTGCGCGCGCGCCGAGACGACCCAGCATCGGCACAAGGACAAGACCCACGCCATCGCCGTGGCGCCGCGGCGCGCGCCGGATCTGGCGCCGGGCGTCGAGCTGCGCGCGAGCACCTACGCTTCGCCCGGGTCGGAGAACCATTATTACAGCGACACCGTCGCCTCCAGCCACAGCAACCTCATGGACATGACGCATCGTTATGGCCAGTCGACCGCGCCGGAATATAATTCCTCGGAGCCGCTGTTCCGGTTCTGAACCGGCCGGGCGTCGTGCGCCCGCGCGGCGCCCAGGCAGGCTCGCGTCGCCAGCCGGAGGTCAGGAGTCCAGATCCGCATTTTCGCCGGATATCGACCGCAAATCGACCCGTTTTGGGGTCAACCAGGTCCCGACGGCCGTCAAACCGGCTGGAGTCCTTGATTCCAGCATCAGCGAAGGGTCATTTCGCGTCCTTGAACCGAGCGATATCAAGGACCTGATCCGACTTTACCGTCCTTGCGCAGCCCGGGCCTGCGGACGAGGCCGCGCGCCGGACCCGGTCGCCGCGGTTCGGGCCGGGTCTGCGACGCCGGCTCGGCCTCGAAATCCTCGCCACTTGGCCGCCAGAGCGCTAATTCTGATTTACAGGAAGGATCGCTTCGATTCCGGCGCACGGCCGACTCGCCCGCCCTCGATCGCGCCGACGCCCATCACACCCTGCCGACCGGCTCGCGTCGCGTTCATGCGCGCGCCCGCCGGGTCGACCCCTTCACTTCGAACCGGTCTCGCAAACCCCATCGGCGAGGGTCGCCGGGGCGGGGACCTGGCGTCCGCTCGCCGAGCTCCCGCAGACCGCGACGAGCCGGGATCCGGCGCTCGCGTCGCTCCCGGCGGACGAGAACTGGCCGAAGGCCGACCATAGCCCGCCGATGACGACCAATGCGGCCGCGGCCAGCAGAGCGGGGTCATCGCAGAATCTTCCATAAAACGCACTCCAGGGGTCATCGCGGAATCTTCCGAAAATCCTGCGCTGAGGATTTGAGGCGGGCTCAGACCCCGGCGCGCGCCTGATCGACGCCCACCGCATCGCGCCATTGTCGCCGTTCATTCCTCCGGCGTAGTTCTCCCGGCGGGACTATCGCTCGCGAGCGTCTGGCGGCGATGGTCGGGAGTCGGGCGAAAACGCGAACGCAATTTTACTTCGTCGTCGGCTCGGGCGTATCCTGAAGGCGTTCGGCTGCGTAGAGCTCGGCATGGAAAACCCAACTGATCTCCGGACCGAACTTGACGCAACTGGCCTCTTCGAGGCGAGGTACGTTGCATTCCTCGAAACCATCACGCACCTGCGCCCAAGGTTGCACCGCTACTGCGCGCGAATGACCGGATCTGTCTTGGACGGCGAAGACGTGATGCAGGAGGCCGTATTTGAGGCCTATCGAAAGCTCGACACCTATGACGACAGCCGGGAACTCGAGCCGTGGCTGTTCCGGATCGTCCACAACCGCTGCATCGATTTTCTGCGCAGGCGGCAGGTCCGGGAGGAGGCCGAAGCCGCCGCCGCCGGCCCCGCATCGGTTTCGCCGGTTGACGCGGCAGGCCGGGAGGTCGACCGCGCGGTCGAGAGGCTCGTCGTGAAGCTGCCGCCCAAAGAGCGAGCTTGTGTGCTCCTGAAGGACGTTTTTGATTATTCGCTCGACGAGATAGCCGATCTCGTCGATTCCACGGTCGGCGGCGTCAAAGCCGCCCTCAATCGCGGCCGAGCCAAACTTGCGACGCCGCCTGAGGCGGTCGAACGCAAGGCTGCGACCAATGAGGAGACGCTGGAAATCCTCCGCTTGTATGTCGAACGTTTCAACAAACGCGATTGGGATGGTGTGCGAGAACTGGCCAGCGCCGACGCGCGCTTGCAGGTCACCGAGTGTTTTGCCGGGCGACTGGCGGACTCCCCCTACTTCGTCGAATATGAGCGTCCCATTATCCCTTGGCGAATGGCGCTCGGCAGCTTGGATGGCGAGACAATTGTCCTGATCCTGCGCGATGACGTCGACGGATTGGCGCCATTCTCCGCCATTCGCCTCGAGGTGCATGGCAGGCGGATCACGGGCATTACCGACTACATCAAGAGTCCTTGGATTCTCGACGCGGCTCGGTCGATCGCCGTGGAGGGCGAATGAGCCGGCGCGCGTCATGCGCAAACATTCCCAAGACGAAAGCTCGGGACGCGTATCTCCCGGCGGTCGCCGAACGTAATGGGGGCGCAGCTCGCATCGAAACCAACTCGACGATCAAAGGGAAGGCCCCAACATGACCCTCAAAACCTATTCCGGCGGTTGCCACTGCGGCGCGGTTCGCTTCGAAGCCGAGATCGACATCGCCCAGGGGACCGTGAAGTGCAACTGCTCGAGTTGCACCAAGGCCAGGTCCTGGCTCACCTTCGTCCCGGCTGGCAATTATCGCCTGACCGCGGGCGCTGATTCCCAGGCGAAGTACCAGTGGACGCCGCCGGGTCGACCCGCACCGGCGATCGAATTTCATTTCTGCAAGATGTGCGGCATTCGCACGCCGGCGCGTGGCGAGATGGAAGCCATGGGCGGCGCCTTCTACGCAATCCAGGTTCCCCTGCTCGACAACGTCGATACCGAGGAACTGGCGGCCGGGCCAATCCAGTATAGTGATGGCCGCCACGATCGCTACGATCGCGCGCCGGCCGATACACGTTTCCTCTGAGAGCCGGCTGTTTGGAAGCGACCGGGCCGCATCCCCGCCGCGATTGGTCGCTTCTCGATCTGTGCTCGGCGCCGACGATGCGCGAGAACGAGCGAAGACCACGGCCCGGGGTCGGGGTCGTCGGCCGCGAGGGCGCGTTGGTTCCGTCGGCTGCGCCGCGATCGTCTGCTTGGCCGATCAGCGGCCGCACAGGCGCCGGGCTCGTCGACAGCGGCGGCGCGCCCATCACCCCGTCCGTGGCGAAGGCGCCTCTCCCATCGGGGCCTCGCCCATCGAGACGTCGCGGGCTTCGATTCCAAATCCGACCAGCAGGGCGATCACGAGCGCCGCCACTCCGGCGACCCCGACGAGCGCCCAGCTGTAATCGGGGGGATTCCATTGCGCGCCGATCTCGGCCTGCAGCGTCAGATTGTACGAAGCGAGCAGATTGCCGAGCTGGTAGACGACGCCGGGAAACGTCGCGCGGATGCTCGGCGGCGACAATTCGTTGAGATGCGCGGGGATGACGCCCCAGGCGCCCTGAACGCAGATCTGCATGAGGAAGGCGCCGATCCCGAGCGTCAGCGCGGTTTCGCCGAAGGCCCAGAGCGGCAGGACGAACAGCGACAGCAGCGCCGCGATCACGATCGTCACGCGCCGGCCGATCCGCTGCGACAGCATGCCGAACAGGATGCCGCCGATCACCGCGCCGGCGTTGTAGATCAGGGTGATTTTCGAGACGGTGGCGGGGTCGAACCCGTGCTGCTTCCTCAGGAAGATGTTGGGGTAGATGTCCTGGGTGCCGTGGCTGAAGAAGTTGAACGCCGTCATCAGCACGATCGCGTAGATCGCCAGGCCGACATGGCCGCGCAGGACGTCGACGATCGAGGGGCGCGGCGCGGCCTGGCGCGCCGTCCAGTCCGGACTCTCCGGCACGTTCCGACGGATGTACAGCACGAGCAGGGCGGGCAGGGCGCCGACGATGAACATGCCGCGCCATCCGAACAGCGGGTGGATGTAGTAATAGACGAGCGTGGCGAGGAAATAGCCGCCGGGATAGCCCGATTGCAGCAGGCCCGAGACCCATCCGCGCCAGTGGCGCGGGATGGTCTCCATGGTCAGCGAGCTGCCGACGCCCCATTCGCCGCCCATGGCGACGCCGAACAGCGCGCGCAGCGCCAGAAAGCTCGCCAGCCCCGGCGCCAGGCCGGACAGCAATTCGATCACCGAGTAGCACAGCACGCTCGCCATCAGCAGCGGCCGGCGCCCGAAGCGGTCGGCGAGCCAGCCGAAGATGACGGCGCCGATCGCGCGCATCGCCAGGGTGAGGAACGCCGCGTACGTCACCGACAGGAGCGCGACGTGGAATTCGTCGGCGATGTCGGTGAACACGAACACCATGATGAAGAAGTCGAAGGCGTCGAGCATCCAGCCGAGGAAGCTGGCGATGACGACCTTGCGCGCCGTGCCGAGATCCCCCATCGCAATCCCCCCACGCTCAATCGAATCGGCGTGTCACGCCGACAGCGTCATCCCGAAACCAGGCCGAGCCCCTCATCGGGGATCGGCGCTCGGCGGGGCGCCGGCGCTCACGCGGGGGCCCGTTCGCCACGCTTGGCCTCGTCCCACAAGGCGTCCATCTCCGCCAGGCTCGCCTCGGCCGGCGTGCGGCCCCGGCGGCCGAGTTCGGCCTCGATATGGGCGAACCGGCGCTCGAACTTGGCGTTGGTTCCGCGCAGCGCGGCCTCGGGATCGACGCCGAGGTGGCGGGCGAGATTGGCGACCACGAACAGGAGATCGCCGACCTCGCCCTTCACGGCCTGCGGATCGCCGGCCGCCAGGGCCTCCTCGATCTCGTCGGCCTCCTCGCGCAGCTTGGCGATGACCGCCGCCGCGTCGTTCCAGTCGAAACCGACCTTGCTCGCCTTCTGCTGGAGCTTCACCGCGCGGGTCAGGGCGGGCAGGGCGAGCGGCGCGCCGGTCAGCGCGCCCGCCGCCGGCTCCTCGGCCGCCCCGGCCGCGCGGCGCGCCGCGGCGCGATCGGCGCGCTCCTCGGCCTTGATCGCGGCCCATAGCGATTTGACCTGCGCGGGCGAAAGGCCGCGCGCGGCGCCGAACACATGCGGATGGCGCCGGATCAGTTTCGTGGTGATCGCCTCGACGACGCCGCCGAAATCGAACAGTCCGGCCTCCTGCGCCAGCCGAGCGTGAAACACCACCTGCAACAGGAGATCGCCGAGTTCGTCGCGCAGATCGGCGATGTCGCCGCGCTCGATCGCATCGACGACCTCGTAGGCTTCCTCGATCGTGTAGGGCGCGATCGTCGCGAAACTCTGTTCGAGGTCCCAGGGACATCCGGTGGCCGGCGTTCGCAGCGCCGCCATGATTTCGAGCAGGCGGGCGATTTCACGCGAAGGCTTCACGGCGGGGTTCCTGCTTCCGGCCAGGCGGCGCCGAGGCGTCGACAACAAAAAAGCGCGCGCCATGTGACGGCCGCGCGCCCGGACTCCGAGGCTTCGCCTCGGAGATCTTGATGCCGCACATTCCGCTCAGATCGAGAGCGAGACGGCTTCGCGGCCCTTCGGCGTGTCGACGACCCGCATGTTGACGCTCTGGCCTTCGGCCAGATGGGTGACGCCGGCGGGGCCGAGGATCGAGATATGGACGAACACGTCCTTGCCGCCGTCGTCGCTCGCCACGAAGCCGAAGCCCTTCGCGTCGTCGAACCATTTGACCTTGCCGGCGACGCTGACCGCGGTCGACGGATCGGGCGCGGCGCGCCGCGGCGGCCGCGGCGAATCGCCGAACGAGCGTTGCGGCGCGCGCTCGACGGCGCCCGCGGTGTCGACCTCGAGCACGCGCGTGACCTGCGCGCCCTTGGCCCCGGCGCCGACCTGAACGCGCAGCTTTGCCCCCGGCGGCACCGAATCGTGCCCGGATGCGTGCAAGGCGTTGACGTGCAGGAACGCGTCGCCCTGGCCGTTGGCGAGTTCGACGAAGCCGTAGCCCTTGTCGGACTTGAACCATTTGACGATCGCATCCACCGTCGGCCCCGTCGCCGGCGCGGCCGGCGCCCCCGGCGCGCTGCTGGGCGGACCGCCCGCAAATCCAGCCGCGCCGCTGTCGAAGCTGCGCGAAGTGCGCGGCCGCGATTCGTAGGGCATCGGCCCGTCGTCGTCGAACCCGCGCTTCCTCGGCGCTCGAAAATCCTTACCCTTGCTCATGATATCCCTAAGTCTCCGCCGTTTTCAAACCGTGACGGGCCGGATGTGGCTCCGGCCCGCATCGCCGCCCGAACGGCGAAACCCAATGAGGGCGAAATCGTTGCGCCCGAAAGTCTTAAAGAGGGCAGCCCGTCTCGTCATGTCGCGCAACGGCCCCGATCCCGGGGGGCATCGGTCCCATGACAGCGGTCTGCGTGATGGCGGCGGCTCGCACGAGACGCCCTGCGCCGCAACGCGATGGCGCGAAGCCGGAACGAAGCACCATCGAATGACCGCATCTGTGGCCTGCTGTGATGCGCAGGAAACAGCAGCCCGCGCAATCGAGCAGCCAAGATAACGCATTTTTTAAGGCAGTGCCAGATGATTCGCGCCCAATTCAGGCTGAACAATTTTAGCCCTGACCCGGTCGCGCCAGCAGCACGGCGGTCAGGATCACGGCGCCGCCGGCGATCTGCGCGCCGCTCATGGTCTCCCCCAGAATCAGAAAGGCCAGCAGCGCGGAGACCGGCGGCTGGGCGAGGATGACGAGCGCGAGCAGGCCGACCGGCACCCGTCCGATCGCGACCGAGGTCAGGCCTTGCCCCAGGGCGTGCGACACCACGCCGAGCAGGACGACGGTCAGCCAGCCGGAGGCGCTGCGCGGCACGAGGATCTCGCCGCGCGCCCCCGCCGCGCCGGCGAGCGCGATCGCCGAGACGGCGGCCGACCACAGCGTGGCGGTCGGCCCATCGAGCTGGGCGCGCAGCCGCTTGATGACGAGCAGATAGACCGCGTAGGAAATCGACGCGCCGAGCGCGAGGAGATCGCCCGGGTTGAGCCGGCCCGGCGCGGCCAGGCCCGCCATCGCCCAGGATCCCAGCAGGGCGAGTCCGAGCGCGAACCAGACGCGCGGCGGCGGCCGTTCAGAAAACAGCAGCGCGCCGCCCGCCACCGTCAGAATCGGCGCGACATTGCCGATGAACGAGGCATTGGCGACGCTGGTTCCGGTCAGCGCCATATGGAACGAGCCGACATCGGCGGCGAAGGCGAGGCCGGCCAGCGTCAGGAAGCCGAAAACCGCGGGGCCGGCGAGGCCGATCGAGCGCGCCGAGGCGAGGCGCGCCCAGACGGCGAGCGCCGGAACCGCCAGGGCCATGCGCCACGCCGCTCCGGCGAGCGGCCCGACGTCGAGAAAGCGGACGAGGACTCCCGACCATGCGATGATCGCCGTGCCGACCAATATGGCGATCCAGCCGGTCCTGTCGATCGGCGGCGGACGCCCGAACGTCGGACGCGTCACTCGGACTTTTGGCGGCCCGTGCAGGGATCGAGCACGACCGACCGCCGATTGGTCGCGCCGGTCGTGGAATAGTCGATCGAGTCGAAGCCCGGCGGCTTGGACTTCTTGGCGACATATTGGTCCGAGCTGACGAACGCGAGCGACGGCATCTCGCCCTCGCTGGCCCATTGCTGCGCCGAATAGCCGAGGAACAGCGCCGCGGCCGCGACGAGCGCGGCGCCGACGGCGAAGTATTCGACCGTCGACCCCGAATCATGCGTCCAAAATCCTGGCCTCATCGCCGATCCCCGATGCCCTGTCGCAGCAGGTTGCGCCGACATGGTTAAGGAAACCTTGCGCGGGCGGCTAGATGTCGACGAGTTCGGCCGCGCGCGGCGCGCGTTCCTGGATGAAGGCGAAGCGCGCCTCCGGCTTGACGCCCATCAGCCGCTCGACCGCATCGGCGGTCGCCTCGCGCTCCGCCTCGACGACGGCGACCCGCAGCAGCGCGCGCTTGCCCGGATCCATCGTCGTGTCCCTGAGGTCGCGCATCGGCATTTCGCCGAGCCCCTTGAACCGGCTGACTTCGATCGGGCCGCGTCCGGAAAAGCCGGTCTTCATCAGCCGATCCTTGTCGGCGTCGTCGCGCGCGTAGATCGACTTCGCGCCCTGGGTCAGGCGATAGAGCGGCGGAACGGCCAGATAGAGATGGCCCTCCTCGATCAGCTTGGGGGTCTGCCGGTAGAAGAAGGTGATCAGCAGGGAGGCGATGTGGGCGCCGTCGACGTCGGCGTCGGTCATGATGATGATCTTGTCATAGCGCAGGTCGGCGCCGCGATAGCTCGATCCCGCGCCCGAGCCCAGCGCCTGCATGAGGTCGGACAATTGCTGATTCTGGGCGAGCTTGTCGCGCGTGGCGGAGGCGACATTGAGAATCTTGCCGCGCAGCGGCAGGATCGCCTGCGAGGCGCGGTCGCGCGCCTGCTTGGCCGAGCCGCCCGCGGAATCGCCCTCGACGATAAACAATTCTGAGCCTTGAGCCGAAGTGTTCGTGCAGTCCGCGAGCTTGCCGGGCAATCTCAGCTTGCGAACCGCCGACTTGCGCGCGACATCCTTTTCGGCGCGGCGGCGCAGCCGTTCCTCGGCGCGCTCGACCGACCAGTCCAGCAGTTTCGTCGCCTGGCTCGGCGAAGCGGCGAGCCAATGGTCGAACGCGTCGCGGATCGTGTTCTCGACGATCCGGGCCGCCTCGACGGTCTGCAGCCGCCCCTTGTTCTGGCCCTGGAATTCGGGCTCGCGGATGAACACCGAGATCAGCGCGGCGCAGGTCGCCATGACGTCTTCGGCGGTCAGCGCGCTCGCCCGCTTGGTCTGGCCGATCCGTTCGGCGTGATCCTTGAGCGCGCGCAGCAGCGCGGCGCGCAGTCCCGCCTCGTGGGTGCCGCCGTCCGGCGTCGGGATCGTGTTGCAGTAGGAATGCACGAAGCCGTCCTCGCCGGCCATCCAGGCGATCGCCCATTCGAGCGAGCCGTGGCCGCCGGGCTTGGTCACCTTGCCGAAGAACGGCTGATCGACGACGAGACCCTGGCCCTCGATATCGGCGGCCAGATAATCCTTGAGGCCGCCGGGGAAGCGGAAGGTCGCCTCGGCCGGGACCTTGGCGTCGGCGAACGCCGCCGCGCAGCGCCAGCGGATTTCGACGCCGCCGAACAGATAGGCCTTGGCGCGCGCCATCTTGAAGATGCGCGCGGGATCGAAGCGGGCGCCCTTGCCGAAAATCTGCTCGTCGGGCAGGAAGCGCACCTTGGTGCCGCGCCGGTTGGGCGCCTTGCCGACCGTCTCGAGCCGGGTCGCGGGACGTCCGCGCTCGAAAACCTGGCGATAGAGCGTCTGGCCGCGCGCGACCTCCACTTCGAGCCGCGACGACAGGGCGTTGACCACGGACACGCCGACGCCGTGCAGGCCGCCCGCCACCTGATAGGCGTCGCTGTCGAACTTGCCGCCCGCATGCAGCGTCGTCATGATGACTTCGAGCGCCGATTTCTTGGGGAATTTCGGATGGGCGTCGACCGGAATGCCGCGCCCGTTGTCGGTGACGCTGATCCAGCCGCCGTCCTCGAACGCGACCTCGATGAAGCTCGCGTGGCCGGCGACCGCCTCGTCCATCGCATTGTCGATCACCTCGGCGAACAGATGGTGGAGGGCGTTGGCGTCGGTGCCGCCGATATACATGCCCGGCCGCCGCCGGACCGGCTCCAGCCCCTCGAGGACCTCGATCGAGGCGGCGTTGTAGTCGGCTTCGCCCGGCGTTCCCCCGCGCGGCGCGGCGGGCTTGACTCGGGGCGCGGGCTTGCCGCCCGCGCCGCGGGCGCCGCCGAACAGATCGTCGTCCATCAATGACCTTCTTTCGAATCAGAACGGGCAAGGGTAGCACAGGCGACCGGAACAAAAATAGAACGATCGCCCGCGGGGCCATTTGCGCGAGCGGTCGCAACCGCCCGCGGGCAGGCGCAAGGATTGCGTAATCTCTTGGCTTTATTGCCTGTTCCGGCGCCGATCGGGCGCCGGGGGAGCGGGGTGGGGATGCGCGGGTCGAATCTCACGGCGGCCGGCGCGGCGCGTGGACGCGCGCGGCGCCGCCGCGCCGCCGGCGGGCGGGCCTGACGCCGTGCGGCTCGCCGTCAACATGCGCGTCGCCGCTTTCGCGACCGGCGGCCAGCAGCGGGTGGCCGCGGAGGTCATGAAGCGGCTCGACGGCGCTCTGGCGATCTCGCCCGCGCGGCCGCTCGCCGGCGCCCGGGGGCATCTGTGGGAGCAGACCGTGCTGCCCTGGCGCGCGCGGGGCCATCTGCTGTGGTCGCCATCCGCCACCGGGCCGATCGCGATGCGCCGGCAGGTGGTCACGCTGCACGATGTGGCGTTCCTCGACACGCCGGATTTCTTCACCGCTTCGTTCCGCGCGTTCTACGCCGCGCTGATTCCCCGACTCGTCCGCAACGCGGCGCGAATTGTGACCGTGTCGGAATTCTCGCGCCGGCGCATCGTCGAGCGGCTCGGCGTCGCCTCCGAAGCGGTGGCGGTGATCGGCAACGGCGTGTCGGCGAACTTTCGGCCGCAGACCGCCGCCGCGATCGCGCGCACCCGCGCCGCGCTCGATCTGCCGGCGCGCTACTTTCTGCTCCAGGCGACCTCGGATCGCCGCAAGAATCTCGCCGGCGCGCTGCGGGCCTGGCGGAGCGCGCTGCCGGCTCTGCCCGACGACCTCCATCTCGTCGTGTCCGGCGACATGGCCCGCGGCCATGTGTTCGGCGAGGCGGACGCGGCCGTCTGCGCGCCGCGCGCGCGCTTGATCGGCCATGTCGCGGAGTCCCATATGGCGCCGTTGCTTTCGGGCGCCGAAGCGTTCCTGTTTCCCTCCCGCTACGAAGGATTCGGGCTGCCGATCGTCGAAGCCATGGCCTGCGCGACGCCGGTGCTGACCAGCGCGGCGACCGCGACCCAGGAAGTCGCCGCGGGCAGGGCCTTGCTCGTCGATCCGTTTTCCGACGCCGACATCGCGCGCGGGTTTCTCGCCCTGGCGCGCGATCCGGACCTGCGGGCGCGGCTCGCCGCCGGCGGCCCGCAACACGCGGCGAAATTCTCATGGGACGAAGTCGGCCGGCGCTACCTCGCTCTGTTCGCCGAAGTCGAGGCCGCGGCGCGCACGGCGAGGCCCGGGGCGGCGGACGCGCGCGGGGCGGCCGGGCCAAGTCTTTGACGCGGCGGCGCGCTTGCGTCATCGTCGGCGCCCCGCAATCGGCGGGCTAGGAGGTCGCTATGACGATTCGCGTTTTCGGCGAGGCTGACGGCGCTCCGGTGGTCGAGGCGACGATCGCTTCGCAAGCAGGGGCGGTCGCGAAGATCCTCAGTTGGGGCGCGGTGCTGCGCGATCTGATCGTGCCGACGCCCGGGGGTCCGCAACGCGTGGTGCTCGGCCTCAATTCGATGGCCGACTACCTCGCCCATTCCCCGAGCTTCGGCGCCGTTCCCGGGCGTTTCGCCAACCGCATCGCCAACGCGCGCTTTTCGCTCGACGGCGCGGACTATGTCCTCGACGTCAAACCGGGCGAGAAGCATACG
The DNA here is from genome assembly GCA_049509635.1 of Roseiarcus sp. GTDB lineage: Bacteria > Pseudomonadota > Alphaproteobacteria > Rhizobiales > Beijerinckiaceae > Roseiarcus. Next base: position 11,876 of record JBEKZS010000076.1, read on the forward strand.
CTCCACGGCGGCCCGCACGGGTTCGGCAAGCGCGTCTGGCAGCTCGGCGAGCACACGGATTCGTCGGTGACCCTGGTGCTCCAATCCGCCGACGGCGAGGCCGGCTTCCCGGGCGCGCTGACCGCCCGGTGCGTCTACACGATGCTCGAGCCGGCGACGCTGCGCGTCGAACTCTCGGCGGTCTGCGACAAGCCGACCGTCGTCAACCTGACCCAGCACGCCTATTTCAATCTCGACGGCGCGATCGACATCCTCGATCACGAGGTGACGCTGAACTGCGATTTCTACACGCCGGCGGACGCCGAGCTGATCCCGACCGGAGAGATTCGCGCGGTGGCCGGGACGCCGTATGATTTCCGCACGGCGCGGCCGGTGCGCAACCGAGCGGGCGTGACCTACGACACCAATTTCGTCGCGCTCGACCAGCCCGGCCAGGACGGCACCGCGCACATGGCGACGGTGCGCTCGCCGAAGAACGGCCTGCGGCTCGAGGTCCACACCAGCGAGCCCGGCGTCCAGTTCTATGACGCGGCGAAACTGAATTGCCCGGTCCCGGGGCTCGACGGCGCCCGCTACGGCGCGCATGCCGGCCTGTGCCTGGAGCCGCAGGCGTTCCCCGACTCGCCGAACCGGCGCCATTTCTCGCCGTGCGTGCTGCGCCCGGACCAGGAATACCGCCATATCAGCGAATTCCGGTTCGGCTGAGCGACGCTCCGGCCAGGCGGCCGCCGGCGCCGCGCCTCGGGGAGCGCGCGAGCAACGACCTCCAGGCCGCTGAGGCGCCAGCGTAAAGCAGCAACGAGCGGCCGGGCCGACCGGCGCTCGTTCACTCCCTGCCGAGGCTCTCGCCCGGGCCCGCCTCGGCGAGCGCCTGGCCGACTTCGAGGCCGAGATCGTCCATCGACGTCTCCTCGCGCACCGACAGATCCTCGCCCTTGGCCTGGCGCTCGGCCTGCTCGGGCGATCGGGCGACGTTGATGTTGACGATGGCCGCTATTTCCGGATGGAGATGGACCGGGGTCTTGTGCACCCCCAGCGTCTTGATCGGGTGGAGCAGGGTGACCTGATTGCGATGGACCGAAATGCCGGCGGCGGTGATCGTCTCGGCAATGTCGCGCGCCGACACCGAACCGTAGAGCTGGCCGGTTTCGCCGGCCTGCCGGATGACCACGAAGCTGAGCCCGTCGAGCTTCTCGGAAACGACCTGCGCTTCGTTCTTCAATTCGAGATTGCGCGCCTCGAGCTGGTGGCGCTGGCCCTCGAACTTCTTCTTGTTGCTCTCGGTGGCGCGCAAGGCCTTGCCGCGCGGCAACAGGAAATTGCGCGCGAACCCGTCCTTGACCCGCACCGTCTCGCCCATCTGGCCGAGCTTGGCGACGCGCTCCAGCAGAATCACTTCCATTTCGTCTCTCCTTGCGATTTCGTTTCGGGGTTGGCGTCGGCCGCCGCCGCGCGGCGCGCGCGCAACGACAGCAGGCTTTCGGCGAGGCCCAGGATGGCGAGCGCGGGCAGGGCGCAGATCGCCGTCGGCAGGCATATGAGGTACAACGCGACCAGCGCCGGGATTCGAACGGTGAACCCGCGCAACAGCGCATGAACGACGGCGAGCCCCTGGATCACATAGGCGGACCCCAGGGCCCCGACCCCGATCCAGGCGATGTCGGAGGCCAAACCGCGCAGCGACAGCGCAAGCGCCGCGCAGGCGACGAGCCCGATCCCGAGGTATCGCGGCAGAACCAGGGATTCCGGCAGGTTCGGCCATGGCCGCGCCAGCCGCTGCGACAATTGAACCGCGCGCGCGGCGGCGTAGAGATTGGCGCACAATATCAGGCAGGTCGTCGCCGCGAGCAAGGCGGGCAGGAGACCGACGACGCTCACGACGATCTCGTCGAGGCTCATGTCGCCCGGCAGAGCCTGGACGCCGTCCAGCGTTTCCTTGAACATCGGCGCCAGCTGCCCGGCGATCGACTCGACGCCCTTCTGGTAGCCGCCGTAGCTCACGACCACCGAAGCCACCGCCTCGGCGCCGACCAGCGCGCCGGCCAGCGCGGCGAGCGCGACGATTCCGCCGACGGGGAACCATCGCGGTTCGCCTTCGCCGGCGGCGCGCCCAAACAGGCCGCCGCGCGGCAGCGCCGCGGCGAAACCCAGAACCCACGCCGGCAGCGCGACCGAAGCGGCAAACAATCCGCTGGTGGCGGGATCGAGGAGGGCGGCGGCGCAGACGGTCGCGATCGCTCCGGCGAGCGCGCCCATGTCGAAGCCCCAGCCGAGGGTGGCGATCATGATCGGCAACGGCGCGAATCGGGACAGAAACATGGCGGCCGGCGTGCCCTTCGCCATGACGGCGAACAGCAGGGCGGCGGCCAGGCCGGCGCCGATGGCGACACTCACCCGTTGCAACATCGTTCGCTGTCCCGCGCCCTCGGGCGGTTAGGGAGAGGTCGGCGCGCGCCGCCTCGCCCAGCTCTCTGGCGCCCGCCGTCGGGCGCGATCCATCCTTTCTCGACGCGGCGCGACGCGCGCGCCGGAAGCCGAGCCGCTACCTGATCACGTAAGGCAGCAGGCCCAGAAAGCGCGCGCGCTTGATCGCCTGGGCGAGCTCGCGCTGCTTCTTGGCCGAAACCGCGGTGATCCGCGAAGGCACGATCTTGCCGCGCTCGGAAATGTAGCGGGACAGCAGGCGGGTGTCCTTGTAGTCGATCTTGGGCGCGTTCGGGCCCGAAAACGGGCAGGTCTTGCGACGACGGAAGAACGGGCGGCGAGGGGCGGCGGCCATCAGAGGGTTCCTCCCGGAGCGGCGTCTTCACGCGGGCGGCGCGGTCGATCGGACCGGTCGCCGCGATCGGGCCGGTCGCCGCGATCGAAGCGGGCGCCGCGGCGATCGCCGCGATCGTCGCGGTCGGCGTCGTCGCGCTTGCGCAGCATGGCGGACTGACCCTCTTCGTGCTGGTCGACGCGCAGCGTCAGATAGCGGATCACGTCCTCGTTGAGGCCGAGCTGGCGCTCCATTTCGACGACCGCGGCCGACGGCGCATCGATGTTGAGCAGCGAGAAATGCGCCTTGCGGTTCTTCTTGACCCGATAGGCGAGCGATTTCACGCCCCAATATTCGACCTTCGATACGGAGCCGCCGTGAGCGGCGAGCACGCCCTTCAGCTGTTCGGTGAGGGCTTCGACCTGCTGGGCGGTCACGTCCTGACGCGCCATGTAGACATGCTCGTAGAGAGCCATGATGAGCCTTTCCTGCATCGTTGCGTGGCGCCCCGCGCTGAGCCCTTCGAGCCCGTGGAAAGGCTCGACCGGATCTATCGAAGGCGGGAACACGGGAAGCCGGGCGGGATGCCCTGCATGCGAAGGCGCGAACGCGCCGATGCCTTCCGTTCAGCCCCCAGCGGGACGCTTCGAATGGCGCGCTTATAGGCCAGGCCGCCGCGAGCGCAAGCAAAATCGCGTGCGCGCCGGCGCCGGCGCGCTATTCGGGCGCGCGGAACGACAGCACCTTGTCCTGGGGGAAATCATAGAGCTTGCCGGTTTCCCGCCAGTCCGGCGCGCATAGCGCGAGGATTTTCGGAGCGAGCGCCTCCGGCGTGCGCAGGCTGGCCGGATCCTCGCCGGGCAACGCCGAGGCGCGCATTCGCGTGCGCAGCGGCCCGGGATTGACCAGCATGACCCGGATCGCCGAAGTGTTGACCGTTTCGGCCGCATAGGTGCGCGCCAGGGCGTCGAGCGCCGCCTTGGATATGGCGTAGGGACCCCAGTAGGCGCGCAGCTCGGCGCGGTGGCCGGCGCCCGAGGAGACGAAGACGACGCGGCCGGCCGTCGAAGCCCGCAGCAGGGGATCGAGCGCCCGGATGAGCCGCCAGTTGGCGGTCACGTTGACCGTCATGACGTCGTCCCAATCGGTGGGACCGACGTGGTGCAGCGGCGACAGGGGTCCGAGCAGGCCGGCGTTGCCGACCAGAATGTCGAGCCGACCCCAGCGCTCGTAGATCGCCTCGCCGAGCCGATCGATCGCCGGTTGGTCGCGCAAATCGCAGGGAACGAGGGTGGCGGGACTCTCGGCGCCGGGGCGCAGCGCGCGGATCTCGTCGTCCAGCTCCTCGAGCGCGCCCTGGCTGCGCGCCAGCGCGATGACATGCACGCCGGCGCCGGCGAGCGCCAGCGCGCTCGCGCGTCCGATGCCGCGCGACGCGCCCGTCACCAGCGCGACCCGCCCGCGTTCGATAGCTGATTCCACGTCGGCCATTTTCCGTCGCCCGACTACCAACCGTCGACCGTCGCGCGAGTTCGCGGCGATTACGTCACATCACGTTACAGAATTTTTTGCCGCGAGCCCATGGTCCAGGTTTCAATTCGGTCCCGTTATGCACTAAGGTATTGCAGTTACATCGGTTGCCGTCGCCGCGAGCGCTACGCTGGCATGACGGCGCGGGCTGGGCTCGTCGGGCTGAATCCGAGTTGGGGAATACCATGTCCGAGCAGAAGATTGGCCGCCCCTCCGCCGCGCGCACGATAACCCGCGCGGATCTCTCCGAGGCGGTGTACCAGCGCGTCGGGCTGTCGCGCACCGAATCGTCCGATCTCGTGCAGACGGTCCTCGACGAAATATGCGACGCGGCGGCGCGCGGCGAAACGGTCAAGCTGTCGTCGTTCGGCTCTTTCGTGGTGCGCTCGAAGGGCCAGCGGATCGGCCGCAATCCGAAGACCGGAGTCGAAGTGCCGATCCTGCCGCGCCGGGTGATGGTGTTCAAGCCGTCGAACGTACTGAAGGCGCGAATCAACGGCGGGTCGGCGTCGAATGGCGAGCGGGATTGATCCGACGCCCGGCGCGGACGCCGGCCGCGGCGTGAGCGGCGCCGCGGACAAGAGCCCGGGGGCGTTCCGCACGATCAGCGAAGCGGCCGAGGACCTCGGACTGCCGCAACATGTACTTCGCTTCTGGGAGACCCGCTTCCCGCAGATCAAGCCGCTGAAGCGTGGCGGCGGGCGGCGCTATTATCGTCCCGACGACGTCGAACTCCTGCGCGCGGTCAAGCAATTGCTCTATGGCGAGGGCTATACGATCAAGGGCGTTCAGCGGCTGTTCAAGGAGCAGGGCGCGCGCGCCGTGATCGCGGGCAGTCTCGGCGGCGACGAGGCCCGCGAGCCGGCGGCGCCGACGCACCGCGAACGGCCGAAGCTCGCCGCGCGCCCCGCGCCGCCCGAAGCCACGCCGGCAAGCGTCGGCGCCGCGCTCACCCAGGCGGACATCCAGACGCTGCGCGCCGCGCTCGCCGAAATCACCGAAGGCGAGCGCATCCTGTCGCTCGCGCGGTCCGGCTGACCGGCCTCGCGCGCCGGTCCTGGCGCCGATTGCATGTGCCAACCGGCTCCCTTATAAGGGCCGGCGTCGGAGTGTAGCGCAGCCCGGTTAGCGCACTTGTCTGGGGGACAAGGGGTCGTGGGTTCGAATCCCGCCACTCCGACCAGGTCGCACCCCCGGCTGTCGTCGCGGCGGGCTCCCTGGCGCCCAGTCGAGCCGCAACCGACCGGCGCCGGCGAGGTCGACGTCAGGCCCGATGCCGCCCTCGCGGAATTGTCCAAATTCCATCCTCGTTGAGAAGACTGACTCGGGCTTGCGTCCTCGGGCCGGCTTCCTGCATCCTGAAATGAGGAGGAGCCGATGGCCAGCATAAGGAAGGAACTGCTGACGCGCGCCCCCGCCGAGGCGGTCTGGGCCGCCGCCGCGGACGTTGGGGCGCTCCATGTCAGGCTCGTGCCGGGTTTCGTCGTCGACACCAGGCTCGAGGGCAACGCCAGACTCGTCACTTTCGCCAACGGGACGACCGTTCGCGAGCCGATAGTGGCCATCGATCCCGAGACCAGGCGGCTGGTCTGGACCCTCGAAGGCGGGCGCGCCCGCCACTACAACGCCTCCTTCCAGGTCTTTTCGGAGCCGCTCGGCGCCCGCGTCGTCTGGATTTGCGATTTCCTGCCCGACGAGCTTGCGCCTTTCATAGCGGGCGCGATGGACGCGGGCCTCGCCGCCATGCAGCCGACTCTCGACGCACTCTCCAGAACCTGATCGGCCGACCCACCGACCGTCAATCCCGCCCGTCCAGCCGTCGAGGTCTCCGGCCGGGCGCAATCCATGGGAAGGCGTTGCAGGGCAGGGCCGGCGCGGCGGATCGCGACCCGTCCGGGCGGAAATCGTCGCTCGTCAATGATTCGCATAATGTATATTATGGAACTTATTGCTGGACCAGCATCGGCCGTTCGGCGGGGGCCCGGCCGAGCCCGCTCTCAGCCCGGGACGTCGATGCGCATCCCGTCATAGGCCGGAGTCACGTGCGCGGGCAGCCGGCGGCGGAGTTGCTCGTAATCGAGGTCGGTGTGGAGGTTGGTGATGATCGCCCGGCGCGGGCGCATCTTCTCGATCCAGGCGAGCGCCTCGTCGACCGAGAAATGACTCTCGTGCGGCTTGTAGCGCAGCCCGTCGATGATCCAGACGTCGAGCCCTTCGAGGAATGGCTCGCTCTCGGGCGGAATGCGCTTCACGTCCGGCGTGTAGGCGAGCGCGCCGAACCGCAGCCCGACCGAGGAAATCTCGCCGTGGTCGAGCCGGAACGGCTGCGCCTCGACGATTCCGCCGGCGCCGGCGATCCGCACCGGCAGGCCCGGGGCCATCCGATGGTCGTTGAGCAGCGGCGGATAGAGGCTCCCGGGCGGCGATTCGAAAATGTAGCCGAACGAACGTCGGACCACCCGCGAAGTCTCCTCGTCCATGTGGATGTCGATGCGCCTGCGCATGGCGATGACCAGCGGACGCAGGTCGTCCATGCCGTGGGTGTGGTCGGCGTGCGAATGGGTCATCAGGACGGCGTCGAGCCTGTCGACCGACGCGGCGAGCAATTGCTCGCGCAGATCGGGCGAGGTGTCCACCAGCACGCGGGTCGTCCCCTCGGCCGCGCCGCACTCCAGCAGCGCCGAGCAGCGCCGGCGCCGATTGCGCGGATTGTCGGGATCGCAGGCGCCCCAGCCCTGGGCGACGCGCGGCACGCCGCCCGACGAGCCGCAGCCGAGGATGGTCAGCGTCAGGCTCACGGCGCGGCGCCCGCCGGCGGCATCTTGGCGAACAGGCGGGCGGCGTTGGCGCTGGTCGTGGCGGCGATCGAGGCGAGGTCGACGCCGCGCACCGCCGCCAGGACGCGCGCGGTCTCGACGACGAAGGCGGGTTCGTTGCGCCGGCTGCGATGCGGGACGGGGGCGAGAAACGGCGCGTCGGTTTCGACCAGGATCCGGTCGGCGGGGATTTCCCGGGCGATCTCGCGCAAGCCTTCGGCGTTCTTGAAGGTCAGCACGCCGGAGAAGGAGACGTAGAGGCCGAGCGCGAGCCCGGTCTGGGCGAGGGCGCGCGACGAGGTGAAGCAATGCAGCACCGCCGCGAACGCGCCCTTCCCCATCTCCTCCGTCAGGATCGCCGCGATGTCGGCGTCGGCCTCGCGGGCGTGGATGACGAGCGGCAGGCCGAGCGCGCGCGCGAGGCCGATCTGCGCGCGGAACACGGCGGCGGCGACTTCGGGCGGCGCGTAATTGTAGTGATAGTCGAGCCCCGCCTCGCCGATCCCGACGCATTTGGGATGCGCGGCGAAAGCCCGGACCGCCGCCGCGTCGGTCACCGGTTCCTCGGCCGCCTGATGCGGATGGGTGCCGATCGTGAAATAGACCTCGGGAAACCGTTCGGCGAGCGCGACGAGGCGCGCGCCATGGGCGATTCGCGTCGAGATCGTGATCAGCCGCGCGACATCCGCCGCGCCCGCGCGCGCCACGACCGCGTCGATCTCGTCGGCGAAGTCGGCAAAATCGAGGTGGCAATGGCTGTCGACGAGCCTCATGGCGCCTCGGCCCCGGCCTCGACATAGCGCGGGAATATCGGCGTGGGCGCCGGCAGCGCGACGCCGGGCGCGAGCCGATGCGGCGCGTCGAACCGCCCCGCCCCGCCGGCGTCCCCGAGCGCGGCGAAGTCGCGCGCCTCCGCTGGCGCGGCGAGCAGATCGAGCAGGCCCGCCATCGCCGTCGGCATGACCGGCTGGAGCAGGACCGCCGCGATGCGCAGGGTCTCGATCGTCGCATAGAGCACCGTTCCCATCCGCGCCGGATCGGTCCTGGCGAGCCGCCACGGCTCGGCCGCGGCGAAATAGCGGTTGGCCTTCGCCACGACGTCGAACACCGCGGCGAGGTAATCGTGGATCGCGTAGTCGCGCATCTCCGCGCGCGCGAGGCCGACGAGCGCGTCGGCCTGCGCGAGGATGTCGCGGTCCTCGCCGGTCGGGGCGCTCGCGCGCCAGTCCGGCACCGAGCCGGCGCAGTTCTTCGCGATCATCGACAGCGAGCGTTGCGCCAGATTGCCCAGATCATTGGCGAGATCGGCGTTGATGCGCGCGACGATCGCCTCGTGCGAATAATTGCCGTCCTGGCCGAACGGGACTTCGCGCAGGAAGAAATAGCGGATCGGGTCGAGCCCGTAGCGCGCGACGAGTTCGGCCGGCGCGACGACGTTGCCGAGCGACTTCGACATTTTCTCGCCGCGGCTGAACAGGAAGCCGTGCACGACGATCCGCCTGGGCAGGGCGAGCCCGGCCGACATCAGGAAGGCCGGCCAGTAGATCGCATGGAAACGGGTGATGTCCTTGCCGATGACATGCGCGTCCGCCGGCCAGAACGCCGCCCGCGGCCCATCGTCGGGGAATCCGGTCCCCGTCAGGTAGTTGGTCAGCGCGTCGACCCAGACGTACATGACGTGGCGCGGGTCGCCGGGCACGCGGACGCCCCAGTCGAACGCGGTCCGGCTGATCGAGAGGTCCTTCAGGCCCCGCCGGACGAAGGCGACGATCTCGTTGCGATATGTCTCGGGCGTGACGAAATCGGGATTGGCTTCGTAATGGGCGAGCAGCCGGTCGGCGAAATCGGAGAGGCGGAAGAAATAGTTCTCCTCCCCCTCGACCCATTGCGCCGGCGCGCCGCTCGGGGCGAGCCTGACGCCGCCCGGCCCCTCGGTGAGTTCGCTCTCGTCGACATAGGCCTCGTCGCGCACCGAATACCAGCCGGCGTATTTCGACAGATAGACGTCGCCGCGCGCCGTCATCCGCTCCCAGATCGCCCGGCACGCCCGCTC